>NZ_BGZH01000002.1:0-306124 GCF_009617755.1 Marinobacter salsuginis
TGCCTTGTCAACCGTTTATTTGAAGAATTTTAAAACTCGTTTTCTTCAATACTTTCAAACGGTTGCCTTTCGAATCTGGAGCCGCCTAAGTGGCTTGCCCCTCGAAAGAGATGCGCATTCTACAGACCTCTCAGGAGGTGTCAACGCTTGCTTCGAATTTTTTTCGAAAAACCTCACCAAGCCGATTTTTGACACCCAATTCCAAGAAAGATTCATAATTCAACGATAACCGATTGCGCAGCATCGCGCGCCTTTTTCCGCGCCTCTTCTATTGAGGCACCCTTCGCAAGCGCAACCCCCATTCGACGACGCCCTTTTAGCTCTGGCTTTCCGAACAGGCGCAACTGGGTATCCGGCTCCGATAGCGCGGACTCCAACCCTGTATAAGAGACTTCTGCTGAATCCCCCTCGGGGAGAATCACCGCCGAAGCTGACGGGCCGGTCTGACGGATAGAGGGGATAGGCAGCCCCAGAATAGCCCGTGCATGGAGTGCAAACTCGGAAAGGTCCTGGGAAACAAGGGTTACCAACCCGGTATCATGAGGGCGTGGCGATACCTCAGAGAACCAGACGTTATCCTCTTTAACGAATAGCTCGACGCCATAGATGCCATATCCGCCGAGATTTTCCACCACAGCACGGGCAACTTCAGCCGAGCGCTCATAGGCCAGCGGCGCCATCGGCTGAGGTTGCCACGACTCACGGTAGTCTCCGTCTTCCTGACGATGCCCTATGGGCTCACAAAACGAAACTCCATCCCGGTGCCTTACAGTCAGAAGAGTTATCTCATAATCGAAGTCCACGAAACCCTCAACGATCACTCTTCCTTTGCCAGCTCGCCCGCCAGATTGCGCATATTCCCACGCGGCCTCAATGTCACCTTCGGTCTTGACCGTGCTTTGCCCTTTTCCCGAGGAGCTCATCACCGGCTTAACGACCAGGGGCAGGCCGATTTCCTGAACGGCAGCAAGATACTCCTCCCGGGAACCTGCAAAGCGGTATGGTGAGGTTGGCAATCCGAGCTCTTCGGCCGCAAGGCGACGAATTCCCTCACGATTCATTGTGAGGTTCACCGCTCTGGCGGTTGGGATAACTTGGTACCCCTCTTCTTCCAACTTAACCAGTTCCGGCGTTGCTATGGCTTCAATCTCAGGAACAATCAGATTTGGCCTTTCCTGCTCGATGACGCGGCGCAGGCTGGCGCCATCCAACATATCGATAACGTGACTTCGATGGGCCACCTGCATGGCAGGCGCATCGGCATAACGGTCGACCGCGATCACTTCAACGCCATAGCGCTGCAACTCGAGAACAACTTCTTTTCCGAGCTCACCGGATCCACAAAACAGAACCCTGAAAGCATTACCTTTAAGTGGTGTACCAATTCGAACTGAGTCAGTCATGATCTGCCAGCACCTCTATTAGCCGTGAATCAGGGATCTCTTTTCTCGCTCCGACACCTTTCGTAGCACTTCGCGACGTTCTTCGTTATCCATTCGGGTCCAGCGGGTGATTTCGTCCCCGCTCCGATGACACCCGACACAGACATCATTCTCATCCAGTGCACAGATGCTCACGCAGGGTGAACGCACTTTATCAGCGACACTCATTTCTTCGGCTCGCAGGGCTTGAGTTCATCGACATACCGGGCCGCATTCTGCACGTAGTGTTGCGCGCTCATTTCGAGCATCTTTTTCTGGTTGTCGTTCAGCTCCCGCTTGATCTTGCCGGGAGAGCCAACAACCATGGAGCCATCCGGTACCTCCATTCCCTCTGGAATGAGGGCGTTGGCACCAATCAGGCAATGCTTGCCGATCTTCGCTCCATTAAGTACAACCGCGTTGATGCCAATCAACGAATAGTCTCCGATCTCACAGCCGTGAAGCATGACCTTGTGGCCGACCGTTACGCCCCTTCCAAGCGTAAGCGGCATACCCGGGTCGGTGTGCAGAACGGAGCCATCCTGGATATTCGTTTCCGGCCCTATGGTGATCAACTCATTGTCCCCGCGGATAACGGCGTTAAACCAGACGCTGGCATTGTCCATGAGTCTCACGTTGCCTATCACCGACGCATTGTCAGCCACGAAGTGCCCCTCACCCGACAATTCCGGCGTTCGGTCATTCAACTGGTAAAACATGTCAGCCTCCTTCAGGCGGTTCAAGCAAGTCAATTCCGGCATCGTACACAGCGTTCAGGAAATCAACCAGAACCACGGCCGACAGCCCCCAGATTTCGTAACGTTCCCACCGATAACACGGAACGTAAAAGGTATGGTTGAGAAAGTTCAGAGCATCCGTGCGCTCTCGCCGGTCCTCCAGAAAAAAGGAGAGAGGCACTCGAAATACACTTTCGATCTCGTGAGGATTCGGCTCCAGAGGATGATCCCCGGGAATGACACCGACGTACGGAGTAACCAGAATTCCATAACGGGACATCACCTGGCTGAGCGGCGCAATAATCTGGACCTGCTCCGGCGGCAGCCCAATTTCCTCGTGGGTTTCACGCAACGCAGTTGCTGCCAGAGATGGGTCCCCGGGATCCCGCTTACCGCCAGGGTAAGCTACCTGTCCGCGATGGGTGGACAGATTTTCAGACCTGAGCGTAAAGATCATTTCAGGGTTTCGGTGATCATCGGTTATCGGAACCAGAATCCCGGCCTCGGGATAATCCAGCGCCAGCTGCCGCGGCGCATAGCCGGCGAGTCGCTCGGCAAGTAAATCACGCAATGTTCGTCTCCACGTTACATCCGGAGGTTGGATGAGACAGAGGCAGCCGGGATCGTTAAACTGACTACCAAACCAATTCAGTATACGGGGAAAATCATGAAGTACTGCAGCACATGCGGCCAGCCGGTTGAACAACGCATCCCCGAGGGCGATAACCGGCACCGCTATGTCTGTGTAAGCTGCGATACCATACATTACCAGAACCCGCGCATTGTCGCCGGAACCGTTCCCGTATGGGAGGGGCAGATACTGCTGTGCCGAAGAGCGATCGAACCGCGCTATGGCTACTGGACGCTGCCCGCTGGATTCATGGAGAACGCAGAAACCACCATTGAAGCCGCCGAACGTGAAACCATGGAGGAGGCTCTCGCTGAAGTAAACATTGAGGGGCTCTATTCGATTATCGATGTGCCACACATCAATCAGGTTCATATGTTCTACCGAGCCACCCTGAAGAACGGGCAATTCGGCGCCGGTGAAGAGTCCCTGGAATCCAGGCTTTTCGGCCTCGACGAGATTCCCTGGGAGGAGATCTCTTTTCCAACCGTGAAGCGAACCCTCGAGCTGTTCCTGGCCGACTACAGGCGCGAATCTTTCGACGTCCATGTGAGCGACATACGCCACCCCATGGCAAAAGACCGTAAATAAAGCCGCAACCTATAACTCCGCCATCCGATAAACCTCGTAAGCGGGCTCCTCATAGGGATGAGCCCGCTTAAGCGCTGCGAGAGCCTCCCGTATCAGCTCGTCGGCACAGACCAGCTCAACCTTGTACTCGTCTACCGCTTCAATCGCACCGGCTTTGCCAATAAACGGGTCGCTTCCATCTAGCGGGCGAAACTGGCCCTGTCCAAGACATTGCCAGGCACAGCAATCGTAATCGCCGATACGGCCAGCTCCGGCATCAAACAAGGCCTGCTTGGTTTGCTCTACGTGGGTTTCCGGAACGAAATAACACAGCTTGTACATAGCAAACCCTCCTCCGGATCGGATATTTTTTGTACAGATTAATGGCTTAGACACTTACCCACAGATTCTGTGGATAACTCTGGGGAAAGTTTTTGGGAACACGGCCCCAAACCCCGTAATCACTGCACTTTCGTTAAATTGGCGACAAAATCACCCGATTCATTTAATCTTTACTTTTCAATAGGTTATGAATTTTGCGCAAAAGTTGAACCGATTTCCCGGTCTTTGTGCACAGAACAAACAAGAAGGCAGCAGCAATGTGCATAAAAATACTGAGTCAAGGGGATTTTTGCCAATTTCGCCAATTTTTTCCCTTGAAAAACGCCCGGAAACGGGGCAGCCAATAAAAAAGCCGGCTTTGGAGTGAACGCTCATGTTGAACGCATCCAAAACCGGCTCTTCCTGACGCTGAGGATTAACCGAACCAGCGTCTCGCATTTCGGAACATGCGAATCCAGGAACCGTCCTCCTGCCATTCTGACGGCCGCCAGGAATGCTGAACAGCTCGGAACACCCGCTCGGGATGCGGCATCATGATGGTAACCCTTCCATCGCGAGTGGTAACACCGGTAATTCCGGCTTCCGATCCGTTCGGGTTATAGGGGTAACGAACCGTTGCCTGCCCCCGGTTATCCACGTAGCGCAGAGCCACGAGCTCGTTCTCGGAGAGCGCCTCTGCGGATGTGCCGCTGGCAAATTCAACCCTGCCTTCGCCATGAGCTACCGCAATCGGCATACGGGATCCGGCCATGCCATCCATGAACGCAGAAGGCGACGGCATCACCTCAGCCATGGCCAGCCTTGCTTCAAACTGTTCCGATTGGTTGCGGACAAAACGAGGCCAGCCCTCGCTGCCGGGAATCAGTTCGTGCAGATTAGACAGCATCTGACAGCCATTGCACACGCCCAGCGCCAAAGTGTCCTGGCGATTGAAGAATGCCGCGAACTGGTCCCTGACGCGATCACTGAAGAGGATCGATTTGGCCCAACCTTCACCAGCGCCCAAAACGTCGCCGTATGAGAAGCCGCCACAGGCAACCAGGCTATTGAAACCATCCAGCGTAACCCGACCGGAGAGCAAATCGCTCATATGCACGTCGACAGAATCGAAACCGGCGCGATCAAAGGCAGCCGCCATTTCGACCTGGCCATTCACGCCCTGCTCTCGCAGAACCGCAACCTTCGGTCGGATGCCTTTGTTGATATAGGGGGCCGCCACGTCTTCGTTGATGTCGTAGGTAAGCTCGGCATGAAGGCCGGGATCTTCCACATCCAGCAGATTATCGAATTCTTCACGGGCACAATCGGCGTTATCCCGCAGAGACTGAACTCGGTAACTGGTTTCTGCCCAAAGACGCTGAAGCTCTACACGAGGTTCATCCACAACGATGCCACCCTCAAAAGTGAGGCGAAGACTGTCGGTGTCGTTCGGGCTGCCAATCACGCTGATGTAATCACCCAGACCCGCGGCAGAGAACTGCTGCAGAACAAAGCCCGTGTCTTCCCTGCGCACCTGGATGACCGCACCCAGCTCTTCGTTAAACAGTTCCCTGGCAAACTGACTGCGATCCTCAGCCAAGCCGTCCAGCTTGATATCAACGCCACAGTGGCCGGCAAAGCACATTTCGGCCAATGTGACGAACAGGCCACCATCGGAACGGTCATGATAAGCCAACAGCTTATCGTCAGAGTTAAGACCCTGGATCACCGCAAAGAAAGCCTTGATGTCCTCTGGATCATCCAGGTCCGGTGCCACGGCGCCGACCTGACGGTAAACCTGAGCCAGAGCCGAACCACCCAGGCGGTTCTGGCCCGCGGCAAGATCCACCAGGATCAAATCCGTCTCACCAGCATCTTTAACCAATTGGGGTGTCAGCGTTCTGGCAACATCGGTTACCGGGGCAAAGCCACTAACGATCAGTGAAAGCGGTGCGGTTACGCTCTTCTGCTCGCCGTTGTCTTCTTCCCACATGGTCTTCATGGACATGGAGTCCTTGCCCACCGGAATCGTGATTCCAAGTTCCGGGCACAGCTCCATGCCTACCGCGCGAACCGTCTCATAAAGATTTTCATCTTCACCCGGGTGTCCGGCAGCCGCCATCCAGTTCGCCGACAACCGTATATCCGACAATTTACCGATCGGCGCGGCGGCCATATTGGTAATGACTTCACCCACCGCCATGCGGCCGGACGCCGGGGCATCAATCGTTGCAACCGGCGTTCGCTCGCCCATGGCCATAGCCTCTCCCGTCCGGACATCGAAGGACGTAGCGGTAACGGCGACATCGGCAACCGGGACCTGCCAGGGCCCAACCATCTGGTCCCGTGCTACCAGGCCGGTAATGGTCCGGTCACCGATGGTGATCAAAAAGCTCTTGGAACCAACCGATGGTAGACGCAGAACACGGCGAATGGCGTCGTCCAGGTCGATTTTGGTGGAGTCGAAGATTGGCTTGGTAAAGGAAGCGCGACTGACGCTCCGGTGCATACGGGGCGGCTTGCCAAACAGCACTTCCATCGGAAGGTCCACCGGCTTGTCGCCGAAGTAGGAATCGCCCAACTCCAGGTGGTGGGCCTCTGTCGCTTCACCAATCACGGCATAGGGGCAACGTTCCCGACGGCAAAGGGCGTCAAACCGCTCCAGATTTTCCGGAGCCACGGCCATCACATACCGTTCCTGGGATTCGTTACACCAGATCTCCAGCGGTGACATGCCCGGCTCGTCACTGGGAATGTCGCGAAGCTCGAATTTGCCGCCGCGGCCGCCATCTTTCACCAGTTCCGGCATGGCATTGGAAAGACCGCCGGCACCAACATCGTGAATAAACGCGATCGGGTTTTGGTCCCCCATCTGCCAGCAACGGTCGATGACTTCCTGGCAGCGACGCTCCATCTCCGGGTTATCCCGCTGAACCGACGCGAAGTCCAGGTTTTCGTTACTGGATCCGGAATCCATGGACGAGGCCGCCCCGCCACCGAGGCCAATCAGCATCGAGGGGCCACCCAGCACGATGAGCTTGGCACCCACCGGGATATTGCCCTTCTCCACGTGCTCTTCACGAATATTGCCGAGACCGCCGGCAATCATGATCGGCTTGTGGTAACCGCGGACTTCCTCGCCAGCGGCACCCGGCACTTTCTCTTCAAAGGTGCGGAAATAACCGGCCAGATTGGGACGACCGAACTCGTTGTTGAACGCCGCGCCGCCAATCGGGCCTTCGATCATGATATCCAGAGCTGAAGCAATCCGCTCCGGTTTGCCATAATTGATTTCCCATGGCTGGGGGTCGTCCGGCAGGTTCAGGTTGGAAACTGTGAAGCCGGTCAGACCTGCCTTGGGCTTGGAGCCCCGCCCGGTTGCGCCCTCGTCGCGAATTTCGCCGCCGGAACCCGTTGCCGCACCGGCCGCCGGGGCAATCGCCGTGGGGTGGTTGTGCGTCTCTACCTTCATGAGGATATGAATATCTTCCTCGTTGTACCCGTAGACCCCGGTCTCCGGATCCGGGAAGAAGCGGCCACCCCGGCTGCCCCGGATAACAGAGGCGTTATCCTTGTACGCCGAGAGAACGCCCTCGCTGTTCATTTCGAAGGTATTGCGGATCATGGCGAACAAAGATTTTTCCTGGCCTTCGCCGTCAATATCCCAGGACGCATTGAATATCTTGTGACGACAGTGCTCGGAGTTCGCCTGTGCAAACATCATGAGCTCAACATCGGTCGGATCCCTTTCAAGATCCGTGAAAGACTTCACCAGGTAGTCGATTTCATCTTCGGCGAGCGCCAACCCCAGGCGTGAGTTCGCCTCAACCAGCGCATCGCGGCCACCCGCCAGAACAGGAACCCGACCAAGAAGGCGCGGTTCTTCATGACTGAACAACAACTCCGCACCGCCCATTTCATGGAAGACCTTCTGGGTCATGCGGTCATGCAGCAGTGCTGCGATCTTCTCACGCTGTTCAAGCCCCAGCTTCCGACCGGAACGAATGTAATAAGCCGTGCCCCGCTCGATTCGGTGTATCTGACGAAGGCCGCAATTTCGGGCAATGTCCGTTGCCTTGCTTGACCAGGGTGACAGGGTTCCCGGGCGCGGAACCACCAGAAAGAGCACCCCGTCCGGCTCTTCCACCGGCACACTCGGGCCATAGGTCAGTAGCCGGTCCAGAATAGCCTGCTCTGCGACGGAGAGGTCCGCCTCCAGATCGACAAAGTGCATGAACTCTGCATAAACGTGTTCGACTTCAGGCACGATATCCTGAATCCGGGAATGCAGTTTGCGGGAACGGAATGGCGAGAGCGCGGGTGCGCCGCGAAGTTCAAGCATGATATCAACCTGTATCGCGCGAAACGGGGAAGTCTGGGTGCAATTTGAAAGGCCGCCATGATACTCGAAAGCGGGTTCGGGATACAGCGCTTGAAGCGTTAATCCCCGACCGCACAATTGACATTGTTTTGCATATTAATTAACCAGATTTATTGACCGGACATCCACCACCAAGGATCATTGGCAATGTGGAACGGATTTCCACACTCAGGATAGCGAGGGTTGCCAAGTCGCCATCGGTAAAGCAACCAGATGATCCAGCCGTGACGGAGACTCGGGACTTGCCCAGAATTTTTGCTGCATTTACAGGCGCATCCGCCAAGATAGCTTGCCTCCTTGGCGCGGCCCTGACATTGACCGGATGTTCACAGCCCAGCACTCTCCAGGAAATTCGGGAGGAGGGTGTGCTGCATGTCATTACCCGTACAGCACCTTCTATCTATGTGGAAAGTGAGGACGGCCCAACCGGTTACGACTATGAACTGGCCAAACTGTTCGCCAACGAGCTGGGCGTGAAACTCCGGATCCGGGTCGCCGAGGACAATACCGAAATTTTGTCAGTGCTGGAGAAGAACTACGCCCACCTGGGCATGCTGGGACTCTCCAGCCAGCCGGAAGCGGTCGGCCAGCACCATACCGTGGCTACCGGCATCAACGCACAATCGATACTGGTTTATAACCGGGAAATGGAACGCCCTGAATCACTGGCAGACCTGGCCGGAAAACCCCTCCACGTGGTGGCTGACAGCAATCATGAACATCGCCTGAATCAGGCCCGGGAAGAAATCTCGGAGCTTCAGTGGCAAGTGCACCCCGGGCTGGACGCTGCTGGGGTTCTGTCCCGGGTCGAGAGCGGCGAATTTCCATATGCGATGGTTTCCTCCAACGAACTTGATCTGAACCACGTGTTTTATCCAATGGTCAAGGAGGCATTTGCGGTTGGCGAACCTGGCGAACTGGCCTGGTTTTTCCCGTCGGCGCAAGATGATTCCCTGGCAAAAGCCGCCCGGCAATTCATCGAAACCCTGGAGGCCGACGGCACCCTGGCCCAGATTGCCGAACGCTTCTATGGGCACCTGGACCGACTCAATTATGTCGGCGCCCGCACTTTCATGCACCACGTCGAAAACCGCTTGCCCAAGTACGAATCTCTGTTTCGGGACTATGCCAGGGAATTCGATTTGGACTGGAGGCTTCTTGCGGCCATCGGTTACCAGGAATCCCACTGGCGTCCCAACGCGGTATCCCCCACCGGCGTCCGCGGTCTGATGATGCTGACGCAGAACACAGCCAGCCACATCGGGATCAACAACCGGTTGGATGCAGAGGAAAGCATCCAGGGCGGTGCCAAGTATTTCCGGATCGTGCATGAGAAGATTCCCGAACGTATCCCCGAACCAGACCGTACCTGGTTCGCCCTCGCCTCTTACAACGTGGGATTTGGCCACCTTGAGGACGCCCGTCGCCTGACGGAAGGTGCAGGAAAAGACCCGGACCGGTGGATGGATGTGAAGGAATTCCTGCCGCTGCTGGCTGAGAAGGAGTGGTATACCAAGACCCGCTTTGGCTATGCCCGCGGCCACGAGCCAGTCATCTACGTTCAGAATATCCGGCGTTATTACGATGTCCTGGCCCGACTCAACGAACCCGCGACGCCTGCGCCAGACCAGGAAGCGCAAATCGTACAGATGGAGGAAAGCCAGAAAGCCGGAGTTCTTTCAGACAGACTGCAGCCGGACGAAAAACTCCGGGCTGGCTTGCCGGCAGAGCTGGGCATGATCCCCCCGACCCTTTGAAGCGTCTCCCCGAAGTGGTCTAGTCGGCACGGGCTTCCAGTGCCCTTTCAACCTGGCTAGCGGAATAACCTCTACGATTCAGAAAACGCGCCTGACGCACCTTTTCATCCCAGTCTTCACTGAGATCCGCCAGCCCAAACCGTTTGTCCCGGATGGCAACAGCCCGTTCACACCAATCTTCCTCAGTCATTTCATCAACGCACTCCGGGGTCCGATGCACCCCTCGTTGCTGAAGTTCCCCCAGAATCCTGAGCGGTCCATAACCAAGATCCATTCTCTGGCGGGCATAAACGTCGGCAAACCGGTCATCATCGAGCCAGCCTTCTTTCTCATAGTCATCCAGAACAGCATCAATAATGTCGCCCGACACCTTTCTCTGACGCAGTTTCAGACTCAGCTCGTAGCGGCTATGCTCCCTTCTGGCAAGCAATCTTAGCGCTGTTGCCCGGGCCTTATATTCCTGATCGTCCTGATTTTCCTGTTTTGCCATACAGACCCTTTCCGCATACGCACACAAAACGCTAGACTAGCCGCGAAATTTTCCGACTGATCAGCATCCCAGGCTGACCAGTCAAACTACCCGGCCTTCCGAACCGGAGGCCGATGGCCGGTGGCGGTCCAACTTTGCCCGACACCGTGAACTGGTTTCAACACCCAAGGATACTTTTATGGCTGCGTTCATCCAGAAACTGTTCAGATCCCGCAAGACACCCGAGGCAGCGCCTAAGCAACGAAAAGCTGTACAGCCCGCGCCTGTCGAACAGGAGGATACCCGGGCCAGCCAGAGAGAAGAACAGCTTACAGCCCTTGAGGGCTCTCCGTCGCAAAGTCTCCTGGCCAAACTCGCGATGGAAGGTGTCACAGCGGATATCCGACAGACCGCAGCCGGCAGACTGACCGACGAAGCCAGTCTCCAGGCAGTACAGAAACAGGCCAAAGGCCGGGACAAAGGGGTCTACCAAACCGTTAAATCGGCCCTTCAGCAACGCCGTGAAGAACAGGCCCGACTGGACAGCATCAGCCAGACCATTGCCACCTTGACCCGTCACGCGCGGGACCAGGCAAAAAGCGACGACACCAAACTTTACGAGGCCCGGCTTGATGCCCTGCTGAAACAATGGACAGAGGTGGAAGAACACGCAACCCCGGAACAGGCGCAAGCATTCCTGGAAGCGGTGCACCAGTGCAAAGAACGCATTGCGACCCTGCAATCTGCAGCGGAGGAGGAAAAGCGCCAGCGAGAGCAGCAGCTACAGCGCCAAGAAACGCTCGACCTGCTTACCCGCACACTGGATGAGCTCAAGGCCCAACCGCCAGAGACCCTGCCCTCGCTCGCCTCTCTGGATGCATTGCAGAAAACCCAGGAAAACCGCTGGCTGGAAGCGACCCGGGATACTGCCGTGGACAAGCAGGAACAGAAGTCCTACGAAACAGCGATGCTGGCGCTGCGCAATTACCTCGGTTCGATCCGTCGGATCACTCAGGACCGGGACGCCATTGTCCAACTCGGTACTTTGGTAGAGGGGGAAGACGACGCTACTGAAGAACAGCGCGCGCAGGCAAAAACTCTGATCGCGGAAATCAACTGGCCGGAAGGGTACCCCATTCCCACACTGCTTGAGCCCTTGCGCAAGCTGGCCGGTAAGCCCAGGTCAAAGCCCCAGCCCCGTGTTGACCAGGAGCAGCAGCGGGCCCTGGCGAAGCGCCTTGAAACCGATCTCGAAAAGCTCGAAGCGGCACTTGAGGCCAAGCAACTCAAAGAATCGAAGCAGCTGTTCAAAACCGCCCAGCAACATTTACGTGATTTGGACCAGCGCCACGCCAAACCCTATCAGGCCCGGGTGCAACTCCTTAACGGACAATTAAGAGAACTCTCGGACTGGCAGGGCTTTGCCACCCAGCCAAAGCAGATTGCCCTATGCGAGCAAATGGAATACCTGGCAGAACAACCCATGGATCCAGAAGCCAAGGCGGAGCGAATCAAGGAACTGCAGAATGAGTGGCGCGATCTGGGCGGCTCTTCGGACCGCAACCTCTGGTCCCGGTTCAAAGCTGCCTCCGACAAGGCCTATGAGCCTTGCAAAGCCTACTTTTCTGCGAAGTCCGGCCTGAAACAGGCCAATCTGGAGAAGCGATCCGCCATTTGCGAGCAACTTGAGAGTTTCCTCAACAATGCCGACTGGTCATCGATCGACTGGAAAGCCGCAGAGCGAATCCACCAGACAGCGCGCCAGGAGTGGAAAGAAGCGTGGCCCGTGGAATTCCGGGACAATCGTGCCGTCCAGAAACGCTTCGATGAACTGCTCAAGAAGCTTGAGGCGCCACTCGATGAGGAGCGCCGGAAAAACGAAGCACTGAAACAGGCGATTGTCGAAAAGGCCGAGGCTCTGGTTGACCACGAACCACTCCAGGAGGCCATGAATCAGGCCAAGGCCCTGCAGGGGGACTGGCAGGCGATCGGCATTACCCGTCACCGGGAAGACCGCAAACTATGGCAGGCTTTCCGCAAGGCCTGCGATCAAATCTTTGCCCGCCGCGATGCCGAGCGCACAGAACAGCAGCAGGCATCGCGGGCCGCCGACGAGTCAGCGCAGGCTGCTCTGGAGCAGGTTGCCGAGGCATCCTCAGACAGTCATGAGGAGTCAGTAACGGCGGCCCTTGCGACGCTTCGTGGAATCGACGAGTCAAACCTGTCCAAGGGCGTCAGAGAGCAGGTTCAGCAGGAAAAGCAGCGGCTGAACAAGGCGCTTTCCGAGCTGAAGCTTCGGGCAAAAATGGCATCGTGGCAGTCTCTTGTAATGGCTGCCACAACGGGCGAAACCGCCAATGATTCCGTGCCCCAACACTGGACCGCGCTGGCGGATGCCTCAGACGCCAGTGATCCGGCCGAGCTGGTGATACGGGCGGAAATTCTGTGCGGCGTCCCCTCACCCGAAACCGACCAGCAGCGCCGCATGGAAATACAGGTACGGCGCCTGGCTGATGGCATGGGATCCGCCGACAACGGCAATGATCAAATGCAGGACGTGGAAAAGCTGCTCGCGAGCTGGTGCCTGGCCGGAATCGGCAAAGACGCAAACACAGAGCTGGCCGAGCGCCTGAACAAGGCCCTTGCCAACCTGAACCAGGCCTGAAGCACCCTGCGGTTTATTCCCGCTGGTGCTCTTTAACGAAGTCCCTGGCCTCCTTAACGGCGGCCAGGGATTTCTGTTTCATCCCCTTGAGTTCTTCGTCGGCCAGGTAGAACATCATATCGATTGAATGGCGATAATACCGCGTTGGAAGGCGGTTCAGGGCCACGCACATCACATCGATAAGATAATCCGCCGTGTCGGACTCCTCCCGCGTTGCCTCAATGGCATCCACCACCAGTCGTTCGTAAAAGTTGTCGATCGCATCTCGCAGAGACATGGCTTTCGCCTCCTGAATTCGTCTGCGGTTTCTAACACCATAGAAGCCACCTCCCGCCTTGTCATGGTTCCTGAGCAATTTCGCCAATGCGATTGGCAGCCCGCGTCATTACACCCCCTGGTCGCAACGGGCTATGGTTGTGTCATCGGTAAATCAATTCCGAAAACAATATGACCAGAGGACAAGCAATGACCACCGAGGCGTATATCTTCGATGCAGTCCGCACCCCCAGAGGGCGTGGAAAAAAAGACGGATCACTTCACAGCGTCAAACCCATCACGCTGTTGACCACAGTGCTCCACGCGCTGCAGGAGAGGAACAGCCTGGACACCGCCCAGGTGGATGACATCGTAATGGGCTGCGTGACCGCCGTTGGCGACCAGGGTGCGGACATCGCCAAGACAGCCGCTCTGGCGGCCGACTGGGATGAAAAAGTGGCCGGCGTTACCCTCAATCGTTTCTGCGCGTCCGGACTTGAAGCCGTTAACCTGGCCGCCATGAAAGTACGCTCCGGTTGGGAGGACATGGTGGTTGCCGGTGGCGTGGAGGCCATGTCGCGGGTACCCATGGGCTCTGACGGCGGAGCCTGGGCCACGGACCCGGAAACCAACCTGCATACCGGTTTCATGCCCCAGGGTATCGGCGCAGACCTGATAGCCACGCTTGAAGGCTTCAGCCGTGAAGATGTCGATGGCTTTGCGGTGAAATCCCAGCAGAAAGCCGCTAATGCATGGCAGAACGGCTACTTTGCAAAATCCATTATTCCCGTCACGGACCAGAACGGTGTCGTGATCCTCGACCGTGACGAGCATGTGCGCGGCAACACGACGCTGGAGAGCCTGGGTGGCCTCAAACCCTCCTTTCAGATGATGGGTGAAATGGGCTTCGACGGTGTCGCACGGGAGAAGTACCACTACGTTGAGAAGATCAACCACGTGCATCACGCCGGTAACTCCTCCGGTATTGTCGACGGCGCCACCGCCATGCTGATCGGCAGCGAAGCCAAGGGCAAGGCCATGGGCCTGACACCACGCGCCCGCATCGTTGCCACAGCCGTCACCAGCACCGATCCAACCATCATGCTCACCGGTCCTGCGCCGGCGGCGCGCAAAGCGTTGGAAAAAGCGGGCATGACCGCCGACCAGATTGACCTGTTTGAAGTGAACGAGGCCTTCGCGTCCGTGGTGATGCGCTTCCAGCGGGAACTCTCGGTTCCCGACGAAAAAGTGAACGTGAACGGCGGCGCCATCGCCATGGGCCACCCGCTTGGTGCCACCGGCGCCATGATTCTTGGCACCTTGCTGGATGAGCTGGAGCGGCGTGAACTGCGCTACGGCCTGGCTACCCTCTGCGTTGGTGGCGGCATGGGCATTGCCACCATCATTGAGCGCGTCTGAACCCGTCCACTTTTCAAGGAGAACCGATTATGAGTGCCATCCGTTACGAACTGGGTTCAGATCAGATCCTGACCCTCACCATCGACATGCCGGGCCAGTCCGCCAACACCATGAATGCCACTTTCCGGGACGCCCTCTCGGAGACGGCAGCGAAAGTAAGAGATGACCTGGACAACATCCGCGGCGTGATCATTACCTCAGCCAAAAAAACCTTCTTTGCCGGCGGCGATCTGACAGAGCTGCACAAGGTCACACAGGCCGACGCCAAAACCTTTGAGGACATGGTCAACGGCCTGAAAGCCCACATGCGCTTCCTCGAAACCACCGGCAAACCCGTGGTGGCCGCTATCAACGGCTCTGCCCTGGGCGGTGGTCTGGAGATCGCCCTGGCCTGCCACCATCGCGTGGCGATTGACGACGTCAGCATTCAACTGGGCTTGCCGGAGGTGACGCTGGGCCTGCTTCCCGGCGGTGGCGGAACCCAGCGACTGCCCCGGATGATTGGTCTTGAGGCAGCCTTCCCGTTTCTGATGGAAGGCAAAAAGGTGAACCCCGAGGCCGCACTTAAGGCTGGCATTGTCGACGAACTGGCCGATTCTGCCGACGACATGATCACCAAGGCCCGGGCATTCATCGATGCCAATCCCAAGTGTCACCAGCCGTGGGACCAGAAAGGCTTCAAGTTTCCTGGCGGGGCGCCTCACCATCCCGCCATGGCCCAGAAACTGGCCATCGCACCGGCCATGCTGAAGCAGAAAACCAAAGGCTGCTATCCGGCGCCGGAACGCATTCTCTCCGCGGCCGTCGAGGGAGCCCAGGTGGATTTCGACAACGGTAGCCTGATCGAGACCCGGTATTTTGCCGAGCTGGTGATCGGCCAGGTCGCCAAGAACATGACCGGCACCTTCTGGTTCCAGCTGAACGCCATCAAGGCGGGCGGCAGCCGGCCCGATGGCGTCGAGAAAGAAACCTTCCGCAAGGTTGGCGTGCTTGGCGCCGGCATGATGGGCGCAGGTATTGCCTATTCCACAGCCACGCGGGGAATCGACGTGGTGTTGAAAGATGTCTCCGTGGAGAACGCCGAAAAAGGCAAGAGCTACTCCGAGAAATTGCTGGCCAAGAAAGTCAGCCGTGGCCGGATGAGCGAAACGCAGAAGGCAGAGATCCTCGGGCGCATCAAAGCCACGGATTCTGCGGATGATCTGGAAGGCTGCGATCTGGTAATCGAAGCCGTCTTTGAAGACAGCGAACTGAAAGCCAGGGTAACCCAGGAAGCTGAACCGAAGCTGGTAAACAACGGAATCTTCGCCTCCAACACGTCCACTATCCCCATCACCCAACTCGCCGAGGCCTCCGCGAACGCCGAGAACTTTATTGGCCTGCATTTCTTCTCACCGGTAGACAAGATGCAACTGGTGGAAATCATCGTCGGCGAGAAAACCTCTGATGAAACGCTGGCACGCTCGTTCGACTACGTTCAGCAGATCGGCAAGATCCCGGTGGTGGTGAATGACAGCCGGGGATTCTTCACTTCCCGGGTTTTTGGCACCTTTGTCAATGAAGGCATCTGCATGCTGGGCGAAGGCATCCACCCATCCAGCATTGAGAATGCAGGACTACTGGCCGGCATGCCGGTGGGACCTCTGGCGATCTCGGACGAAGTCAGCATGACCCTTATGCAGCACATCCGGGACCAGAGCAAGAAAGACACCGAGGCGGCAGGCGGCACCTGGACCCCCCACCCGGCTGAGGCGGTGATTGATGCCATGGTCAACGAGCACGGGCGCAAGGGCAAAGCCTCGGGCGCCGGGTTCTACGACTACCCCGCCAGTGGCAAAAAACACCTTTGGCCGGAACTGGAAAACCTGTTCGTGGATAGCGGCAAGGCTCGGGCAGTCGAACTGCAGGAGCTGAAGGACCGGATACTGTTCATTCAGGCCATTGAAACGGTGCGCTGCCTCGAGGAAGGCGTATTGCGCACGGTGGAAGACGCCAACATCGGCAGCATCTTCGGCATTGGCTATGCGCCCTGGACCGGTGGCGCCATCCAGTTCATCAATCAATACGGAGTGAGAGCGTTCACGGAACGGGCATCAGAGCTCGCCAAAACCTATGGTGAGCGCTTTGCACCGCCCAGACTGCTGCAGGAAAAGGCGGAAACCAACACAACGTTCGCCTGATCAAACCCTGCTGACTCATTGCCGGGCGGGATGCGCTTCCGCCCGGCATACCTACCAATCAAAGACCTACGCAATCGACCATCATCCGGTTACCAACCTGGCGCCTTCATGGACAGATTGTCACGAACCGATACGCCCTGCCTATGGCATCGGGTGTAGTGCTTGCCTACAATAAATTTATAAGTCACGGGTAGACACTCCCTCCGAAAGCCGAGGGGCTCCCCACACCGTCAGGTACGCATTTATGACCATCGCGGAAAGAATTATGGCTCGTCGCACCCTGGCCGGAACTGGTCGATCCGGGGTGTGCAAGGCAATGGCTGTAGCCTTGCTACTGTCGACGCCACTGGGACTGCATGCCAAGGTTGAAACCCCAGCTGTCTACGAGCCGGTTGCGCCGACGATCGATCAGGCGCGCGCTAACATTCTGATTGCCCGTCAGCTGCAGTTTACGCATTTCCGCGACCTTGGAATCAGCGACGAATTGTCTGGCGACGTGTTTGATGCCTACCTGGACTATCTGGACGGCCAGCGAATCTACCTGTCACAAGACGACATTGCGAAATTCGACAAAATCCGGACCCAGTTGGGCTCTGCCCTGAAAACCGGCCAGCTCCAGCCGGGCTTTGATATCTACAACCTTGTTCAGCAACGGATTATCGAGCGTCTGCAGTTTGCACTGGCAATCATCGACAACGGCATAGACTCGCTGGACTTCTCGGCCAACGAGAGCATTCTGGTGGACCGCTCAGAAGCGGACTGGGAGGCGGATGCCAAGGCGCTGGACGAACTGTGGGTAAAACGCATCAAAAACGCAGTATTGGCACAGCGACTGAACGGTGCCGACGATGAGGCCATCGTTGAAACTCTGCGCCGGCGCTACGAAGGTCAGCTCAAGCGCGCGTACCAGGCCAGAAGCGAAGATGCTTTCCAGGCCTACATGAATGCGTTTACCGGAATGTGGGATCCGCACACATCCTACTTTTCACCGCGCACCTCCGAGAACTTCAACATCAACATGAGCCTTTCCCTGGAAGGCATTGGAGCGGTCCTTCAGTCAGATAACGAATACACCAAGGTAGTGAGACTGGTGCCCGGCGGACCGGCGTCCAAGCAGGGTCAGCTTGAACCGGCAGACCGCATAGTCTCGGTGGCACAGGAAGGTGAAAAACCGGTGAATGTGATTGGTTGGCGGCTGGACGAAGTTGTAGATCTGATTCGCGGGCCAAGGAACTCGACCGTCACCCTGGAAGTCATTCCGGCTAACGCGTCTGACGAGACCATCACCGAAACCATCGCGATCAAGCGCGATGAGGTGAAACTGGAAGAACAGAGCGCCAGCAAGGACACCATCCGGATTGAGCGCGGTGGCAAGGAATACACGATTGGCGTAATCACCATCCCCACGTTCTATGCCGATTTCCAGGCCATGCAGGCCGGAGACCCGAACTACAAGAGTACAACCCGGGACGTTCGTAACCTCATCGCGGAACTCGAAGCCGAGGGCGTTGATGGACTGGTCATGGATTTGCGCAACAATGGTGGTGGCGCCCTGCACGAGGCCAACGATCTGGTAGGGCTGTTTATCGATAAAGGCCCCACTGTTCAGATCCGCAATGCCAATAACGATGTGCAGGTATTGAACGATGAGGACCCTTCGGTCGCCTATGATGGCCCGCTGGTGGTACTCACCAACCGTATGAGCGCGTCAGCGTCCGAAATTTTCGCCGGCGCCATCCAGGACTATGGCAGGGGGCTGGTCGTTGGTTCCCAGACCTTCGGCAAAGGTACCGTTCAGGCGGTGCGTCCGCTGAACCATGGCCAACTCAAGATCACCCAGTCGAAGTTCTATCGGGTATCAGGCGGCTCCACCCAGCACAAAGGGGTGATTCCGGATATCGAGATTCCATCCCGCATCGACAAGACCCGCATCGGTGAGGACGCCCTTGATCATGCCCTGCCCTGGGACCAGATCGAAGCCGTCCCGCACACGCGTTACTTCGATTTCAGCGGTATTATTGATGAGCTTCGCAAGCGACACGAAGAGCGGTTCTCAACCAATCCTGAATTCAGTCTGTTGCAGCAGGAAATCGACTTCCTCACCAAGCAGCGCGCCACGGACAGCGTCAGCCTTAATCTGGAAGAGCGTCGTGCCGAACACGAACAAATTGAGCGCACGCGTCTGACAATTGCGAATGCCAGGCGGGAACTGAAAGGGCAGCCACCATTCGATTCCCTTGAAGCCCTCGAAGACTGGCAGGACCAACAGGCAGCTGATCTGGATTCCACCGACGAAGAACTGGATTTCGTGATCCGTGAAGGTGGCCATATCATGGCTGACATGCTGGACCTGGATAACCGCATGGCGTCCATCCTGGACCCGCAACAGTTCGCCGCACAGGCTCCGGCCTCCGCGGTAACCCGGTAAGCGGATGCCTACAGGCCCATGACGGAAAAGGACACCAGCGGGCAGGATGGCCGCCAGAAAGCGCGAATGCTCCAGGACATGCTTCTGGATGCCCTGCATGCCATGCGCTCGCTGGAGCAGGTGGAAGGGCTGGAAAAACCGGTAACCCAGGAACGGACGCCGGAAGGTCTTATCGACCGCCTGGCCAGCCTCACCGGGTCAGCGCTCCGGTTCGGGGTGAAGGCCACAGATACGTCACTTCGGGTTGGTCGGGCCCTGATGAATTCCCAGGATCAGTTGCGGGCGATGCTCACGGCGGGTCAGTCCCTGAAGGACATCCGGGAAGTGGCCGGTCTAACCTTGTCGGAAATGAGCGAGGCCCTGAACCTGCGGGACAAGTCGGTTCTCGAGGCCATTGAGAATGGCACCTCCACTCTCTCCTTCGAGCTGATTCTGCGTCTCGCGGCTCTCATTGCCCGGAATGATCCAATCCCTTTTATCATGCGCACCACGCGCAACTACAACCCGGAAGTCTGGCAGATTCTGAATGACTGGGGTGTGGCGAAACTCCCCCTGCAGTTCGAGCGGGAACGCGAATTCATCAACATCTTCCGCCGGCATGACGACGCACGGACGCTCTCGGATGAGGGCTTCCAGAAAGTGCTGGAGTTCACCCGCCAGAGCTTTGAGATGTCCCTGCACTTTATCGAAGAACAGGAACGGGAGGTGGCCGAACTTCAGGCTGCCTACGAGGACAAACACCCCGAAGGGCCATCCAGACCCGAGAAATCCCCCGTCCGAAAGAAGCGGCAGGCGGGCGGCCCGTCTTCAACCAAATAGTGCTCTCATACCGGTAATATTCGGGTTATGCACGACGCCCTTTTCAGTAACGATGGCGTCGATAAGGTTGGCCGGTGTCACATCAAAAACCGGGTTGAACACATTGACGCCTTCCGGCGCCAGAGGAATACCCCGGATTTCCCGCACCTCAATCCCGTCCCGTTCTTCTATGGGAACATCCGCGCCTGACTCCAGAGCCATATCCACGGTGCTCGACGGTGCCACCACCATGAAGCCCACTTTATGATGCCTGGCCAGCACCGCAAGACTGTAGGTGCCAATCTTGTTAACCACATCGCCATTGGCGGTGATGCGGTCGGCGCCGACAATGACCCAACGGACATCGTTACGAGCCAATATTGCTGCCGCAGCGCCATCAGCGTTCAAAGTGACAGGAATGCCGTCCCGAGAGAGTTCCCAGGCCGTTAGCCGGCCACCCTGAAGCCAGGGTCGGGTTTCATCGGCATAGACGTCTTTCAACAGTTTTTCCTCGTGCAGCCGTCGAACAACGCCCAGAGCCGTGCCGTAGCCGCCGGTGGCAAGTGCACCGGTGTTGCAGTGGGTCAACACCGAAAGCGGTTTCTCTGCACCGATGAATTCCAGGGCATGGTCCGCCATGGCAAAATTGGCAGCCAGATCTTCTTCATGGATTGCCTCGGCCTCATTGGCCAAACGTTTCTCCGCTTCGTCGAGAGAGTGACAGGCGTGGAAGACCCGTTCCATCCGTTGCAACGCCCAGAACAGGTTCACCGCCGTGGGCCGTGATGCCGCCAGCTCACGAATGGATTGTTTAATTTCAGCTTTCCAGTCGCCACCGCCGGCATGCCTGGCTGCCAGGGCCACCCCGTAGGCTGCGCTGATGCCGATCGCCGGAGCGCCACGAACCACCATGTCCCGGATGCTTTGTGCCACACCCGCAGCGCCCTCCAGGGTGATCCAGTGTTCCTCCCCGGGCAGCAGGCGTTGGTCCAGCAATTCGAGACTGCTGCCATGCCACCGTATTGCAACGGTACCAATGCCGCGTTCAGAAGAGGGTTTCGGGGTGGTTGCCATAGAAAACTGCTCCGGTTTTTCAGCGCTGAAAACTGCCAGTATAACGGTTATACTTCCGGGCTACATTTTCAAGGTGCGGCAGGGTCGCACCAAGCGCTGTAAGGCAGGAATGAATGACGGCAGATACCATCACTGCAGCCGATATCCGCATCAACGCGCGCTGGCTGATTCCAATTGAGCCAGCGGGCACAGTGCTTGAGAATCACGCCGTCATAATTCAGGGGAGCCGCCTGGTCGCCGTTATCCCTCAGGAGCAGGCGGACCAGACCTTCCGAACCCGTGAAACCGTCGATCTTCCCCACCATGTTGTCATGCCCGGCTTGATCAATATGCACGGCCACGCAGCCATGACACTGTTTCGGGGGATGGCGGATGATCTGCCGCTCATGACCTGGTTGAATGATCACATCTGGCCGGCCGAAGGTCGCTTTATCAGCGAACAGTTCATTGCCGATGGCACGCAACTGGCCATGGCAGAAATGCTGCGCACCGGAACCACCACGTTCTCGGACATGTATTTCTTTCCGGAGATCGCTGCACAGGTCGCCCATGATGCGGGCATGCGCGCCCAGATCTGTTTTCCGCTGCTGGATTTCCCGACACCCTGGGGTGCCGGTCCGGACGAGTATCTGAGCAAAGGTGCCGACTTTATAGACACCTGGAAGACCGACGGCTACATCATGCCGGCCATTGGCCCCCATGCCCCCTACACGGTTTCCGACGGCCCGATGGCTGAAGCGGTACGGCTATCGGAAAAAACCGGTGCCGTCATCCAGGTACATCTGCACGAAACTGCCTTTGAAGTAACCGAGGCCATTGAAAAAGGTGGCCAGCGCCCGACGGCCAGACTGGCAGACCTCGGCGTACTTCGCCCGGAGACCCAGTGCGTGCACATGACGCAGATCGATGAAAGCGATGTGAACCTGCTGAAACAATCGGGAGCCCATGTCATTCACTGTCCGGAATCGAACCTGAAATTGGCCAGCGGCCTTTGCCCGGTGCAGGACCTTCTGGACAACGGGATTAATGTTGCGATTGGCACTGACGGCGCCGCCAGCAACAACGACCTGGATCTGTTCGGAGAACTTCGCACCGCTGCCATGGTGGCCAAAGTAGTAGCCGGTGATGCCTCGGCGTTGTCTGCCCACAAGGCTCTGGAAATGGCAACCATCAACGGAGCCCGGGCCCTGGGGCGGGACCACGAACTCGGATCACTGGTTGAGGGCAAGCTGGCAGACATCATTGCCATTGACCTGAGTGACCCGTTTTTGCAGCCGGTTTACGATCCGGCTTCGCACCTCGTCTACAGCAACCATGGTCGATCAGTAAGCCACAGCTGGATTAACGGCGTACCACAATTACAGGACGGCCGGCTAACCCGCATTGACGTCGCCGATCTCATGCTCCGGGTTGAAGATTGGGCCGGGCGTATCCGTACAAAGGCAAACTAACCGATTTCTTATTGATCCATCAGGCAGAACCAACCATGACAAACCAGAATGTAGACCGGAACGAAATCGCCAAGTTCGAGGCCCTGGCCAGTCGCTGGTGGGACCCCACGAGCGAATTCAAACCGCTACACGACATCAATCCGCTACGCCTGAATTACATTGATGAGCGCGTATCCCTGGCTGGCAAGCGCGCCCTGGATGTCGGCTGCGGTGGCGGCCTTTTGTCTGAGGGCATGGCCCAGCGCGGCGCCCATGTTACCGGTATCGATATGGGCGAGGCGCCCCTTGCGGTCGCTCGACTCCATGGCATGGAGAGCGGTGTGAACGTGGATTACCAGCAAATCACCGTCGAAGAACTGGCGCAGGACAGCGAACATGCTGGCCAGTACGATGTCGTGACCTGTCTGGAAATGCTGGAGCATGTCCCGGATCCGGCATCGGTCATCAAGGCGTGTGCGGCCATGCTCAAACCCGGCGGCCATCTGTTTGTCTCGACCATCAACCGGAACCCCAAGTCGTTCCTGTTTGCCATTGTCGGCGCCGAATACGTGCTTCGTTTGCTACCAAAGGGCACTCACGAATGGAAGAAGTTTATCCGGCCCTCTGAAATGTCCGATCATCTGCGCCACGCAGGCCTGGATGTCCGGGAACTGACGGGTATGACCTATAACCCGATTACCAAGATCTATAAACTCGGTAGAGACGTGGACGTTAACTACCTGATGCACGCCAGGGATATCCGTGAAGCCTGAAAACACGCATCAAGCCTCGGCAGTCCTGTTCGACCTGGATGGTACTCTGATTGACACGGCACCGGATTTCATCCGCTGCCTCAATCAGTTGCGGGAACAATACGGCATGCCCGCCCTGCCCCCGGAGCATATTCGACGCTCCGTCTCAAACGGCGCTCGGGCCATGATCCGGGTCGGCTTCGGCCTGGAACCGGAGCACCCGGAGTACCTGGAAAAACACACAGCTTTCCTCGACCTCTACGAGGCCGGAGTGGCTGTAGAAACCCGCCTGTTCGAAGGCATGGATGAATTACTCCAGGCTCTTGAGGAACAGGGGATCCCCTGGGGCATTGTCACCAACAAGCCTGCCCGTTTTGCGGTTCCGCTAGTCGAAGCTCTGAATCTTGCGAACCGATGCGCTGCCCTGGTGTGCCCCGATCATGTTGCCCAGCGCAAACCTCATCCGGAGGCCCTGTTTCTCGCCTGCCAGCAAATGGGAACCGAGCCTGGTTCAGGGATTTATGTAGGCGATCACGAACGGGACATCGAAGCAGGTCGCAATGCCGGAATGAAGACTATCGCGGTCCGCTACGGTTATATCGAAGAGCCGGAAACCATTGACCTGTGGCAAGCAGATCTTATTGCCGACACCGTCACGGACCTGGCAAAGCTGTTACAATAGTCGATCAATTTTAAGATCCGGTGTTTAACCGGTAACAGCCTGACACGGAGACAGGTTATGCATGATTACCAAGCACCCGCCGATCTTCTGAAAGACCGTATCGTTATGGTGACGGGTGCCGGCAGCGGCATTGGCCGGGCTGCGGCAAAGGCCTTTGCCGCCCATGGTGCGACCGTCGTACTTGTTGGCCGAACTGTAGGAAAGCTGGAAACGGTCTACGACGAAATCGAGGCCGCCGGGCACCCCAAGCCCGCCATCGTGCCCATGAACTTTGAGGGCGCTGCGGTGAAGGACTATGAAGAACTGGCCATGACGCTGGAAGACAACTTCGGCCAACTGGACGGTTTACTGCACAACGCGGCCATCCTGGGCGATCGCAGCCCGGTTGAACTGTATGACCCGGAAACCTGGAACAAGGTCATGCACGTCAATGCAACAGCCCCGTTTCTGCTCAGCCGGGCCATGATCCCCCTGCTGCGCAAATCCGACGATGCTTCGGTGATTTTCACGTCTTCCGGTGTCGGTCGCAAAGCCAAAGCCTACTGGGGCGCTTACGCAGTCTCCAAGTTTGCGGTTGAAGGCCTCAGTCAACTTCTGTCCGAAGAACTGGATGACGAACGCCACAATGTCCGGGTGAACAGTCTGAACCCGGGCGCGACCCGTACCAATATGAGAGCCCACGCCTACCCGGCGGAGAACCCACAGCAAAATCCGGCACCGGAAGACCTGATGCCGATTTACCTGTATCTCATGGGCAAGGACAGCCAAGGCGTCAACGGCCAGAAACTGGACGCACAGCCGAAATAATGGAACTGCTTTTCTACACGACATCCCAGTGCCATTTGTGCGAGCTGGCTGAAGCCCTGCTTGTCAGTACGCCCATGCCGGAACCCATACCGGTAGACGTGGTGGATATTGCCCAGTCCGAAAAGCTGGTGGAGCGGTACGGCACCCGGATTCCAGTGCTGCGACGCAACGACACCGGTGCGGAACTGGACTGGCCGTTTACCAGGGATGAATTACTCACATTCCTGCAATGAGGATTGCCTGACATGTTGATGGTTATTTCCCCTGCAAAAACGCTGGACTACGAAAGCCCGCTGGCAACTGACACCTATACCCAGCCGGAATTTCTCGACGACGCCTGTGAGCTGGTTGACCAACTGAAGGAACTGGAGCCGCATCAGATAAGCAACCTGATGAGCATCAGCGACAAGCTGGGCCAGCTGAACGCGGAGCGCTTCCAGAACTGGCACACGCCGTTCACCCCCGAGAATGCCCGCCAGGCGGTACTGGCCTTCAAGGGTGATGTTTATACCGGCCTGGACGCAGAGAGCTTCAGCGAGGAGGACTTCGAGTTTGCCCAACAGCATCTGCGCATGCTCTCCGGCCTGTATGGGGTCCTGAAACCGCTGGACCTGATGCAACCCTATCGCCTGGAGATGGGTACCCGGTTCGAGAATAACCGTGGCAAGGACCTGTATGCCTTCTGGGGGAGCAAGATTACTGACGAGATCAACCGGCTGCTGGCAGACGACGACGGCGTGCTGGTAAACCTGGCCTCCAACGAGTATTTCAAAAGTGTAAAGAAGAAAGACCTTGAAGGTAGGCTGATTACCCCCCAATTCAAGGATTGGAAGAATGGTCAGTACAAGATGATCAGCTTCTACGCCAAGAAAGCCCGCGGCCTGATGTGCCGATTTGCCATCCAGAACCGCATTACCCAGGCCGACGACCTCAAAGGTTTTAACCTCGAAGGCTATTACTTCAGCGAAGACCAATCCGATAAGAACAACTGGGTTTTCCTGCGGGATGAACAGTAATCCACGTTGACATCGGAGTAAGCAATGAACGAAGCAGTGTTTTCCCAGATCGCCATGCTGGTGTTTCTGACCGGCCTGATTGTCTGGATGGGTATCATCGTCTGGGACCTGGCAAAGAAATCCCAGGCCGGAAGATTCGGCACCATCGCCCTGTTTACGGTGCTGGGCGCCGGCGTTGTGGGCTTTATTATCAAGACCGTACTCGTAGAGATCATGCAAATATGAACGACAAGGACCAGCCCTGATGTGGTTTCGCAACGCCCGCGTATTCCGTTTTACCAAACCGTTTGATATCTCCGCCGAAGAGCTGGAAGAAAAACTGCAGGCCGACGCCTTCAAACCCTGCGGCCCCCAGGAAACCAGCCGCCAGGGCTGGGTTCCACCCCTGGGCAAGCATGGTGAACAGCTGGTTCACAGTGCTAACGGCTATCACCTGATTGCCCTGCGCAAAGAAGAGAAAATCCTTCCTGGCCCGGTGGTGAAGGAAGCCGTGGAAGAGAAAGCGGAGGCTATCGAGTTCGAGCAGGGCCGCAAGGTCCGCCGCAAAGAAAAGGATGAAATCAAGGAACAGGTGATGCTGGAGATGCTGCCCCAGGCTTTCTCCAAAAATCGCCGCTGCTTCGCCTACCTCGCGCCCCAGGACGGTGTCCTGGTCGTGGATGCCGGCTCCGCCAAACAGGCGGAAGATCTGGCCTCCACCTTGCGCAAGAGCCTTGGCTCACTACCAGTTCGTCCGCCCGCCGTGGAGCAGGCGCCTGCCTTTACCTTCACCGGCTGGCTGAACGAATCCGTCGATCTGCCTGGCAAGGTGGTTCTGGGCAGTGAATGCGAGCTGAAAGATCCGTCTGAAGATGGTGGAGTGGTGCGCTGCAAAGGCCTGGACCTGAAAGCCGATGAAATCCGCAATCATCTCGACGCGGGCATGCAGGTAACCAAGCTGTCACTGACCTGGGACGACAACGTCTCATTCGTACTCGATGAGGAGCTGGGTATTCGTCGCCTGAAATTCGGCGAAACTCTCCAGGATCAACTGGACGACGTCGATGTGGATGATGCCGTTGCCAAGTTTGATGCAGCCTTCACGCTGATGACCCTGGAGCTGTCCCGCTTGATCCCGGGGCTTCTCGAAGTCTTGGGTGGTGAAGACCGTTCAGCGATCGTCGAGGAATAAAACCGACACCCCGGGGTCAGGTGCATAATCAATCTGACCCCGTCTTTCCCCTTACCGCTCAATGGGCGCTCTTGCCCAGGCGCTCTCTCTGCCAGTCCTTTTCCGGCTCGTTCAGAACCAGCCGCAGATCCATCACCTCTTCTTCGATATTGAACTTGATCTCGAAGCCCAGGTGTTCCGCCAGCTGCAACATGGGGCGATTGTCCGGCAACACGTTGCCAACCATTTCCATGGTGCCCCGGGAACGGCAGTAATCGATCATCTTCTGCATCAGGGCGACGCCCAGGCCCTCCCCTTTCATTTTATCGTGCACCATGACCGCGAACTCGCATTGCAGGTTGTCAGCGTCAGTCCAGGTGCGCACGGTGCCCAGGGTCTCCTCACCTTCTCCGTCTTCCCTCGGCGCGTTGGCAATAAAAACCATTTCCCGGTCGTAGTCGATTTGCACCATCTGGGCAACGTCCTCCCGGGAGAAATGCTTCCGGTACTGGAAGAAGCGGTAGCGGATGGATTCTGGCGACTGTAGCTCATGAAACGCCCGGTGCGCGGGCTCATCTTCGGCCAGTACCGGCCGGATGATGACCCGCCGCCCGGACTTCGGCAGTACAATCCACTCCTCGAGTTCGCGCGGGTATGGCTGGATAATCGGCCGGCCTGGCTTGTCGGCCAGATTGATGGAGATATTCACAGCCACAGCCCCCTGCTCGTTGAACAGCAGCGGCGAAATCTCCAGCCCCTGTATTTCGGGAATGTCGATGACGATCTGGGAGAGGGTGACCAGCGTCTCGGACACCGCCCGGATATCCTCTTCCGGCTTCAGGCTGTGTTCTTTCAACAGCTTGTACATATAAGTCCGGCGCAGAAGCTCCCGGGCCAGCACCATGTTCAATGGCGGCAGTGCAATCTGCCGGTCGGTCATCACATTGATCTGGGCGCCCGCTGCGCCACATACCACCAGGGGGCCAAATAACGGATCCCGGGTAATACCAACACTGAACTCAATCCCGCCCACGTGCTGATAGGAACGCTGAACAGCGAAGCCGAGGAAGCCACTGCCCGGAAAGTGGCTCTGGTATTCCTCCATCAGGTAGCGGCAGGAGTCCATGATGGCCGCTTCGCTGTTGAGCTTCTGAACCGTGCCCTTGTATCGGCGCTGGGTAGGACTCAGGTCGAGGAAAGGATGGCAGGCCTGCTCATGGATGATGGTGATATCGATGGGACGCCGCTCAACTGCGAAAACCTCGAGGACCTCTTCCATATCGTCGCAGTACATGGTGTCGATGGTGCTAATGCCATAGTCACTCACCAGATCCCGGGCTTCCCGGTTCGACAGATGATACCGGCCAGAGCGCAATGCCCGGCTGACCACATGACGGGTGTGGGTTCGGTCTGCAAAGTGATCGGTAAAGGACTCGGGTGTTTCCGTGAGCAGCCGCTGAACACGCTGATGACGCACGTGCTGCATGAACGCCATGACGGCTTTTTCGGGATTGAAGAACGACGGCAGCCCGGCCCGGTAAAACTCTTCCCGCGCATCCATGACCGTACTCTGGCCCAGCCAGCAGGTGAACACGTTCAGACGGGTGCCCTTGGAAGCCTGTACCACAGCGTCAGCAATCTGGAGGCTGTCCTCTGTCAGACTTGGCGCATACATCACCAGAACGTTTGCCACTTCCGGATCCTTGGCAAGAATCTTGATCGCCCGCCCATACAAATCCGGGGAAGCATCGTAGTTGAGATCGATCGGGTTCTTGCGGGTCCAGTAAGGTGGCAGCAGCTCGGCCAGGGCCTCGATACTGGCATCCGACAACTCCGCCAGCTCGCCGCCCAGGTCCGCCAGGCGGTCCACGGCCAACACCCCCGGGCCAACCCCGTTGGCCATGATGGCCAGGCTTTCCCGGCGCAATGGCCGCATCCGGGTTAACGTCTCGAGCGCATCGAACATCTGGCCAAGACCGTCCACCCGAAGCACACCGGCCCGCTGGAGCATGGCATCGTATATCGGATCGCTGCGTTTCAAACCGGCCGGCAGATCGTGGGGAAACCACTCCGATTCCGGTACCCGCCCGGATTTTACTGCGATCACTGGCTTGGTGCGGGAGGCTACCCGCACCGCAGACATAAACCGCCGGGCATTCGGGATGTTCTCGATGTGCAGAAGAATCGCGCGGGTCTGGGTGTCCTGCGCCAGATAGTCGATCAGATCGTCGTGATCGATATCCATGCCATCGCCGAGGGTCAGGAAGTAGGAAAACCCCACCCCCCGGGCAAAGGCCCAGTCTATAACCGAACTGGCAATGGTGCCGGACTGGCCTACGAAAGCAACCCGTCCCGGGATCGCGCCCATGTGGGCATAGGTGGCGTTCAGGCTACGTGCCGGAACCATCAAACCAATCGTGTTGGGGCCGAGCACCCGGATCCCGGTTTCCCTGGCGGCCTCGCGCACGGAATACATCAAAGGCTGACCGGTTTTACTGTGAGTACGGGACATGCCACCGGTCATGACAATGGCGGTGCGCACCCCGGCTTCCCCGAGCCGCTTGATGGTCTTGGCCACAGTATCCGGCGGCGTGCAGATGATGGCCAGATCCGGGGAAAAGTCCATTTTGGAGACTTTCTTGACGCAGGGTACACCGTGCACGTTGTCGTAATCGTTCTGGTTGACCACCAGCAGGCGCCCCGGATAACCGCCCCCCATCAGGTTCCGCAATACCATGCCGCCAAGATTGTCTGCCCGCTCCGACGCACCGATCACCGCAATGGACGCGGGATTGAAAAGGCTCTCCAGATACCGGGTGCTCAAGCTGACTCTCCTATGTGAGTGGCCGGCAGGCCGTTGGCGAATAAATGTAATAAAACAGGTTACTTATGAGTGTAACCCTTATCTTAGGCCCTGATTCCCCGATGTGAAATGGCTATCGTCCCTATAAGACCAAAGAAACACGGCATCAGGCGGTTTTCCCTGATAAGCTTGAAGAAAATATAAGCACATCGAAGGCAGTTCGAGACGTATGACCACGGCATTCTTTTCCCACGATGACTTCATGAAACACAACATGGGGCCGGAACATCCGGAAAGCCCTGAGCGTCTGGCGGCGATCATCAGCTACCTGGCTGATACCGGTCTTGATCAGAAGCTCGACTGGGTGAGGCCGGAAGAGATCACCCGGGACCAGTTATTGACGGTGCATCCCGAAAAGTACCTGCATCAACTCGATCTGATGCAACCCACAAGGGGCCGCGTGTTTACCGATCCGGATACGGCCATGATGCCGGACACTTTGCGGGCAGCCCGCCTTGCCGCTGGCGCCAACATCCAGGCCGTGGATATGGTTATGAGTAGCCAGGTAACCAACGCCTTTGTTTGCGCGCGCCCGCCCGGCCATCATGCCGAGCGAGCGAAATCCATGGGCTTCTGCTTCTACAATAACGTCGCCCTGGCCGCCATGCGCGCTCTCACCTTCCATCACCTTGAACGGGTCGCGATCATTGATTTCGATGTGCACCAGGGCAACGGAACCGTGGACATTGTCGGTGGTGACGAGCGAATCCTGATGTGCTCCAGCTTCCAGCACCCGTTCTACCCGCACTCCCATGTGCACCGCCAGGCCGACAACATCGTCAACATTCCGATTGCAGCGAACTGTTCGTCTGAAGAGTATCGGAAACAGGTGGAGGCAGGTTGGCTGAAGCGGCTGAACGACTTCAAACCGCAACTCATTCTGATTTCCGCGGGTTTTGATGCCCATAGACTTGACCCGATGGCGGAACTGAATCTGGATACCGACGACTACCGCTGGTTGACGGAAATGATCGTGTCTGTTGCACGTGAGCACAGCAACGACCGCATCATTTCAACGCTGGAGGGCGGATACCACCTGAGGGCCCTGGCAGAAAGCGTAAACGCCCATCTGGAAGTATTGAACTCGGTTTACTGAAAGCGATTATCCCCGGGGCTCACCGCCATACCCGTTGGCCTGCTGAAGCTCCGGGCGATCACCTGCCCTCTGCAAGCGGATATTGGTGCGGCGGTTATCCGCCGGCCGGTTGGATACCGGGTATTGGTCACCGTGTGCCCGAACGGTAATCATGTTTTCATCAATACCGCTCGCCTTGAGGTAGTCGGCCACCACATTGGCACGATCTTCGGAAAGCGCGCGGTTGTCGATACGACTGCCAATGCTGTCACTGTGGCCATCCACGAAAATTCTCTCAACCGTGGTGTCGGCATTCACGTAGCGCACGATGTTGTCCAGCAACTGCCTGTCGGCGTCAGACAGTTGAGTGCTGCCACTGGCAAAGGGCACCCTTGAACGCTGAATCTGATCAAAGTTCACCGGCAAGAGATTCGACGTGCAGCGCTGATAGCGCTGGTATTCACCAGCAAAATTGATATTGGACACCTGCACCCGCACCGGACGACCATCAAACCAGGATTCCCGGGTAACCGTGGGGCGCATACCCTCCAGCAGGCCGTGGGCAACAACAAAGGCCTGGCGTGTGTCCAGGGAGACCTGGCGGCGATCATCCGACACATTGACCGTGCCCAGGGGCTTCGGCGCCACACCCGGACGCCAGGCCGGTGCCTCCACCACGAGACTGCCACGCCCCGGTCGCATTGGTGTCGAATCAGACTCCAGGAAAAAGCTCAGACTTTCACCCGCGCGATGATTGAACACGGCCCGACCGTAACCGGGAACCTCGTGCACCAGGCGACACTCGAATACCGATTCGGCAAGATACCACTGGCTATTCTCGATACCGGCACCATAGCTGGCAGCCTGCCCGGCAGCCGGCAAAAGCAGCACAGGAAGACTGCAAGCCAGCAGTGTATTGAGACGTTTTCCGAGGCGGAATCCCATAGTATGTGCCATCAGTGTCCGGTAGTTAACAGATTCTGATTGCTTAACGGCCCGCGTCTGCCTTTCTTTAGCTCCGGCCGGAAAACAATCACCCGCGCCTTCTGGTATAATTCGCCAAATTTTTCGGGGCTCTATCCTCCAGGGCCCCACAGCACGCCTCGCATAAGGTATTGCGGACAACTGCCATGACAGAAAAGCTTACTCTTACCCGGCCCGACGACTGGCACCTTCACGTTCGGGATGGTGACATTCTTAGCGACGTGGTACCGGCCACAGCGGCCTGCTTCGGCCGCGCCATCATCATGCCTAACCTGGTGCCACCGGTCACAACCGCCGCTGATGCCGCAGCCTATCGGGAGCGGATTCTCGCGGCTGCCAAAGGCACCGCCTTCGAGCCGTTGATGACCCTGTACCTGACCGAGAGCATGACACCGGAAACCATCCGCGAGGCCAAAGCCGCCGGTGTTGTGGCCGCCAAGCTTTACCCGGCGGGCGCGACAACGAACTCCGACTCCGGAGTGAAGGATATACGGAACATCTATCCCGTGCTGGAAGCAATGGCAGACTGCGGCATGCTTCTTCTGGTTCACGGCGAAGTAACCGACGCCGATATCGATATCTTTGACCGTGAAAAGGTGTTTCTGGAGCGGGTCCTGGCCCCCACCCTGGAGGCTTTCCCGAATCTCAAGGTTGTGCTGGAACATATTACGACGGCCGATTCCGCCGAGTTTGTCCAGCAGCATACCGGCGACAACCTTGCCGCGACGCTGACGCCCCAGCATTTGATGTATAACCGCAACCATATGCTGGTCGGCGGCATTCGCCCGCACCTTTATTGCCTGCCAATTCTGAAGCGCAACCGCCATCAGAAGGCGTTGCGGGACGCGGTAGCCAGCGGCGACAAACGCTTTTTCCTGGGCACGGATTCTGCTCCCCATGCCAAGGATCGCAAGGAGGCTGCCTGCGGCTGTGCTGGCTGTTACTCAGCCTATGGCGCCATCGGCCTGTATGCGGATATTTTTGAAGAGCTTGGCATTCTGGACAAGCTTGAGGCATTCGCCAGCTTCAACGGCCCTGACTTCTACGGCCTGCCGCGCAACACCGATACCATTACCCTGGTTCGCGAACCCTGGACCATGCCGGCGGAGCTGCCATTGGCTGACGGAACCATCGTGCCTCTCAAGGCCGGTGAAACCGTTCACTGGCGACTGGCGTAAACCTGATCTATTCCTTCTCACCCACGGCCAAGACCGGAGCTTGAGTGACTGACGAAAACAAACCACCGCATCCCATGTCCCGCCGCTTCCGCGGATTTCTACCCGTTGTCGTCGACGTGGAAACCGCAGGATTCAATCCCGAGCGGGATGCCCTGCTGGAGGTGGCGGCGGTAATACTGACCATGGACGACGACGGCTGGGTGCGGCGAGCGGAGACCCACGTACAACAGATTGATCCCTTTGAAGGCGCCAATCTGGAGCAATCCGCCCTGGATTTCACCGGCATAGATCCGTGGAATCCAGAGCGTGAAGCGGTTCCCGAGCGGGAAGGTCTCAGTGAAATCTTCAGCCCGATTCGCAAGGCGGTGAAAAACCACGACTGCAAGCGGGCCGTTCTGGTGGGACATAACGCCACTTTTGACCACAATTTCATCTTTGCGGCCGCACTGCGAGCAGATATCCGGCGCAATCCATTTCATCCCTTTTCCACGTTCGATACCGCCACTCTGGCCGGCCTGGCGTACGGCCATACGGTTCTGGCCCAGGCTTGTAAGATCGCGGGCATTCCGTTCAGCAATAAGGAAGCCCACTCCGCAGCCTATGATGCGGAAAAGACTGCGGACCTGTTCTGCGGCATTGTGAATCGATGGAAAGAGCTGGGCGGCTTTCCACCTCCGGTGATCCCCGAAGAGACCGAGTAAACGCCATTAAAAAAACCCGCCGTAGCGGGTTTTTATTTGTGTGCCGAGCATGGCCTAAGATTTTAACGCCTTCTGGTACTCAGCTGACTTTAAACCGGGACAGCGAATCTTTCAGTTGATGAGACAACTCGGCCAGGTCACCACTGGCTTCTGATATCTGGGCCATGGCCTGTTTGGTCTCAACGGACTTTTCTGCAATTGTAGATACGTTGCGCGTTACTTCTTCGGCTGTGGCTGATTGCTCTTCGGATGCAGTCGCAATCTGCTCCGCCATACCGGACATCCGGGTAACCTCGTCCACTGCCTCGCGAAGTTGCAATACAACGGCTCCTGCCCGCTCGGAAATACCGCTGGCCTGGACGCTGCAGCGGGTAACCACCTGTGAAGCACGCTCCGACGAATTCACCAGAGTTTCGATGGAACTACTGATCTCCTCGGTCGCCTTCTGGCTATTCTGGGCCAGGCTGCGCACCTCATCCGCAACCACCGCGAAGCCCCGGCCCTGTTCACCGGCCCGGGCCGCTTCAATAGCGGCATTCAGAGCCAACAAATTGGTCTGGTCGGCGATGGACTTTATCGAATCCAGAACCCTGGTGATGGATTCCATATTCTTTCGCAAGTCCTCTATGCCGGCCTCAGCTTCCTCCAGTTCCCTGGCCATAGCACGGGTGTCCTCAGCGGAGGATTCCACCTCGGCTGCGCTGCGGCTGACCGCCTCATGAGTGCGCTTGGCGCTGGCTGCCGATTCCGCGGTGTTCTGGGACACTTCGTTGATGGCGGAGGACATTTCCTCAATGGCCGACGCCACCTGCTCAGTCTGCTCTGCCTGCTGATTCACACTCTCCAGAGTATGTGAGGAAGTACCCGACAATTGTTCAGATGCACTGGCCTGGCGCTGGGAAGCCTCCTCGACCCTGAAGATCACTTCTTTCAGGTCCGACACCATTTTGAGCATGGAGCCGTAAACACCCGTTGCCCTGTCACTTTCGGACGAATCGATGACCAGATTACCCGCAGCCACCTGCTCCGCCAGTGCCTGCAATTCGGCCGGGTCTCTGCCGAGGGGTTTCATGATCCGCACTGCGGTCCAGACCGCCACGGCCACTACAGCCAGGATCACAATAGCAATGGCTATCGCGGCCAGCGTCCACATTTCACGCACGGGCGCCAAGGCCTCGTCTTCGCTGATCTCCGCCACCAGCGCCCAGTTCAACCCGCCTACAGCAACTGGCCTGTGGGCGGAAAACACTGGTTCGCCCCGGTAGGACGTAACCACGCCTTCACCGGAATTCCCAGCCAGAGCTTCATCCACCGATGTCGAACTTATGCGCCCATTCTCCGGGTCGGCAAAGGAAGCGACAACGCTGCGGTTTTCCGGATCCAGGTATGAGTCTGACCGCATCAGGTTATCCGGGCCCACCAGATAGGCATCCCCGGTTTCGCCCATGCCATCTCGCTCCATCATGATGTTGTTCAGGCTGTCGATGGGGAACTGGAAGGCCAGCACGGCCAGCCGCTCATCCTTTTCGGAATATATGGGGGTTGCCACAAATCCGGCGGGCGCACCGTAGGACGGTACATACCGAGTAAAATCAACAAAAGTCGGAGCAGTATCCTGTCCGTCAGACAGCGCCTGACGATAAGCTGCCGCAAGGCCGGAATCCGCGTAGGGACCGTCTTTCAGGGAGGTAGCAAAATCAACCTCTTTGGCTACGGAATAGATAACATGGCCTGTATCGGCATCAATGAGATAAATATCGTAGTAGCCGAACGCCTCCTGAAACTCCTTGAACGAGGTGTGCCACTGTTTGTGAAGGGTGTTATAAAACTGCGCGATATGGACGTCGGCCGATACCAATTCGTCTTTCTGCCCCACAGGATTCGGGTTGTCCACGATGTAACCCATCTGCAGAGCCAGGCTGTTTTTGCTGAGGGATGCAACGAAATCCGAGGCTGAACGTCCCTTAGCACCACCATTTTGCTGTAAGGGTGGCAAGAAATTCTGCTGATAATAAGCCTCGACGTTTTCTCGTAAGGTCGACTGCTCCTCTTGTACCAGTTTTTCGTAATTCTGAAATGCCAAACCAAACCCCTGGGCCGCCGTTCGGGTCCCGCGATTATTGGCCATGGCTTTCAGCTGCCGGGCAATAGTGCTGAGATAATCTTCAACACTATGCTGCTTGTTGGTAGCCGCAATAGAGAGTTGTTGCAACGCCTGTTCCGTCAGGCTCTGTCGGGCAATTTCGGCGTTAAAAAACGAGATGGCAATGACGGGAAGCAGGCCAACCAGCAGCAAGGTCAGCAAAAGACGTTTCTTGAGAGTCATCAATAGCCCTTCTTTTATATTGTTCTTATGTTAACCATCGGCTATCGGCAGGTTTTCTTTAGCCCAGAACAACTCAAAAAAGAGGCGAATCTTATTTAACCAATTGAAATGGGAGGGGAAGTAACTCCCCTCCCACTCGATTCAGGCGCTACCACGTTACCAGTAGATGCCCCGCATGATGGCGGCGAAAGCCACCTGCTCTGTGGACACCTTCGGCTTCTCGCCGGATCGACTGCCGGCGGCGGCAGGTGAATCCGGGAACATCCGGTAACCGGTGTTCATGACAATCTCGCCCATCTTGGGTGCCAGGGCATGCAGCACCTGGGCAAAAATCCCGAGACGAGTCGCGATGCGTTTCGGTCGATAAACAATCGCGTCAGCGACCATGCCTGCGGCCTCGTCCGGCGTAAGGGTAGGCACAGAATCGTAGATCTTGGTCGGCGCAATCATCGGGGTCTTCACCAACGGCATGTTGATGGTGGTGAAGGTCACGTTGCGATCTGACCACTCCGCAGCAGCGCAACGGCTGAATGCATCCAGGGCAGACTTGGACGCCACGTAGGCCGAGAATCGGGGCGCGTTGGTCAACACCCCGATAGACGAGATGTTCACTACGTGCCCTCGGCGGTTCTCCAGCATCTTCGGCGCAAAGCCCATGATCAGGCGCACGGAACCGAAGTAGTTCAGCTGCATGGTGCGCTCGAAATCGTGGAATCGATCGAACGACAGGTCCAGTGACCGGCGAATGGAACGCCCGGCATTGTTGACCAGCACATCCACGTGGCCGTGGTTATCCAGAACGGTCTTCACAAACTCATCGCACGCGTCCATGTCGGAGAAATCGCACGGATAGGCGTGCACGCTCGCTCCGCGAGACTCCAGCTCCGCGGTCACTTCCTTCAGACGCTCCAGTTTCCGGGCGCCGATCACCAGGATGGCGCCAGCGTCTGCCAGTTTTTGCGCCGTGGCCAGACCGATACCGGACGTTGCACCTGTCACTACGCACACGCGACCTTCAACCGTGCCCTTGAGCGTGCGGTCCTTGAACAGGTCCGGGTCCAGATTGCGCTCCCAGTAGTCCCAGATCACCGGCGCGTAGTCCGGCAGCCGGGGCACTTCAATACCGGTGCCTTTCAAAACGCGCTCGGTTTCACGGGCGTCGAACCGGGTCGGGTAATTGATGAATGACATCACGGAGGGCGGAATGCCCATGTCGTCGAGGATTGCCGAGGTCAGCCGCTTCACGGGCGGAAGATTCTTCAGACTCTGGCGAATGAACGGCGGAATAAAGCCGAACATTCTGGAATCAATCCGCATCCCCATCTTGGGTGCGTGCCCCGCCTCACTAAAGATATTGAGGATTTCGCCAACCTTGTACGGATCACTGTCCACCAGGTGGAAGCACTTGCCGTCTTCACCCTCAAGGTGGGCAATGTGGTCCATGGCGTTAACTACGAAATCCACCGGCACAATGTTCAGACGCCCGCCTTCGACACCAATGGTCGGCACCCACTGGGGTAGCGCATGGCGAATTTTCTGAATCATCTTGAAGAAGTAGTAGGGGCCATCCACCTTGTCCATTTCGCCGGTGGAAGAATGACCAATTACCATGCCCGGGCGGTAAATGCGGAAGGGAACCTTACATTCCTCCCGAACCACCTTTTCAGATTCGTGCTTGGTGCGCAGGTAAGGATGGTCCAGCTTCTCGGCTTCCTCGAACATGTCTTCGCGGAAAATCCCCTTGAACAGACCGGCAGCCGCGATGGAAGACACGTGATGGAAGTGTTTGGCGCCCATTGCCTCGGCAGCACTCACCGAAGCCCGAGTGCCCTCGATGTTGGTCGCCTGCTGAGCTTCTTCGTCTGCCCCCATGTCGTACACGGCGGCGAGGTGAAAGAAGTGGTCGATTTTCCCTTTCAGGGCTTTCAGTGTCTTGGCGTCAATACCCAGATTTTTGCTGGTCAGGTCGCCTATGACAGCCTTCACCTGGGTTTCATCCGCACCCCACCGCTCGCGCAATTTGTCCAACTTGTCCTGGGATTGTTCACGCACCAGAACGTGGACAGTACCCCCACGTGCCAGAAGCTTCTCCACGAGGAAACGGCCAATAAATCCGGTGCCACCCGTCAGGAAATAATTCATCGATCTTCCACCCTGCCTGTTGCTCTGTTGTTGTCTATCCATGCCGGCACTCATACGACTAAAGTCTTAGAGTTTTCCGGAAACGCCGGCATTGTACTTAATTGCAACCTTCATGTATCGAACTTTTTTAGAGTTTTTACTCTGTAAGCCTTTGTTTTGCATAGAGCTATTACTCTAAAAATTTTCTCCCGCACGCTCAACGGGCCTGTCCGGTTCGCCGACACAATGCTTATGAGACTAGCACAGGAATTGGCCCATGCATGCCCAATTTCCGGATTACCGCAAAGCAATGAAAGCGCCCGCCAGCAATGACATAATCGGGAACTTATCGCGCCTTCTGGCATCTCTTCTTTTCACAGGAAAACCGATCTTCGGAACCACCAATCATGCAAAAAGACAATCCCAACGCAGAACGATACATTTCCATTGCCCGAGCCTGTTTGAGGGCCATAAACGACACCGCCGAAAACGCAGGTTCCCGCGAGGAGAAAATCCAGGCGGTCTACGAGGCCATTGATCAAGCCTTCCAGGCCGAGTTTGCCGATTACCGACAGTCCGTCGCCATCATGGCCACGGTTCTGGAGCGTATCGCCTCTGGCCAGCTGGACGGTGAGAAAGCCGCGGATCTCGCTCGTAAAACATTGGACCAGCAACCAGAGAGCACACGCAGCGCGCCGATGCACTGATACACGAAACTCTTCTCCGAATCACAGAGAACCTATGAACACACGCACCGTCAGGAAGAACTCAATGCAGAACCCGATATCACGCCTGTTTTCCCTGCTGACACTTGTGCTGTTCAGCACCCTTGCTTTTGCAGCCCAGATTCCGGAGAAGAGCCCCAATGACGATAACCAGTACCGGTTCATCGAACTGGATAATGCCCTGAAGGTGATTCTGGTTTCGGATCAGGATGCCGACAAAGCGGCTGCCTCGATGAACGTTGCCGTCGGTAGCGGGGACGATCCGGCGGATCGGGAAGGACTCTCCCACTTCCTGGAGCACATGCTGTTCCTTGGAACCGAGAAATATCCGGATCCAGGCGAATACCAGCAGTTCATCAAGAGCCATGGCGGCCAGCACAATGCCTTCACTGCATTCCAGGATACGAATTATTTCTTCGATGTTCAGGCCGAATTTCTGGAACCGGCCCTGGACCGATTCGCGCAGCAGTTCTCCGCACCCCTGTTTACCGCCGAACTGGTGGACCGTGAACGCAACGCCGTGCACTCGGAATTCAGCGCCAAACAGAAAGACGATGGGCGCCGATTCTATTCCGTAAAAAAAGCCGCCAGTAATCCCGACCACGCCTTCAGCCAGTTTGCGGTAGGCAACCTCAGCACCCTGGAGAACACCGAAGACAACCCGCTCCGGCCTGACCTGATCGAGTTCTGGAAGCAGCATTACTCCTCAAACATCATGAGCCTGGCGGTTTACGGGCCGCAAACCCTGGACGAACTGGAATCCATGGTGCGAGGCCGGTTCGATGCCATCGAAAACCGAAACCTCGAAACCAAACGCCATGTGGCCAGCCTTTACCGGGCGGAGGACCTCCCGGCCAAGGTAACAGCAGAAGCACTCAAGGATGTTCGCAGCCTGTCGCTTACCTTCCCGATTCCATCCCAGGAAGAAAACTACCGCACCAAACCCGTCAGCTACGTGGCCAACCTGCTTGGCCATGAGGGCCCAGGCAGTCTTTTCGATGTGCTTAAAAAGGCCGGTCTGGCCGAGAGCCTCTCCGCAGGTCTGGGCATGGATACCGGTGAAAACGCCACCCTCGAGATCAGCACCTCCCTGACACCCGAGGGGCTAGCTCGCCATGAGGACATTTTGCCGTTGGTGTTCGAGTACATTGAAAAGGTTCGCCAGAAAGGAATCAGCGAGCAGCGCTTCCTCGAGATGCAGAACCTGGCACGAATAGACTTCCGGTTCCGCGAGCAGGGTAACCCCCTGCATGAGGCAATGCGTCTCTCTCGCTACCTGCAGGACTATCCGCCGCAAGACGTACTGCGGGCTCCCTGGCTGGTTGAGCGCTTTGCACCGGAGCAGTATCGCGACATTCTGGACAGACTGACACCGGAAAACCTGCTTGCCTTCGTTCTGGCACCGGAACCTGAACTGGAGAATCCGAATCGCACCGACTGGTACAACGCCGCCTGGACCCGGGAAGCCCTGAACCCGGAAATGCTCACGGCTCGGAGCCTCCCTGAGCTCTCGGCCCAGCTGCGTTTACCCCCTGAAAACCCCTTCGTGCCGGAAGATCTGGCGATGGTATCGGGAAGCACGATGGACCAGCCGACAAGACTCGGCGCACTTGAAGGAATGGATGTCTGGTTTGCCCGGGACACCCGGTTTGATACCCCGAAAGCCAATGTGTTCGTGGGTCTTCGAACGCCAGCCACCCGGGCTTCGGCCCGCAGCTACGTTCTGACCCAGCTGCTGGTAGACACCATCAATACCAATCTGAATGCCTGGGCTTACTCCGCCAGCCTCGCGGGCCTGGATTACAGTGTTTACCCTCACCTGAGGGGTATCACGGTTCGTGTCGGCGGTTACAACGATAAACTCCATACCCTGATGAACCGGATACTGGTCCAGGTGGCTACACCAGAGCTAACGGAGCAGCGTTTTGAAATCGCCCGGCAACAGCTGATTGACGGCCTTCAGAACAAGGCCAAGGACCGCCCGGTGGAACAGACCTCGGAGTTCGTACAGACGTCCCTTATCGAAGGTGCCTGGCCGACTGACGCCAAGCTCAAGGCTGCCCGGGAAGTGAGCTTCGATGAACTGAACTCCTTCTCGGAGGCCCTGCTCTCACAGGTGGACCCGGTCATGCTGGCCCATGGAAATCTCACGGAAGCCTCGGCCCTGAACCTGGCGCGGCAGATCGACGCGATTGTTCTGGGCAACAGTGAATTGACCGAGGTAGACCGCAGTCAGGTACGTCAGTTGCCAGACACTGAAACGATGGTTTCCATTGAGGTAGACCACCCGGACACCGGCTATACACTCTACATGCAGGGCGACAACACCAGCTTCGAGGAACGGGCCCGATTCCGTCTGCTGGCCCAGATCATCAGCAGCCCGTTCTATGAGGAAATAAGAACCAACCGCCAGTTGGGCTATATCGTATACGCGACGCCTTTCGAAATGCTGGAGACGCCTGCCCTCGGGTTTGTAGTGCAATCGCCGTCGGCAACGCGCGCAGAGATCGACCATGCCGTTCAGGAGTTTTCCAACAGCTTCGAGGAGACCTTGTCAGCATTGACAGCGGAGCGTCTGGAACGCGAAAAGCAGGCCGTCATCAGCAAACTGCTGGAGAAAGACCGGCAACTTAGCGAGATCTCCAGCCGCTACTGGCGCGAGATTGATCGAGACATGGAAAGCTTTGATTCCCGTGAGCAACTGGCCGACGCGGTGCGAGGCGTGAGTAAAGCGGCACTGCTTGAAACGTTCCGGAAGTCGGTTCTGGAGCGAGACCAGAGCCTGCAGGTTGTGACTGGCGGAGACGGCCTTGAGGCGAGTCGGGCTTTGGGCAGGCTAACGGAACTGCCACCGGTACCCGCCAGCTGAAAACATTAGCAGGTACGCAGAAAACGAGCCCAGTCCTCGGGCTCGTCAACATCCCAGCGGGGCTCGAGCAAACAATAGCTGAGCCCCGACTCTTCCAGTCGATCACAGGTTTGAGTCAGAACTTCGGGCGTCCCCCAGGCAATGTCGTCGAGCATTCCCTCCGCCACTCTGGAGGCCCCAATCAGCACATAGCCGCCATCGTCTGACGGGCCGAGCACAACGTCATAATCCGCCAAACAGGCAACCGCCTTGCGGGCATAATCCGGGTCCACCGACGGGCAATCACTGCCAACAATGAGGGCCCGTTCGTAATCCCCAAGTGACTGACTGAGTGCGCGGTGCATCCGCTCTCCGAGCGTCCTGCCCTGCTGGACGCCCTGATGCAGACCTGCACCTTCCAGTTCTTCAACAATCGATTCGGCCTCGCCGGGCCGATCATCAGCCGGTCGGTCCCACCAGAACTCCACCGGGTAGCCGGTCGCACACAGGTTATCCAGCACCGCCAGCGTAAGTCGGATGTGGGCATCAAGTGCGCCCACAGCGCCTAACTCCGGCATCAAACGGGTTTTTACCCGGCCAGCCTCCGGCCATTTGGCAAACTGCAGAAAGACCGCCGACGGAAAGTTACTTTGGGGCATTGCGCACATCCGATCGATAGATTTGGGCCAGAGACTCTGGCGATTCACCACGCCAGTAACGCCAGCGCAGTTGCCACATAAGAAGAATCGTTCGCCAGGCACCATTTTTCTGCCAACGGCGGCTATCGGTAACAACAGGTTCGTTTATACAGAAGGGACGGGACACCAGGCAAAGACGACGTGAAAACTCCACATCTTCCATCAGCGGCATAGGCTGAAAGCCGCCCAGCACCTCAAAAGTATCCCGTCGTACAAACATGGCCTGATCGCCGGTGCAGATGCCGGTCAGGCGGGAGCGCTGATTCATGAACCAGGCAATAACCCGGAACAGCGGTCGCTCACCGCTCAACCGCACATCGAACCGTCCCCAGGCCCGGCGCGTCTGGACGAAACGTGCGAGGTGCTCAAGAGTGTTGTCCGGCAGGCGCGTATCCGCGTGCAAAAACAACAGAAGATCGCCTGTTGCCGCCGCTCCCCCGGCGTTCATCTGAAGCGCCCGTCCCTTCTCTGCGACAACCACCCTGTCGCAAAGCGGCCGGGCCAGCTCAACGGTTGGATCGGTGCTACCACCATCAACGACAACCACCTCATGCCCCCGTGTACGAATCGTTTGCAGGGCACGCAGGGTTTCCGTAACACCCGCCGCCTCCATCCATACAGGAACAATCACACTTAACGAGAAAGGGTCTGGCAAAACAAACTCCGTGACAATCACCGAAACCGGGTCGCACCTTGAGCCTCTTGGCTTAGCCCGCTATCATAGCGCCCTTCTCGCGATAATGCCCCCGTAGCTCATCTGGATAGAGCGTCCCCCTCCTAAGGGGAAGGTAGCAGGTTCGAGTCCTGCCGGGGGTACCACCTCACCTGACTCAGAACCTGCCATCCCGTCCTGCTGAATCAAAAACCGAATAGCTCACTACCAAAAAGACGGATCGTTCAACGCTGCCACGCAAAATGATGTCCCGCTCAGTGCCGCCAAGGGCTCTTTTGTGAGCGACTGCCCGATCCAACCCTCGGGCTGACTCAATGGCAGAGGTGGCCGGGCGATTGATTGGGAGAGGGGTTTGAATCCGACCTTGCCGTAAAACGCCGGATCACCGTAGGTGATCGCCACATCAACGCCCCCTTCACGGAGTGAATCCAGGGCATGGGTCAATAGGCGCTGACCGACAGCCTTGCCTTGCCACCGGGTGGCCACCACCATCGGCGATAGCAAAAAGACCACTCTGTGATCATCTGGATAAGTCAGCCGGGTGAAAACAGCCGCCCCAACCAGCTCATCCCCTGCTCTGGCAAGAAAAACCTGGATGTCATCAGGTGCTGTATCGCTGAGAACGTTACGGACGAGTTCACCGATAAGCTCTCCTTCGTCAGAGCCTTCCGAGTCAGTGAAGCTTGCTATGACGAGGTCCTTGATGTCCTGTTCGAGGCCTTTGAAGTGACTGGAAAACTCCATGCGTGATGCCCTTCTCAGAGACTTTCATTTGCTAATTTTTCAAATATAGAGGTAAAGACAAGCCAGACGAAAGGCTTGTTTCCGACTTCGAACCCAGCCCATTGTATTCACCGGATATGAAGCGGGTTACACTGCCCGCCAATATTTCACCCCGGTACCGCAAATGGCACGCTTCACCGAAATCGGCACTGCGACCATCCCAGGCAAAGGGACGCAATTGCGTCTGTTGCAGCGTAATGAAGAATTCTCTATCAAGATCGCTGGCACCACAGGCGAATTGATGAACAGCCGCATCCACGGCTCGGAGGATGCCCTCGCCACCCTGGCGTGCGAACGCATTGCCGATCAACCCACTCCGCGAGTGCTGATTGGCGGCCTGGGCATGGGGTTCACGCTGGCCGCAGCATTGTCCGCCCTTGGAGAAGATGCGCAGGTAACGGTTGCCGAGCTGGTTCCCGAAGTAGAAGCCTGGAATCGTGGCCCGCTAGGCTCCGCAGCTGGCAACCCGCTGAATGATCCGAGAGCCCGGGTACAGATCGGTGATGTGGCGGAATTACTGAGAAATTCAAACAGCGAGTGGGACGCCATCCTTCTCGATGTCGACAACGGTCCGGAAGGACTGACCCGCAAAGAAAACGACTGGATCTATTCACCGGAAGGCATTGCGGCCGCCCAGAAAGCCCTGCGTCCTGACGGCATACTCGCCTACTGGTCAGCCGGCCAGGAGCATGCCTTCACCGAGAGGCTACGCCGGGCCGGATTTTCTGTTGAAGCGGTCACAGTGAGGGCTCTGCGGCCGGGCAAGGGTGCCCGCCACGTTATCTGGCTGGCGTGGTAAGCTATTCGAAGAAGCTATCCCCCCTGTTTTAGAGAAAACCTATGTTACTGAAGTACAGAATCATCCCGGTTACACCTTTCCAGCAGAACTGCTCATTGATCTGGTGCGAGAAGACACGCAAGGCAGCCGTGGTGGACCCAGGCGGCGATCTTGAGAAGATCCGCGCCGCCGTGGACGAGGAAGGTGTAACGGTCGAAAAGATTCTGCTTACACATGCCCACATTGACCATGCCGGCGGAACCGCAGAGCTGTCGAAAACGCTGGGAATTCCCGTTGAAGGGCCACAGAAGGAAGACAATTTCTGGATTGTCGGCCTGCCCCAGCAGGCACAGATGTTCGGGTTTCCGGCACCGGAAGTATTCACCCCGGATCGCTGGCTTGAAGATGGGGAGAAGGTGACTGTGGGCGATCAGACTCTGGAGGTGCTTCATTGCCCGGGCCACACGCCTGGCCATGTGGTTTTCTACCACAGGGGCTCCGGCCTGGCGCTGGTCGGTGACGTGCTGTTCCATGGCTCCATCGGGCGCACGGATTTTCCCAAGGGGGACCACGCAACACTGATCCGCTCAATCAAGGAACAGCTGTTCCCGCTCGGAGATGAGGTCGCGTTCATTCCAGGACACGGTCCGATGTCCACATTCGGTCAGGAGCGAGCCACCAACCCCTTCGTCTCCGACCATCGGGGCTGAGCCTTTCGTCAGCCCCAGGCCGCTTTTTTATTTACGGCCCTCCTGATTCAGCCGGAACTGTTCGATGGTCTTCCTCAGATTCTCCGCCATGGCCAGCAGGTCACCGGCGATCCTCGCCGTTTCCTTGGCATCGCCGGAGGTTTGCTCCGCTGAGCGGCTTATCTCAATCACGTTGTGATTAATGGATTCGGAGACATCGCTCTGCTCGTTGGCGGCACTCTCCATTTCCTCGTTGAGATCGGTGATCTCGCGCACGGCAGCGGCAATCGTCTGTAACTCCGACTCCACGGTCAGAATCGCTGAAACCTGCTGCTCTGCCATTTCCGAGGCATGGCGCATGGTGGCCACACAATCGACGACCTCGCCCTTGAGTCCATTGATGGTGTTTCGGATTTCCTCCGTTGAATCCTGGGTTCTCGAGGCCAGAGCCCGCACCTCATCGGCCACCACCGAAAAACCTCGCCCCTGCTCGCCGGCCCGCGCTGCCTCGATGGCGGCATTGAGCGCCAGCAGGTTGGTTTGGTCGGCGATATTGGAAATCACCTCCAGCATATCTGACATCTGGCTTGTCCGCTGATCCAGTTGCTCAATGCGCTGCGCGCCGCTCTGGACCTCGCTGTTCAGTGCTTCAATTCCCTCAACTGCATTGCGGGCAAGGCTTTCCCCCTTGCTCGCGGATTCCGCCGTATCTGCGGATTTGCGAGTCGTGTGGATGGCGTTTTCCCGGACCTGAACCGCCGACGCAGCCATCTCTGTCGTGGCGCTGGCCACCTGATCGGTGTTGTCGCGTTGGGCGAGCACTTCCCGCTCAGTGGTGTCCGCCTTACCAGCAATGCTTCTGGCCGCCTGCTCAACCTGTTCGGCATTGTCCATTACCGTATTCATGCTCTCCCGTATCTTCGCCATCATCCGGTTGAAGGCGCGGGAAACGGAACCGATTTCGTCGTTGCGGGTAACCTCAAGCTCAATCGTCAGATCCGAGTTGCTGGAAATCTCATCCATACGGTCGTGGAGTCGCCGCAGGCGGGAAAAAACCAGTCGGGTCAAGGCGGCTGCGGTCATGAAAAACACTGCAGCAAAAATGGCCACCTGGATGCCGCCACTGGTCAGGAGCTGTTGCTGCAACCGGGCATCGCTATCAGCCAGGGAATAATCCACCCGAATGGCGCCGAGAACATCACCCTCCTTGGCCCGGTGACAGCCCAGGCAGTTCACGCCCTGGTAGTTTTCCATAGCGATCACCGGCTCAATCAGCGTGTAGACGCGGCCCTCCTTATTGCTGGAATAGGCTTCCACCCTCTCGCCTGCCAGCGCTTTCTCATCCAGAGGCTCTCTTATCTGCTCCGATGCATTGCCAGCCCCGAAGGTGCGGTTCAAATGATCACTGCGAATCACGCGCACATCCAGCACATCTTCGGATGCCATCACCTTTTGCCGTAGCACATCCCGATTACCGATGGTGCCGGTGACCATCATGGTGTTCAGCCCATCGAAGTAAGATTTCGCCAGCCCATCCACATATTTGTGGCTGAACTCTTCGAGATGATCACGCTGGGAGTCGGCGCTGTAGAGCACGGTAAACACGAGAATCAGCGAGAAGGCAGCCGCCAGGGCCGCAAGTAGCAGGAAGCGGATGGAGTAATGTTTTTTCATGATAATCCGACACCAAGGCCGCGCGGCCTGAGAGTTGTTTTGACGTTTTATGGCGACAACTAACTGTCGCCAAACTTTATAGATATGCGTCAATTATTTCCTGACCCAGATCAGATCCGGGAAAGGTCATTTGCATAACAAGAGAGGGGAGCCCTCAGGCAGGGACTTGATGGAGTTGGCCTGAAAGCTGCAGAGCTAGATAACGAGTATCCGTTATGTCCAACGCAGACTGTTCGGAAACCGCATTACGGTTCACCGAAGGAGGAATCCCATCCATGTCCCTACTGACCTCTCTGATCCGGGCAAGCACCCAGTTCCAGCAGGCCATGGAAAAGCGCCAGACGCCCTCAACAGCTCCGGAAGCCGCGACTGGCAAGGCCCAGCCCAAAGCTGTAGAAGCCGAACCGACATCTGGCGATGACCGTTTCACGCCCTCTGACAGCAGCGAGACTGATCTCTCACGCCTGAAAGCGCGGCGGCTGGCAATGGCAGACTACAAGCAAACGGTGGGGCAGGATCTTGCCTTCATTCGCGAGACACTGCGGCACAAACTTGCCGAATACAATTTACACCCCGCAACTGCTTTGAACGTGAGCAAAAACGAAAACGGCAGCGTTACGGTAGAGGGGAAAATTGCGGACAACACCCGTGCCCAGATTGAAAAAGACCTGAACGTGAACAAGAACTTCAAGGAAGCGTTCAATCGCCTGAGCGTCACCGAGCCGACCCTGCATTTCATGGATAATGCGCTCAAGTTGAACCAGGCCTACGGCGTGAACAACCCGTTACTGGACACATTGATCAGCGAGAACCAGCAGTTCAATGGCCTGCAGGATCTGGTACACCGTTACGACACCATGCGGCGCTCGGTGAGTGCTGAGCAAATGGAAGCTGCGGGAAATAGCCGGGCGTACGCCTTTAATTTGAACGCCCGGGCATAATCTAGAAGGGAGATCAGACCTCAAACGGCGCTGGATCTCCCTTGCCAACTCGGGTAACCACCGGAGCCTCGCCAGTAAAGTCCACCACCGTAGTCGCTTCCATACCGCAAAAACCACCGTCGATAATCAGATCCAGCTCATGCTCCAGGGTTTCCCGGATGTCATAGGGGTCTGTCATCGGATCGGTTTCTCCGGGCAGGATCAGGGTGCTGCTCATGATTGGCTCACCAAGTTCACCCAGCAGCTCCTGAACAATCGCATTATCCGGCACCCTTACGCCCACCGAGCGGCGTTTCGGATGCAGCAGCCGCCGGGGCACTTCACTGGTGGCATCCAGAATGAACGTGTAGGGGCCGGGCGTGAAATTCTTCAGCAACCGGTACTGGGTATTATCCACCTTCGCGTACACCCCGATGTCCGACAGATCCCGGCATACCAGGGTGAAGTTATGCTTGTCGTCCAGCCTGCGAATCCGCTTGATCCGATCCGCTGCCTGCTTATCGCCCAGGTGGCAGCCGATGGCATAGGCGGAATCCGTGGGATACACAATCACCCCGCCACGACGCAGAATATCCACCGCCTGATTGATCAGACGCTTCTGCGGCGTCTCCGGATGAATCTGGAAAAACTGACTCATGAACCCTCTCCCTGAGCGGTCCGCGCCGCCATCACCGGATCCTTCTTGGACCCACCCATACAATTCGGAGACTCCGGCGCAGTGTGACCGGTCGCCTCCCACTCTTCCGGTGAGTATAGATGCAACGCCAACGCATGAACCGGACCCGCCAACTCTTCGGCGAGCACCTTGTAAATCGCCTGATGCCGCCGCACCTTCATCTGCCCCTCAAACTCCGGCGAAACCAGGGTCACCTTGAAATGGGTTTCAGAATTCGGCGGCACACTGTGCTTGTGGCTCTCGTTCTCCACCTGAAGCACACGGGCCTCGAAGGCCTCGTTCAGCTTGGTTTCAATTGCGTTCTGGATCTTCATGTTTCAATACTCCTGCCTCCGCATTGGAACTGGAGAGGCGAATGGCACGTTGTCAGAAGCGGGTGTGGCGATGGCTTTCCCAAAAGTGTGCGTTGCCATGGATGGCAACGCCAAGCCCCCAGGGATGGGTTCACGGCGTCTTTTGGGAAAGCCATCGCCACAGCCGCCTCCCCTACACCAACCAGTCTACTACACATACAGCACACACCCGAGAGCCTTGACACTACAGAGCCAAAGCGCCACATTCCCATCCCGATTCCAAAACACCCAAACCCCATGCACCTCTACATCGCCGAAAAACCAAGCCTGGGCCGCGCCATCGCCGCCGCCCTCCCCGGCCCTCACCAGAAAGGCCAGGGCTGGATACGTTGTGGCAACGGCGAAAATGCTGCCACGGTAAGCTGGTGCATTGGCCACCTCCTGGAACCGGCAGAACCGGCGCGCTACAACCCGGCGTGGAAAAAATGGCGCCAGGAAGACCTGCCCATGTTTCCCGACAAATGGGAAGTCATGCCCAAGGACAGCGTGCGCCAGCAACTCAAGGTTTTGGAATCCCTGATTAGACAGGCCCAGATCATTATTCATGCCGGCGACCCGGACCGTGAGGGCCAACTGCTGGTAGACGAGGTTATCCGCTATTTCGGCACCAGAGCACCGGTGCAGCGCATTCTAATCAACGATCTGACCCCAGCGGCCGTATCTCGCGCTATACAGAGCCCCAAAGACAACCGCGATTTCCGTCGACTGTCCCATTCAGCGCTCGCCCGGCAACGGGCAGACTGGTTGTATGGTATCAACCTGACCCGCTTCTACACGCTCAGTTACCAGCAACAAGGGGAGCAAGGCGTCTATTCCGTTGGCCGGGTCCAAACCCCGGTACTTGGCCTTGTGGTTGAGCGTGACAACACCATCGAAAACTTCCAGCCTAAGCCCTATTACCGGATTGAAGCCCGATTCAAGGCTCAGGAAGAGGAAGCCGACCAGCGAAGCTTCACCGCCCGTTGGTTGCCCAACGAACAGTTCCAGAATTATCTGGATGAAGAAAATCGCCTGCTGAATCGGGAAATTGCTGAACAGATTGCCGACAGTGTCCGAAGCCGCCCCGGCACAATCACCGAATCCCGCTTTCGGGATCGGTCCGAAGCGCCACCTTTGCCGTTTTCCCTATCGGCCCTGCAAATCGAAGCAGGCCGACTGTTCCGGATGGGCGCCAAAGAGGTCCTGGATACCGCCCAGAACCTGTACGAGCGCCACCAGCTCATCACCTACCCTCGATCTGATTGCCGGTATCTACCGGAGGGCCATTACGGCCAGCGGGAACAGGTGGTAAGGGCCATTGCCCGGGTCGCACCCGATCTTCAGGAGGCCTGTAGCGGCGCAGATCTCGATCGCCGGACGGCTGCGTGGAACGATAAACAGGTCGACGCCCACCATGCCATTATTCCAACCAGCCGCCCCACGCCCAACGGCAAACTCACTGCAGCAGAAGAAAAAATCTACGGCCTGATCAGCCGGCATTACCTGATGCAATTCGCGCCTGATGCCGTGCACCGGGAAGGCAAACTGACGGTTCGAGTGTCAGAGCACGAATTCCGCGCCACGGAAACCGCCATCCTGGAGCCCGGCTGGAAAGCGCTGGAACTGAAACTCCGGGAAGGGCGCAACGAGCCGGACAAGACGCCCCTGCCGAGGCTGGAAAAAGGCGAGCCGGTATTCTGTGAAGATAGCAGCCTCACTGAACGGAAGACCCAGCCGCCGCAGCATTTTACCGATGCGACCCTGCTATCGGCGATGACCAACATTGCCCGGTTTGTCACCGCTACCGAACTCAGAAAAACCCTGCGGGAAACCGATGGCCTGGGCACCGAGGCAACCCGGGCTTCCATCATCGAAACCCTCTTCAAGCGGGATTACCTATACCGTGACAGTCGACACATCCGGGCTACCGACAAAGCCAAAGCATTGATCGGCGCCCTGCCCAAATCGGTCAGCAAACCGGATCGCACAGCAGTATGGGAAGCCAATCTGGAAAGCATTCGCCGCGGAGAGGGTGACCCGAGGCAGTTCCTGGAAACCCTGAAAGATGAAATACGCGCCTTTCTGGACAAACCCCAGGGCCAGCCCGCCCAGGACTGCGAGCATGCCGGGACAGAATCAGCCGAGGCCCGGCCCCATTGCCCTAAATGCCGTGCCCCAATGACGGAGCGGGACGGCAAGTTCGGCCGATTCTATGCCTGCACCCGCTACCCCGATTGCCGGGGTACCCGACCACTGGAAGAAGCCGCACCCCAGGATGGTACTGGCCAAAAACCCATTCCCTGCCCCCATTGTTTCTCGCCCCTGGTGCGGCGAAAGGGCAAAAAAGGCTGGTTCTGGGGCTGCAGTAATTTCCCGGGCTGCCGACAAACACTGGACGACGACAACGGAAAGCCTGCAGTCCGTTTACGCAAGTCTACATAACGATACTGAAGGCAGATCCACATTTTGTGATAATTGGTTGATATAGCAGAGTAGTCCGTCAAGCGCTCTGCTCCATAACAGGCAAGAGAGCAACACTCCGGGAGAGGCTTAATGCGTATTGCTTTGCTTGAAGATGAAACCGAACAGGCACAGCACATCCTGTCAATTCTGTCTGAGCGCGGGCATCACTGCGATAGCTTCCCTACCGGCCAAAATTTCCTGAGCGCAGTTCTGCATCGTAGCTACGACCTGCTTATTCTGGATTGGCAGATTCCGGATATGACTGGCATCGACGTTCTGGAGAGCGTCCGGGCCCAGCTCAACTGGCCAATTCCCGTGGTTTTCCTCACCCAACGGGACAGCGAGGCAGACATCGTTCGCGCCCTCGATGCCGGCGCCGACGATTACCTGGCAAAACCCGCCCGGGCTGCGGAACTGGTCGCGCGCATCAACGCCCTGGCGAGACGGTCCAATCCTGACAGCGAGAAGGAGGTGCTTCGCTACGGCCCGTTCGAAATCAATACGCAGCAGCGAGTCATTGCGCTTCATGGTGAAGAGCTCACGCTGACCGACAAGGATTTCGACCTGACCCTGTTCCTGTTCCAGAACCAGGGGCGTCTGCTGACCCGGGAAATGCTGCTCGAGCGTGTCTGGGGGCTGGCCAGGGACATCAATACCCGCACTGTGGATACACACATGAGCCGCCTTCGCCGTCGCCTGGGGCTCAATCCCGAAAATGGTTTCCGCATCAAGACGATTTACCAGCGCGGTTACCGCCTGGAGGCCATGAAGGCACAGGATCAGGCGTTTGATGATCAAGAACCCGCCAGGGCCGCCAATGACTGAAAGCCCGGCTCCGCGATTGCCCGTACTGCTGCTGATACTCGCTCTGCTCGCTTGCGCCGCTCCCACGGCTGCGGAGCTGTCGGTGACTCGCGGTTCTGCCGGCCATTCCGACGCATCTCCCGCCAACACAGTGCCTGAGTGGATCTACACGTTACGGCCTGGCGAGAGTTTTTCGGAAGTGGCCAGCGATCTTTTAGCGCCGAACTTTCCAGCAAGTCGCCTTTTGCAGTACAACAAGATTGAAAACGGTGCCACGCTCGGTGCCGGCGACAGTGTTCGCATTCCTCTTGCCTGGTTGAAACGCCAACCACAACCTGCACGGGCAACCTCGGTCACCGGAACTGTACAACTGATTTCCGGAAACTCGGGTCGAAAAACGCCGCTCAGTGAAGATGCCCTGATCCGCGTCGGTGACGAAATTCTATCAGCGTCCGGAACCGCCACTATTGAACTGGCAGACGGCTCGGAAGTCCGGATTTCTCCGAATTCACGGCTGATCTTCAATCGCCTGACCCAATATGGCAAAGCCGGCATGGTGGATACCCGGCTGCGACTGGACAGGGGCGAGATCCACACCCGCGTAAAACCAGTGATGGAGGGCGGCGCCCGATTCGAGATTGAAACGCCATCCGCCGTCGCCGCTGTGCGCGGGACCGCATTTGCACTTCAGACATCCGCAGAGGGTACTCGCCTGCAGGTAACCGAGGGAAATGTTGACTTCGGAGCACCCGGCAAGACCCGCCGCATTCCTGCGGGCTTCGGTGCCAGCCTGTCCACCGCGGGCAATGATGGCCTCAGCATTCGACGCCTGCCACCAGCGCCTGCCCTTGACCCACTTCCACCAAAATTGACCCAACTGCCGGCTACGATGACCTGGCAGGAAAGCCGTGCCCCCATGCATCGCGTGGATATTTTCGAAAGTGACACCGGCCGCTGGGTGGAAAGCCGCAAACTCACTGGCAGCAGCTTTGATATCGGCCGGCTGGATAACGGCAGCTATGAAGTGCACCTGGCGGCCCTCGATGCTCGCGGAACCGCCGGCATGCCTCGTGTAATTCCGGTGGAGGTCGATCTTCAGGCAAGAACCGCCAGCCTTTTGTCTCCCGCCGATGGAGACACGGTAAACGATGATATGCCCGAGTTTCGCTGGCAGTTGAACGGCGACAATGAAGTGGCTCGAGTGGAAGTTGCCGAGGACCGGGATTTCCGGAACGTTATCGCCACCAGCGAATGGGCGCCGGAAACTGCAGCGCTGCCTTCACGCCCGCTGGGGCCCGGCAAATACTACTGGCGGGTGGTTACCGAGGCAGGCGGCAACTCCGTCGCTACCACCGAGCCGCGAGAGCTTGTGGTCAATGGCAGCCTGCCCCCAGTGCGAATCATCAGTGTGAACTACATCGACAGCCAGGTCAGGGTCTTCTGGGAGAAGGTGGACACAGCCACTGACTATCGCCTACAGCTGTCGGAAGAGCCCGGTTTCAACAACATCATCAAGGAAGCAACGCTGTCTGACACCACCGCAGCCTTGCGTCTTATTCCCGGAAGGCGGTATTTTGTGCGCCTGAAAGCTCTTTCTGATGGTCCTTTGCAAAGCCGCTGGGGACCTGGGAGGGAATTGTACCTGGAATAATCCGTTGATCGAACGAAACACACAGCAGGGCTCATGAACCGGGATTGGCTGCCAATTAAAACGACCCCCTGGACTCTGGGCCTGATACTGCTGGCGCTCCTTCTGCTCATCCAGACCACGGATTTGCCCCAGCGCCTTGATTTCTTGCTCTACGATCAGGCCATTACTTCAAATCCTGTAAATGCCTCGGACGAGGTAGTACTGGTAACCATTGATGAGCTGAGTCTGAACCGCCTCGGGCGCTGGCCATGGCCTCGCACACTGCACGCAGAGCTTATTGCCAAACTTGAGCAGGCAGGCGCCAAAACCATTGTCTTCGATATTCTGTTTGCAGAACCGTCACCCGATGACCAGCAACTGGCAGAACAGATGCGCAGCCATGGCAACGTCATCCTGCCGGTCTATCTGTCTCCCCCCACATCCCAGTACCTGTTGAGCGAACAATTGCCGGTTGGACAACTGGCTTCAGCGGCCAAGGGGCTGGGCCACGCTCACGTGGAACTGGACAGCGACGGCGTTGCGCGTGGTCTCTACCTGTTTAATGGCCTGGGTCGTCAGCTCTGGCCGAGCCTAGCGCTGGCCGCTAGCGGGATAGGGCCACAAAATTCGGGGACGGAAGAGGCCCTTCCCTATGTCAATGTTCGCGATCAGTATCGGGCCATCCCCTTGATCGGTGGTGCCGGCTCCCTGCAGTCGTACTCCTTTGCAGAGGTTATTACACAACCGCCAGCCCCTGAACGTTTCAGAGGCAAAACCGTCTTTGTCGGCGCCACAGCCGCAGGTTTCGGAGACATACTGCCAACACCTTTCTCAGGCCTGAGTCGACCTATGGCCGGTGTTGAATTTCACGCCAACGTGTTCTCCGCCAGAACCCAGGGGCTGTTGATTCGCCCGGCACCGGAATGGGCTTCGGCCCTTCTGTCTTTAACAACCATTCTGATCCTCGCGCTCGCCCTGCCTCCGATGCGCCCGGCACGCACTCTGCTCGCCTGCGCAGCGGCTCTGGTCGGACTGGTCGGTCTCTATCTGTTCATGCTTCTGGCGCTGAAATGGTGGATTCCCCTGGCGAACGCTTTGCTGGTGCCGCTCCTGGCCTTTCCAGTCTCAAGCGGCCTCAGGCTCGCCATGACCAATCGTTTTCTTAACCGGCAATTGGACGACCTTGCCAGAAGCCCGCAAGTTGCCCTGCCCGCACCCTCGGGAAGAAACCCAACGCAACTTCTGGAGCACTTTCAAGCCCTCTTCCGGCCCACTGGCTGGCTTTTACTCAAGGAGAACGAGGTTCTTTCCGCCCGCGGATTGTCCCTGGCCGATGTTCCCTCTGATCTGACCCCCGGCCACTGGTTCCACGACAGCAACCGCAGCTGGATTCAGCTATTGCGCGCCGGTACCCGCTATCACCTGGGCCTGATGCTGCCCAATGATCTCGGCCGCGAAGCTGTCCAGCGCTACTTGCGCAGACTTCATCTGGAGCAGCCTGCACTGGCGGATTCAACCGCAAGACCCAGCGAAAATATCTCAGCGCGAATTGAGCGGGTGCGTATCGCCACGGATCGGCTGAATCACATGCAACAATTTATTCGCAGAAGCTTCGAGCGCATGCCCGACGGTATCATTGTTACCGACGAACTGGGCGTTATCCGCTTTGCCAACGGCCATATTGAAGAGTGGTTCCGCGAACCCATGCCGAGCCTTGCAGGCCTGCCCCTGGTCAGGTTGCTCGAAGGACATGACCCTCGGGAAACGCCGCCTTGGCACGAAACGGTTTCCGATACCCTGACACTGCAACAGAGCCGAACCGTGGATCTGAGAATTCGCGACAAGGATTTTCTGATTCATTTCGCGCCGTTTTCACTGCCCGACACTGACCAACAAGGCATCATTGCCAACATTTCGGACATTTCGGAACTGCGGGAACAGCAGCGCCAGCACCGCGAAGCCATCGACTTTATTTCCCACGACGTACGTTCGCCACTGGTTTCACAGCTTGCCCTGATCGAACAGTTGAAACGAGACCCTAGCCACATTGAACAGGAACAACTGGACCAGCTGGGACGGCTGGCCCGACGAAGCTATCACCTGGCGGAGGAGTTCGTACAACTGGCACGAGCCGAACAGCTGACAGAAACCCGGTTCTACGAATGCGAGTTTCTGGCCATCGTGGAGAATGCCCGTGATAGCGTCAGCGAACAGGCCATCGAGAAGCAGATACAGCTCCAGCTTCAGGGCACCGAAGATCTTTGGCTGAAAGGCAACGCGGAGCTTCTGGAGCGGGCCGTTATCAACCTGCTCACCAATGCGGTTCAATACAGCCCGAGTGGATCCGACGTCAGCATTCAGGTCTTCCGCGCCGGTCACCAGGCCTGTTTGACGATCGCGGACGAAGGCACAGGCATCGATCCGGAAGAACTGCCGCACCTGTTTGACCGCTACCGTCGGCAGAAGAGCTCGGAATTGGCCGGAGTACACGGTACCGGGCTGGGGCTTTCGTTCGTAAAGACCGTCGTGGAAAAACACAGGGGAGAGATATCGGTGTCATCGACACCGGGTGAAGGTTCTGCCTTCACCTTGAAACTTCCAATTGCAGATCCGCTGGCCTGAGACTTCAAACTTCAGGCCGGGAATCCCCGCCTCAGGACCGGATAGACTTGCTTACAACATCGGAGGGCTCACTGATCAGCCCGTTGGTATCCTGAACCTGAATGGTGAAATACCAGGTACCCACGTCCAGCCCGCTTACTTCGTAGGACATTTCCGCCTCGGCCTGAGCATTGATAACGACAACCTCTTCGCTCAGCTCTTCGGCATCCTGCCCGTAACGAATCACATATTTGTCGAGCTCGCCCATCGGAATGCTCTCGCCATTCACGCGAGTAAGCGGCGCGCTCCAGCTCAGCACTGCGGAACGCTCAGGAGATGGATCCTGACCACCAACGTTGCCGCCATCAGTCGGATTACCTGAACCAACCGAACCGCCGGAATCGCCCGGTGATGCAGTGCCAGCACTACCCGATGAACCACCCCCACAGCCTGTGAGAAGTGCTCCCAGAATAAACGCGGCAATCCATGCCTGTGACACTTTGATGACGCGTTTCATATGCAATTAACACCAATATATCGTCGACTTTGTAAAATTGTATAAAACGTGGACGATTATCGATGTGATGACGGTCATTTTCCTAATTACGAAAATGTCAATTTCCCGTCAGGGAATGGTAATAAAGAGGGGAAATCACTGACTAGCAAGGCAAAAATTTGCCCGGAAAGGGCGATAGCGGCGTGAGCTACTGGAAAAAAGTCTAAGCAGGGAAAGATAAGCAGGGAAAGAAATGAAGGAAGGTATATAGCATACCTCGAAATGACTGGAGACCATACTCAACTGCGAGAGCGTGCCTCTATGTAAATCAGGTGCTACCTACAACAACGCCAGCACCAACCCCTCTTCCCAACTGATCAACACCAGCGTCAGAATAGTTGCCAGAAGGAACGGAAGCAAAGCCCGGAAAATAGCCATCGGCGATGCGCCGGTCATGGCGGAACAAATATAAAGGCCCGCACCAACCGGTGGCGTAAGCAAGCCAAGAACCAAAGTCAGGCACACCACCACGCCGAACTGGTAAGCGCTGATGCCGAACTGAGCTTCCGCTATGGGCATTAGGATCGGCACGACCAATATCAGTGCGGCAATGCCATCGATCACCATGCCCACCAGCAGCAGGATACCCACGACCAGCATCAGAAACATGAAAGGGTCTGTGGTTTGTGCGGCGATCCAGCTGGCCGCGCTTTGCGGGATCTTTTCGAAGATGATCACCCAGCCGAATACGCCGGCCGCGGCAATCAGCATGATGACCATGCCGGAATTGAAGGCGGTCCGCCTCAGAACTCCGAAAAGGTTTTTGTATTTGAGGTCTCTATAAACATATTTGCCAATCACCAGCGCACCCATTGAAGCCAGCGCGGCTGATTCTGTGGGCGTGGCCAGCCCGGTGAGGATGCCGCCGATGATGATCAGCGGGATAAGCGCCGCCGGGATGCCCATCAGGAAATACTGTTTAGCCTGCTGGCGCGTTGGCCAGCTCCCTTTCGGATACTGGTATTTCAGGCCGAGCAGGCTGATAGCGATAAAAAACAGGAAGGACATCACCAGCCCTGGAATAATGCCCGCAATAAACATATCCGCAATCGGTACCTGGGCCAGAACGCCAAACAGCACGAACAGCATGGACGGCGGGATAATGGGCGAGAGCAATCCCCCGGCAGCGGTTATGGCGGCGGCATAAGGCTTTTCGTAACCGTCTTTCTCCATGGCAGGCACCATGGCGCGAGACATCATGGCGATCTGTGAGGCAGCAGAGCCCATAATGGCCGCCATCATCATGTTGGCCACCAGGTTGATATAAGCCATGCCTCCGCGGAACCCACCGACCAGGATGCGCGCCAGGTTCACCAGCCTGCTGGTAAGGCCACCCTCATTCATCAATTCGCCGGCGAGCATGAACAGGGGTATCGCCAGCAGTCCATAGCTCTGGATAGCGCCGAATAGCTGTTGCAAGTAGGAATCCAGCAGCACGGTGTTACCCGAATCGTAGATATACCAGAGCGCCGTCAGTGCCAATACCAGGGAGATCGGCACTGCCAAAAACAACAGAACGGCGAAGACAACCGCGGTCATGTCGTACCCCCGCTCTGTTCGGGGGCGGCCTCGAAACAAAGAAGATTAGCTAAACCATGAATGGTCAACGTAATCGACAGAATCGGCAGCACCATCCACACCCAGAACTTTTTAATGCCCAGGGTGCTGGTGTTCTCCGCGTACATGAAGTTGAAGGTTTCTGCCTGAAAGCTTTCCAGGTCAAACCCCACCTGATATAGCGTGACCGGGTCATACCAGCGCCAGCTGAGCCAGGCCAGAATGCCGCCAAACAGAAGCACCATCAGGTCGCTAATTTTCGCCAGTACGGTTCGGGTTCCACCTTTTACATACTCGGTCAGCAGACCCACGGCAACGCTTTCCCGCCGTTTGAGCAGCACGGATGTCGCGAAGAAAGTCATCCAGATCATGCAGTAGATCGCCAGCTCATCCACCCAGTAGATGGCGTAACCGGCAAAACGAGTGACGATGTTAAGAAGTATCAGCAGGGTCACCGCACCGGCAAGCGATGCGGCGATGACAGCTTCAATGCGTGCGACAAAATCCGAAACAGCTTTAAGCATGGTGCATCGCCCGGATTATTGGGCTTTGATGTCCTCGGCGACGTTGCGCAGGATACCAAGAGACGGGGCTTTCTCAGCCCAGATGTCTTCCCAGGCGGAAATGGCGTCAGCGAATTCACTGCGGTTTGCCTTCCTCACGGTGATATCCAGCTCTCTGAGCTGCTGTTCCTGGTCCTTCTCCTGGGCCACAAACTTGTCCATCACGGCATTCAGGTGAGCTTTCATGGTTTCCTGGATGAGCTGTCTGTCTTCGTTGCCCAGGTCACGCCAGACCTTGCCAGATACCACGCCCACCATGGGGAACATCATGTGGTTGGAAATCAGCAGGTGGTCGGCGCGCTCGTAAAACTTGAGCACCAGGATGGAGTCGAAATCCATGTCGATGGCGTCAACCTGGCCATTCGCCAGCGCGTCATAGACCGCAGGAAGTGGCAACGGCGTGGGTGCCGCGCCGACGGCGTTGTAGAAATCCCGAATGGGCTCGAACGGGGTAATGCGTAGCTTCTTGCCCTCAAGATCGGCAGGACCGGAAACCTCATCCCGGCTGAGCACCTGGCGCATTCCAGCCATGGCATAACCTACACCTACCAGGCCAACGTTGGCCGGCAGTTGGTCCAGAAGTTTGTTAGCTTCGTCGGAGCGTAACAATTCTGCGGCCTGGTCAATGTTGTCGACCAGATAAGGCGCATACAGCGCGCCGAAATCCGGCACCCGGTTGGACACTTCAGCAATGGTTAGGAACGCCATATCCAGTGCGCCCGTTTGCAGCTGCTGAACCATCTGCGCCTCGTTACCCAGCTGCCTGGCCGGGAAAACCGCTACCGAATGCTCTCCTCCGGACTTCTCGTTCAGATCCTGCCCGAACTCGTTGGCTGCCTTGGTCCAGATGTGGGGCGGTGGCGTGATCAAGCCGAGGCGAAAATCGCGGGCCTCAACGGCGGCACTGGACATAACTGCAAAGGATGCAAACGCGGCAAGCAGGCGCTTCATTGAACTCATCGGAGGCTCCATTTATGTTGTTTTATTCATCAAACGATGGTTTCGGAAACTCAGTCCCGAAGCATACCCCAGAACGACGGAATTTTGGACGGGCGATTTCGCTAACAAGTTTTTAATATCGCGACAAAAAAGGCAGACCAGTGACTAACTGATCTGCCTTTTTTGAATTTGGTAGCGGGGGCTGGATTCGAACCAACGACGGTTATGAGGCCGATGATCGTAGGACCCACTAATTGTCCCCATACGCCTAAAATTGTCCTAAAATCATCAGAACGGAATGCGGCGTGCCGAAGGTTGATCGGCGGAGGTTCAAAACTGAAGCTACGGTCGCAAAGCGAACATTCAGATTTTTGGAGCATCTGCACTCAGCAACAGCGGTTGTTTTGGAGGGCCTACCAATATAGATGAGTTCACCACCAGCCTATGGATCAGCGTAATGGAAGAAGGCATTCAGTATCCTTTCTAAGCGAGTCAGCGATGAATCCGGGTCGAACGATACCATTGAAACGACCGGCTAGAAATGCTTCTAGCCGGTCGGCGTTCAGTTCATGGGAATAACCACCGGGCAGATACGAACCGCCAAAGGCCTAAACAAGCTATTTCAAGAGGATCATTTTCGACCGCCACTACCATTCAGAACCAAGTAACAGAAGTAACCAATGACGACGGCCAGAACAGCATCCTCTGGCGCAATCCATACCGCGTCAGACATCTGGACGTATAGCTGCGGGCCAAGGCAGTGGAAAGCGTCTCAACACAGCTGGAAGGAAGACGCACACCATTTTGCAGCAACAGGCTGTCGGCTTGCTGTCGAATACTGGTTTCCCGAGTGGGTAAGACCAAGGCAAATTCTGATAGGCCACTTACAATTGTCTCCAAGGGGCAGCCGGCAAGTGGGTGGCCAGCACGAACCACCAGCCGGAGCGAATCGCCGTAGAGCGATTCGAACTACAACCCGAAAACATGGAGCTGTCGCTCAAGCGGCCAATAACCAGGTCAAGGTCGCCACTGAGTAGCAAGTTCAGCAGATACTTGGCGGGCCCTCCCTCCGCAATGGCTTGGACCAAACCCACGTTTCGTGAGATAGAATCTCAATCTCGACTTGGAATGACAGGACGCCCCAATAAAAAAGAGGCCGAAGCAGAGCTCCGACCTAAAGGAGAATCATTCAATTTACATTGGAGGATAGGAACGACAGACTCATAGTGGAGGGTGCACCTTTGGTATAGCCACGTCCGCCATTAGGCGATCAATTTATTGTAAGCAAGGATCGCCGCCGCAAGATCTTCGATTGATGAACCCACCGCCTTGAATACGGTGATGGCCTTATCACCACCTAACAAGCCTGCCCTACCAGCATGAACGCCTTTGCTAAGATCAATGAAGTCAGCCTCTACGGAGGCTTCGCTGATCGCACCACTCCGGATAGGATCAATTAGGTCTCCTGTCTCCTGAAGCGCCGCCTCTCTGAAGTCGGCAAACACATGAGCTTTCGACATCAAGGTGTCATCGGCCTCACGCATCTTCGGCGTAAAGCTGCCGATTAAGTCGACATGGGTACCTTCTTTAACCCAGTCACCTAGAATCAGCGGGGTTTTGCTCAACGTGGCACAGCTAATGATATCGGCCTGCCCGACGGCTTCTTCCAGTGAGCCCTGATCGACACGCCTTGCGCTGTATCCTTGGCCTTTGAGTTCGGAAACAAACTTTTCTGCGTTGTCTTCTGAGATATTCCATACATCGACGTGTTCGATAGGTCTAATGCTCGCGGTAGCCGGCACCACGTTCCTTGCAACCCGACCGGCACCCACCATCAACAGACGTTTGCTATCAGGCCGAGATAAGTACCTGGTACCAAGTGCCGAGGCAGCGGCGGTGCGCCTGGCAGTGATCACATTGCCATCTAAGCGGGCGAGCAGCTCACCAGTTTCGCCAGAGCTCAATAGGTAATGGCTGGATAGCCCCGGCATGCCCCGGCGGTGATTACCCGGAAACACATTGACTTGCTTAACGCCAATATATTGCCCATCGATCCATGATGGCATCAGTAGCAATGTAGCTTCGTCACTCCCCGGAACATTGATTCCATGATGGTGTCGGATCGGGCAGTTATATTCCTGCTGAAAGATGTCGTTCAGGCTTTCGATTAGCTCTTTCCAGGGCAATAGCTCGACTAGGTTATTGGTCTCAATCATTGAAAACTCCACTTGCTAAACTTGTTTTTTACAAATTACTTAGTACTGTGTCATGACGAGACGTTACCGCTCATTCACCCTCAGCTTTTTTGCCAAAAGACGGCCATGTATCACTTAGTCGATAACCTTCCGGCCAGGGATCCTCGGGGTCTAGCATGTGTTGATGAATACCTGTGATCCAGCCTCGACGCGGTTGAGAGACCACCACTCCCGAACTAGGTCATCCAACGTGTTCGGAGCGGCCAACTTTATGTGGCTCCTGGAACAGATGGTTAGCAAGCGTCCGGTAATTCCATCATGCGCCTAGCTGTTTTCAAGACTCCGTATAAACCTGTCAGCCAACAAGTGGTTCTTAACACCTTTGACATTGAAAAACTGCGTGCAGGACCACCTATTTAAGACAGTAATAGGCCAGCCTTCGCGAGATTATCGACATACACCGCGTCATTAAAGATAGCTTCAGGAAAACAGGTGAGTTTCCGCGAGCGTTAATGCGCTCCCCCGAACGGGTCCAGAAAATTCGGGGAAAGCGACTTTACTTACTTGGCTTTATTGATAGTCAATCGTCGGCGCATCCTGATGCCCGGCAATTACCTTCTTCACTTATACCATCAGGCAACTGTTTCTCCGGAGCAGTGGTGCACGGCTCAATCTGTTGGATAACAGAATCCTGCGGTGCTTTTTTTGACATTGCGTAGACGACATCACAATCCTGAATACTGCATAGAGCATAGCGCGTATCGAGGTTTCAAGTAGCTGGTACGCCTCAACGATCTAATGGCAAAACCTAGCTTTTCCGCTTTTTTCGAGCGAGTACAGCACCCCGGTTAACGTCCACGCCAGACCTTAGAGGTATTTGCCTGACAAATATTCGGGAATATTCAGCGAATACCTCAAGACTCAGCCACGCTCAAGCTCCTGAGTATCAACCAAGTCTTTTCGTGGGCAAGCGACCAGTCAGTAAACCCAAACAGTGCAATAGGAAATAGTCGCCCCAAATCAGCTCATGCTCAATGGCAACACCACGCATTGGGTCAAAGCAACCTCGTGTTAGCACCAAGGGGGGAATGGTACCTGCGCCCCCTGGAATGGTCGCAACGTAGTCACGACAAAGGGTCTTCACTGTGGCACGAGCTTTTCCTTGATATTCCTGCGCGACTTCTTGATCATCAAGGACAGTAGCCAGTGTAAGCAGAGCATAGCAGGCAATGGAGGTTGCAGAGGTGTCCTTTGGAGTTCCAGTTTCCTGAGGCGCATCGAAATCCCAGTAAGCCACTCCATCATCGGGTACATTCTCAATCCACCATCTGCAGACTCTTTCGGCGTAGTCACGGATTTCACGATTTTCCGGATACAACGCTGATAGATAAGCGTAGCTCATCATGGCCCAAGCCTGAGCGCGCCCCCAGGTAGAGTTCGGGCTGAAGCCCTTGTGGGTGTATGTTTTGATCAACTTGCCTGTTTGGCTGTCAAAACTAGCGGATTGGCATACTGAGCCATCCTCGCGAACGCAAAATTCAGCATTGGTCAGGGCGTGGCGGATTGCCACATCCCTAAATTTATCGTTACCAGTCTTCTCCGCAGCCCAAGCCAGCACTAAACTGGCTGATAGGCTGTCGATATTGGTTTCGTTCTCGCCGACCGTGTGGGCCTCTTCCGCCTTTGTACCCAAGGGCATCAGACCGATATTCGGGCGGAAGGTAGCGCACAGGCTGTTGGCCGCAGCTAACGCAAGTGTCTCGGCTTTCTTGCTACCCGCAAGATCCGCCCCAACAGAACATCCAAAATAGAACAGGAAGCCCCGAAACACCGAATCAGAATCAACCCTCGGCTCCAGGCGCTCTACCCATTCCTCGGCCGCTTGCCAGAGTGATGAATCGCCAGAATAGTGACCACTCAACCAGAGTACGCCGGGCCAAAAGCCTCCAGTCCAAAAACCATCTTCCGTGGTAGTCCACTCTCCGGTTGTCGTATCGGCGTAGTGGGGAAATCCAGCTAGCGGTTGTTTTAAAGTGAGACGCGCTCGCTCCACTAGACCTTCAATGGTTTGATCCAACAAGCGGTTTTCGTCATTGCCGCATGGCGGTTTACCGTTCATAAGTTAGTGCCCCTCTTGATTGTCTTTGATGATCAGTCAGTTAATGACTCCACGTTCCAGGAAACCTCTGATCTCGTTTTCGGTGTAGTCAAAATCACTCAAAATCTCACGTGAAAATTCGCCCAGAGCGGCGGGCGGCCGTGGCTTTTGTTTAACCTGACTGGCCAGTTTTACTGGATTGCCAACCAGTTGAACTGGCCCATGGCCTGGTATGTCCACCTCCCGCAAAATATCATTCTGAAGGGTTTGTGGATGCTTCAGGGTCTCGTCCAGATCCAACACCGGCGCACACAGAATGTCGGTCTTGGATAGCCGCTCGACACATTCAGCGGTAGTGTATCGTTCCATCACCGGCCCGAATTTTTCCTGAACTATGTGGGCATGCTTACGTTGTAGACTTGCTGTGGCTAGCAGCGGATCAGTGCTCATATCGTCTTCGTCAAACGCGGTGCACATAAGCTGTAGCGGGTTGTCTCGGAACAAAGTGAGAACAGTGACCCACCCATCCAAGGTCTTGAAGATCATGGCGTACTGAACCCAGTCGGTGCGGTAGCTGTACATCGAACGGCTGGAGGCCTCAAGCAGTTGCATGGCAATGGCAACATCAAACAGAGAGGTGGTAACCAGATCTCCTTTGCCAGTCCGTTCCCGACCCATCAGAGCCGCCAGAATTCCCTGCGATAATGACGCTGCCGTGGCATAGTCAACCGTCGGGGTAGCAGTTAAACGGGGACGGTCACCGGATTCCACCCCGTTCATGGCAAAGCCGCTGAGAGACTGCGCCAACATATCCTGGCCCGGCATCCCTGATAGGGGACCTCTAGCGCCGAAGGCATAACCAACGGCATAAACTAGCCTGGGATTACGCTTGGAAACTTCCTCGTAACCAAAACCCAGTCGCTCCATAGCCCCGGGCCGAAAGTTGTGAATTAGCACATCGGCTTTATCAATCAGCTTGCCAAGGACTTCTCGACCTTCAGCCTGCTTCAGGTCGAGGCACAGGGTCCGCTTATTACAACCAACCGCAGCGTAGTAACAGCTCATATCCTCTCGGGCAGTACCGACTTCGTCGAGATCCCGCATAATATCGCCTCGGGGCGGCCGTTCAATCTTAATCACGTCGGCGCCGTAGTCCCCAAGCATCTGCCCGGCAAGAGGCACCTGCATAACCATGCCAAGCTCTAGCACCGTGATCCCAGAAAGTGGTTGCATTGTTTTCTCCATCATCCCTATTTACTTACTAACCGTATAGTATTTAAATGGTATGCGCAACTCAGTTTGACAATTATTGATTGTTAATTTAGTTCTCAACACACGCCCTGATAGCCTGAGACGCTTTATGCTTCTAAATGACCAATTATCTGAATTCGCAATTCCGGATTCGCTCTCTGAGTGGACATTACCAAAAGTCGCTGCACGTCGTGTGGGGGCCTCACCCGAGGCAGTTTTTGCCCGCGACGTCTCGGGTAACAAGGAGACTTATGGCCAGTTTATGGACCATGCGGAGGCGTTAGCAGCGCATTTCCTTCAGGTAGGCATCGAGCCCGGTGACCGAATCCTGGTCTTTGCTGACAACAGCATCGCGGCCCTACACGCATGGATGGCCGCTGCGCTAGTTGGCGCGGTCGATGTGTCAGCGAATACTGGGTATCGCGGTAACTCTTTGGCCCATGTCCTCAACTTGGCCAAACCCAGCCTAATTGTCAGTGATGCTCATCTGATTCCATTTATTACCGAACTGAATTTTGATTTTTCGAGCGTCCAGCAGGTTGTTGTTATCGACAACTCGGAAGCTGATCCTACCGAACTGGCCAAAGGGTTCGAGGCCAAGGGAAATATCGACGTTCGGCATCACCGTAACCTCATCGCCACGCCTAGACCACAGGAGCAGACCTGGCCAGAGATCCTGCCCTCTGATGCGGCGTCTGTAGTGTTCACGTCTGGCACCACCGGTCCCGCTAAAGGCGTGGTGATGCCCCATGGCCATGTCTGTCTATTGGCTCACACCACCGCAGGGGAAACCGGCATGAACTCGTCTGACGTGTTCTACAGTGCTCATCCCCTGTTTCATATTGCTGGTAAGTTCATGGGAGTACTCGCCATCTTTGCCGCTGGTGGAACCCTCGTCCTTGACCGAAAGTTTGATGCTAAAAGCTGGCTCGATCGCATCCGGGAAAGCGGAGCAACCATAAGTATTGCCCACGGACCGATGATCGAAATGATCCAGGCTGAGCCAGCACGGAGGGAAGATTCGGACAACGCTCTCACACGCCTGATGTGCTGCCCATTGCCCAAACGCCATGGTTATGCCTTCCTAGAACGGTTTGGCGTTAAAGGTATTGAAATGTGGGGTATGAGTGAAATTGGCTGCCCATGTTGGACCTCGAGGCAATCTCCAGCGATTACCGGCTCCTGCGGAAAAGTGCTTACAGAGTGGTATGACGTGGAACTCGTCGATTCGGAAACAGACCGACCGATACCAGATGGTACGGCAGGTGAAATTGTAGTTAGGCCCCGGTTCCCTTGGACTACCATGCTGGGCTACATGGGCATGCCAGAGGAAACGGTGAGCGCATGGCGCAACCTTTGGTTCCATACCGGAGATATCGCTGTCAGGGATAGTAGCGGCAACCTGTTCTACGTCGATCGCAAGGGCGATCGTATCCGCCGCCGAGCAGAGAACATATCATCGTTTGATATCGAAGCGGCAGTGGCTGACTTTCCCGGTGTGAAAGAGTGCGTGGCGATAGGCGTTCCGTCGGGCTATGAAAACGACGACGATATCCTAGTTTACATCGTAGCCATGGAAGAAGCCGTCATTGAACCACAGGCTCTGTTGAGCTTCCTGGCTCAGACGCTGCCCCACTTCATGGTGCCCCGCTATATAGAGCTCACCGACGAACTGCCCAGGACACCCACCAACAAAGTGAAGAAAAAACAGCTTTCAGAGCGTGGCATTCAATCCAGCACTTGGGATCGCAAAGCTGCCGGCATCAGCCTAAAGAAGCTTATCGACCCGGGATAAATAGCATTGGCCAAAATCGGCGGGAATGCTTAGCCAATACCGTGCAGTAACATGTGCCGTACGTTTTTAACCAGATCAGGACCGCTGATCTCAGCGCCACGCAGGTGCCATTCCAGCATCATGCCATCGTGGACCGCCACGATCATGGAGGCGAATGAGCGAGCATCAATGTCTGACGACATCGCACCAACTGCCTGGGCCTCTTGGACCACTTCTTCTACGGCCTTATGTACATCTCCGTAGAGTTCCCTGATGGCCTTGGCAATGTCGTTATCCTGACGTGCGAATTCAATGGCCATCTGGATCATGAAGAGCAGCTCGTTGGGTCGTTCCGCGCCAAAGTCAGCACCCTCGTGGATGTAGCGGATAATCCGATCCACATGGTTGCCAACAGGATTCCTTAGAGTGGCTACTAGACCATCCACAAGATCCTCACGTAGAACATCAAACATTTGCAAGACCAGCTTTTCCTTGCTGCCAAAGTAAAAATAAACCGAACCTTTAGTTAGGCCGGCTTTTGACGAAATAGTCTCAAGGCTGGTGGCATGATAACCACGTATCACAAACAATTCGAAAGCAGCTTGGGTCAGTCGCTTCATGCTGCGTTCGCGAGAAATTTCGTTTTTGTTGAGTTTCTTCCCAGTTTTAGTCAACTTCTTTTCCTACGTGAATAAAACTCTTGGATGAAGCGGAGTATAGCTCGCGCCGAAAATAACCCGCCCATGATACATAAAGTTGAAAACGCCGCTAAATCGTGACTACTACCTGCCACGACTAGCGGCTTGGTTCCTTACTTAAGGTTTATCACCCCATATTTCCCGCTCGCCATCCAACAAGCGATTCAGTTTATAAGGGTTGGCCTCCTTCAGGGCATGCGGGAGCAAAGCATCCGGAAAATTCTGGTAGCATACAGGCCGGAGAAAACGTCGGATAGCCGCGCTTCCGACAGATGTTGTGCGGCTATCAGAGGTGGCCGGGAAAGGCCCTCCATGAACCATTGCATGGCAAACCTCTACACCTGTCGGCCAACCATTGACCAGTATTCGACCAGCCTTGGTCTCCAGTGTCGCGAGCAGCGATTGTGCAAGCTCGAGATCGTCGTCGTCCATGTGCAGTGTGGCGGTGAGCTGCCCCTCTAGGCTGGAGGCGACGTGCTGCATTTCCTCAACCCCTTCGCACTCTATGATCAGGGATGCGGCACCGAAAATCTCCCGTTGCAATGCCTCGTCTGCGAGGAAATCGGCGGCACTAGCGGCAAACAAGTGAGGCTGACAGCTATTGGGGGTTGTTCCTTGCGATCCACTCGCCAAGCATTTAATGGCGGCATGGTCAGACCAGCGCTCGATGCCTTGTGTATAGGCCGCGTGTATATCAGGCGTGAGCATAGTCTGACCATCTGTTCGTGTTACGGCATCCATAGCAGCTTGCTTGAATACATCAAAGTCTTCCCCGCGACAACCAATTACTAAGCCCGGATTAGTGCAGAATTGACCCGCGCCCATATTAAGCGACGCCACATAGTCCTTACCGATACTGCTAGCCCGAGCCGCAACAGCTCCCGGCATCAGGAATACGGGGTTAATGCTGCTCATTTCTGCAAATACCGGAATCGGTACTCTGCGCTGTTGCGCAATCGATGTAAGGGCCATCCCGCCGCGCTGGGATCCAGTGAACCCAACCGCTTGGATGCAGGAGTTGGCCACAAGGGCCTTACCGATGACATTGCCGGCACCGAACAGAAGTGAAAATACTCCATTAGGCATCTGGCAGGTCTTAGCCGCTTGTTGAATTGCCCTACCAACCAACTCAGATGTACCAGGATGTGCAGAGTGCCCCTTGACCACGACCGGGCAGCCTGCAGCCAGCGCTGATGCCGTGTCGCCGCCCGCGACCGAGAATGCTAAAGGAAAATTACTCGCACCAAAAACCGCGACCGGCCCAACGGGAATTTGCCTTTGGCGTAAGTCAACCCTAGCCATCGGCTTGCGGTCCGGCAACGCGGAGTCCACCCTAATGTCCAACCACTCACCGGCACGCACCACCGAGGCAAACAATCTGAGCTGACCACAGGTCCGGCCTCGCTCGCCTTCAATCCGACTCTTCGGCAGTCCAGTTTCAGCCACGGCGCGCTCAATCAGACTAGAACCTAGGGCCTCGATTTCTGTGGCGATAGTGTCGAGAAAACTCGCTCGAGCTTCCAGAGAAGTTTCCCGGTACTCATCAAAGGCCTCCAAAGCTAGGCTGCAGGCTTGTTCAATATCCCTTTCACTGGCCCCGGGAAAGTCTGGCTCCAAGCGCTTTCCGGTGGCAGGGTTAACTGGTTCAATGGCAGCTTGATCGCCCCGGTAGCTAGTCTGACCAATCAATTGATGTCCTGATACAGTCATGATGACCTCCTTAGAATGTTGCGGCGGCGGATAGCCACCGCTGGTCTATTTTTAAAAAGTTCAGCCTCGGACATTTAACCCAGCAGCACTTCTGGCAACCTGGTCGCTAGCTCAGGGAATGCCAGCACCAACGCCAAGGTAATGATCTGAAGAATGATGAACGGAATTACTCCACTATACATATGGCGTAGGGTAATATCCGGCGGCGCTACCGCTCGAAGATAGAATATCGACGGTGCCATGGGTGGAGTCAGATAGCTGGTTTGCAGTACCACAAGGAAAGCAATACAAAACCAAATAGGGTCGAATCCAAGGTTCAGCACCAGCGGCATAGCAATCGGGATGACGATCAGCACCACCGAAATCAAGTCGAGGACAAATCCTGCTAAGAATGTTAGAAGCAGGATCAGTGCAATCACACCCCAGGCTGGGATACCGAGGTCATTCAGCAGAGTCTGGATTGCGAGCATACCGCCAGATGCGAAGAAGACCCCCGCAAACATACTGCCGCCCAGAACGATGAGCAGGATCATCGTAGTAATCAGCAGAGTTTTCATCAGTGCGTTACCGAACAGATGCCAAGTAAACGTACGATAGATAGCTGATAAACCAACCGCTCCCAACGCACCCCAGGCAGCCGCCTCCGTGGGTGTAGCTACGCCCATAAGGATGCTACCGAGCACGGCGAAGATAAGTATCGAAGGCGGAATTAGCGCCACTGCAGTTATTCTCAGTTTCTGCCCAAGGCTATACTCGGGGCTGCCCTCTATCGCGCGTGGAGCCATAGCCGGCTTTGCAATGGCAATGCCGACCACGTAAAGACCGAAAAGCACAGCCATTATCAGCCCAGGCAGCAGCAAACCGGCAAAGAGTTCACCCACCGAAACGTTGGCAACCGGCCCCAGCACGATCACTGTTATGGAAGGCGGAATTACCGTACCTAGCGACCCACTGGCGCACACGGTCCCGGAAATCAATCGCTTGTCATAGGCATGTTTCAACATAACCGGTACGGTTAGTAAGCCAATCACAGCTTCTGTGGCACCGACTACACCACTGATGGCAGCAAAGATAGCTCCCATAATAATAGTGCTGAGGGCCATGCCTCCCGGTAGTCGCCAGGTCCAGATATGAATAGCCTCAAGCAACTTCGATGCGATGCCACTTTTCTCCAGGAAGGCTCCCATGAAGACAAATAACGGTACTGCGGCCAGCACCGAATTGCCCGCGACGCTATCAATCTGGGAAATCAGCTGGAACGATGCAGAACCGCCGAACTGAATCACACCGAAAATAAACGCGGTGCAAATCATCGACAATGCAATGGGGAAACCGCCCAACAGGAAAATCAGGAGAACCGGGAACATCCAGAATCCGATGTATTCACTCATGCCACACCCCTGACTCACCTTCGCCTTTAAACAGGATGGCAATAGAACGCGCCAATTCGACGGCGGTTTGCGCCGTCAGTATACCGAACCCGATAACCCAGACTGTTCGGAACGGCCAGATCAGGGGGTTCCAACCGGAAGCTCCGGAGGTTTCCTGATACTCATAGGCCTCCAGCGCATACTGAAATAACGCGTCAACGATCCAGATCAGTGCCACTAACAATACTGCCAAGCCAATCATGTCCATGGTCGCTTTGCCTCGTGGCGGCAAGATCCCATAAAAGATATCGACGTTGACATGTTCGCGGACCTTCAGCGCGTACGCCATGCCCAACAGAAAAATTGATCCCATGAGCATGTAGCTCATTTCATACGCCCAGACTGTTGGCGTGTTCAGGATGTAGCGGCTAACGACCTCATAGGTCAACGAACCAATCAGCGGCACGATCAGTAATGCACCGATCAGCGCAGCTGCTTTCGACAACGCATCCACGGCTTTTCCGAGGTAGCTGGAAACATTCATCATGCATACCCTAATGCCGATGCCCCGGGCAAGAACCTAGGTTGGGCCGAGAGCATCGTGTCTTTGATAATGCCGGGCCTCTCACAGAGATAGAGGCCCGCTTCACACCCTGCTTTTACTGCTCACCGCCGATGGGGAAGCGATACTGAGGCCAGACAGCGAGTTGACCCTCAAAATCCCTCAGAGAATTCAGTACTCTGGCGAACCACTCATTGTCCTCAGCCTGCTTGTCTTCCCAATTAGTTGTGGCCTCTTCAATTGTCGCCATGAAGTCCCGATCAAGGTGCACAACTTCATTGTCACCCTCGGTCATCTCCTTGAATGCTGAAAGGTCAGCATTGGCACCAGCACTCCAGCTTTCATACATGGAGAGCTTTGCAGCTGTGGCGATTGCCTGCTGGTCTTCTTTGGAAAGACCCGCCCAGACCTTCTTGTTGATTTCGCACTCCAGGACCCCCCCAGGCTGGTGCATGCCCGGTACAACTATATACTTAGCTATATCGACGAAACCTGTCGGCTTGTTGATCTCTGGGCTCCCCCATTCAGTGGCATCGATTACACCCCGGTCAAGCGACGTATACACTTCGGCTCCCGGCATCACAATAGTGGAAGCGCCAAGGTCGGACGCAATCTCAGCCCAGGCGCCGGAAGTGCGAATCTTCAGACCTTTGAAGTCTTCGTGGGTCTGAACCTTCTTATTTGAATGCAGGAAAATCTCTGTACCGATTATCGCGCAGGGGAATGACACTACATTGAACTCTTCATCGCGGTACTCTTGCCAGAGTTCCAAGCCGCCCCCCTCATAGAGCCACATCAGGTAACCTTCTGGGGTTGGTGAGCCCGCATAGCCTGCAAAAAGCGCGGTGGTTCGATCCCTGCCCCAGTCATAGGCCATCCAATTGTGCCCTATTTCAACAACACCGCGGTTCACTGCCTCGGTGACTTTTAGCGGATTAGACAGGGTACCGCCCGGGAAGACATTGATCGTGATGCGGCCGCCGGTGAGCTCCTCCACATTTTTGGCAAAGCCTTTAGCATCTCGCTCCAGCCAGGGACCACCGCCCCAGGGCGTAGCCATTTTCCAGGTTAATTCCGCGGCCATCGCACTACCGGCAGCAAGGTTTACGCTGGCGGCGATAATAGCCACCTTGATAGGGTTTGTGAGCTTTCTCATTGTTGATCTCCTTTCGTCTTGCGTAGTTGGCCGGTTCCCCTTTACGGAGTTCCGCCCGGTTTTTGTTGTTATGAGCTTTTGTGACGGCCAAGCCCTTCAGTCTCAGCGTTGAATGGGTTTAACCGGTGGCCACACCAGCCCTGTCACGTTCGAGGTTTCAGGGACGGCCTTGTTGATCTTCACTTCTGAGAGACCTATCTCTCGGAGGACCGTATGCGAAATGTCCGTGCCATCAGTGACACCCGGCATGGTTGGGGTTCTGGAATAGCGAGGAATGGCTGGAATAGTATAGGTGTCGCTGCCAGGAAACCGAGCTTGCACATGCGAGTGTTTGAACACCTCATCTGGCGCTAACACCGGTGAAACGCAGGCATCCAGGCCCCTAAAGTGCTCCACCCAGTGGTCCCGGGACCGGCCAGCAAATATTCGCTCGAACTGTTTGGTCATTGCGGGCCAAGTGTCCGGATCCATGTGATCTGGCACTGGTTGCTCTAGGTTCAGTCCACGCCACAGATTAGTGAAAAACGCACTTTCCAAAGCCCCAACTGCCAGGTACTTGCTGTCGCTGCAGACGTAACACCTGTAAAAAGGGGCCTCTCCAGTCAGTAGGCCTTTGCCACGAGAAGGCAACACCGCCTTACCCCAATCCTGGTAGTGCATCATCATCAAGGAAAGACAGCCATCTACCATAGCAACGTCCAGGAACTGCCCCAGTCCCGAGCGCTCCCTTTCCAGTAGGGCTCCGAGGATAGAATAGGCGGCGTAGAGTCCACCAGCGGCAAAATCCGCAATAATGTTTAATGGCAGTGCCGGTGGTCCCTCGACCGGGCCCATGGCGCCAAGGGCACCGGACAGACCAACATAGTTGATATCGTGACCTGCCTCTTGAGCGAGCGGACCATCCTGTCCGTAGCCTGTCAGAGAGCAGTACACTAGTCTCGGGTTGTATTGCCTGAGGGAGTCATAGTCGAGGCCCAGGCGGCGCATAACACCAGGACGAAAGCCTTCCATCAAAACATCTGCATCGGCAACCAACAGGCGGAAGGCTTCCAGACCTTCTTGGCTTTTAAGGTCAAGGCTTATAAAGCGCTTGCCACGACGGTAGCTGTCAATTGGTAAGCCGGAACGACCTCCGCCGATGACAATAACCTCTGCCCCCATATCTGCTAGCAACATTGAGCCGTACGGACCTGGCGCAAGACGAGTTAAATCCAAAACGCGGGTGCCCTTCAGGATTGAGTTCTGCTCAGTCATATCAAACTCCTCACGATCACAAGCTCAGCCCATGGTTTCTCGTAACATGGTGAGAAAGTCCTCAGCCGATGCTGGACGCGGATTGGTAGCGGTGGAGTGGTCTTCTTCGGAAAACTGAGCCATGTCCTCGAGCACCTCATCCGGCACACCCATTGCACGGAGATTCTTTGGCATGCCCAGCTCGGCATTCAAGCGCTCAAATTCTGCTGGCAGGTCGGCATCGCCTGGCAGGCCCATAGCGGCCTTGAGATGGTCAAATTTGTCACCACAATGACTCTGGTTAAAACGTAATACAGGTGGCAACAACACCGCATTCAGGGTTCCATGGTGCAGCTTAAGCTCCTTCAGGCCACCAAGAGCGTGGGACATAGAGTGCACGCCCCCCAAACCCTTTTGGAATGCCAGCGCACCTTCCAGGGCCGCTATCATCATTTCACTTCGTGCTTCCATATCAGTTCCGTCTTTTACGGCGCGAATCAGATACTTCGAAGCTCGGCGGAGGCCGTCCAACGCAATGGCATCGGCCGGTGGATTAATCTTGGGGCTCAGGTAAGTTTCAACACAGTGGGCAATGGCATCCATCCCGGTTGCTGCGGTTAGCCCGGCCGGAAGTGAGCGGGTCAGTTCGGCGTCGCAGATGGCCAAGTCCGGGATCAAGTAAGGGGATAAAAATCCGAGTTTACGGCCATCGTTTAGCGTTATAAGGGACGCCCTGCCTACCTCGCTTCCAGTTCCTGCTGTAGTTGGTACTGCCACGAGGGGAACGGTTGGGCCGATTCTGGCAACGCCACCATTAATCGCTGCATATTGGCGCAGTGGCCGCTCATGAGTTGCGAGCAACGCAACAGCTTTGGCAAGGTCTATGCTGGAACCGCCACCGATTGCAACGATGCCATCACAGTCGTCGCAACGATAGGCGTGTAAAGCGTCTTCTACAGCCGCTTCAGTCGGGTTAGCTGGAGTGCCATCATAAATAGCAACGCTGTCCGAAAGCTTGGCAGTTGCCCTAACCTTATCAAGGAGGCCGCTGGAAACCAGGCCAGCATCCGTAATGATCAGCGGCTTACTCACTTTCATACTTGCCAATTCATCATTCAGTGAAGCTATTGCGCCTGCTCCCAAGCGAATATTGGTCAGATAGTTAATTTGAGCAATCATGTTTTTCGTCTCAATCAGAAAGCATGGCTTTTGCGACGATCAATTTCTGGATCTCGCTGGTTCCTTCGTATATCTGGGTGATTTTCGCGTCGCGCATCATGCGCTCCACGGGAAAATCAGTCAGATAACCCGCACCGCCATGAAGCTGCACTGACTCGGTGGCCACTTTCATGGCGACATTGCTGCAGAATAGCTTGGCCATGGAGGCTAGGGTGCGGGCCTCGGGCTCCTTGTTTTCGACCGCTTGACACGACCGATAGAGAAGTTGGCGAGCAGCTTCAATTTCCGTTGCCAAATCGGCAATAGTGCCGCGGATCATCTGAAAGCGCGCCACCTGCTGGCCAAACACTTCTCTTTCTTTCACGTACTTGATGGCAGCATCAAGCGCCCCTTGGGCAATCCCGAGCGCCTGAGCTCCGATAAGCGGCCGAGTGTAGGCCAGCGAATCAGTGATGTACTGTCGACCTTCCTTAGAGTCACCAAGGAGCCGATAATCTTCGACGCGGCAATCTTCGAAAATCACATCAGCAGTGGGGCTACCTCGCACCCCCATCTTCGATTCCAGCTTGCCAAACGAAAGGCCGGGGTCAGATTTATGCACCGCGAACACACCAAAGCTATCTTCACCGGTTCGCGCTAGAACCGAGTACCAGTCAGAGCGGCTGGCATTGGTGATGTAGCGTTTTTGGCCATTAATTACCCACTGACCATCCTGGTATTGGGCGCGAGTACGAGCGCCCCAGACATCAGACCCCCCATGAATCTCGGTCAGACAGATGGATGCAACGGTATCGCCATTAATTGCCGGCTTCATAACCTCTTCGATCAACTGTGGCGAACCAAACGATGCTATCGGTCCAAGCCCGGCCCAAATCACCATCAGTGTCAGCGACGAGGTCGCACATACGCGGGCAATTTCCTCTAAACAGATGCTTTGCGCCAGCACGTCCCCAGACTGGCCACCAACTCTCTCATCGAAGGGCAGCGCAACCAGTTGCAATTCCTTGAATGCGGCAAGTGCCTCTTCAGGGAATCGCTTTTTTTCGTCGACATCCGCGGCGTAGGGTTGAATTTTGGTTTCGGCTAGGCGCCTCACCGCCTTGCGAAACTCTTCGTAATCCTCTCGTTCGAGCATCGTTCGTTCTCCTCGTTTTTGTTGATAGCGACTGCGCGTTTTTACCAATAAAGCACATACTATCCGGATGGTCAATAAAAAATAAAATGACAGCAACTCAGCAGAATTCTTGTAGCTGCAGTCGGTTAGCTGTTTGGAGGGCATTAGGGGCTCTACGTCGCCGGCTCTAAAAAAGTTAAAACCTGAACAAAGGCAATGAGTTGGCTTGATGTCGAGGAATACTATCCCTCATAAATCTCTCCCGTTTCGCCCAAAAGCCGTAAGAAATCACTAGATCTCCCGAAATAAGCACCAGGTAGCCCAGCGAGATCTGCTGAAAACTTACATCGAAGGCATCCTCCACTCGTTCGGATGGGCAAATGGATCGACTGGACCATCGTGGATGGAGACCCACATGGTTATGGCACATATTCATGGGGTCCCACCACTAAATGGGCAGGAGATGTCTATGTAGGAAACTGGTCAATGGGCGAGAGAACAGGGTACGGCGTGTATTCAAGCCCCAGGCCGACTGGATACAAATATGATATAGAATTGGATGGTCGTTATGTGGTTCGAGGAGTTTTTCGAAAGTCAGAGTTAAAGGAACTTTGTACCTCTGAGAGTTCGTGCGTAGCAATTACAACCCGACCTGAAAGTAAAAAGAAATCGCCACCAAAGTCCCAGTGGGAATTTGGCTCTGAGACTGACAAATTCACGGACCGTATTACTCAGATAATTGCCACTAAATCTTCGAACCGCCTCAATCGGATATTGATGATTGCGTGCTCAGGAGGCGAAATGGCGTTGGTGTATCAACATTCCTTTAGTCCATTGATATCAGATAATGATCGTGCTGAGCTGATCGTAAGAATTGATGACAATGAAGTTCACAGATTTCGTTTCAGCGACTTGTCGTTTGACGGCACCATGACAGGAACGTCAATTAACGAAGAAGCCAAATTGATTGCGGAGATGAAGGCAGGCCTAGAAATTGCGGTGCAATCTTCAACGCGTGACTTGGAGATATCGTATGAAGGCTCTGTTGAAGATGTTTTCTCTCTCATTGGATTTACTGCCGCCTCTCGAAAACTCGATTGTATTCAATAAAGAGGGGCCCTTCTCCGTAGTACCGATTCCACAAGAGCTTGAGCCATTCTTCAGCATCAATCTTCTTTAAACGGGAATTTCCAGCTTCCAGCTCCTTCAGGCGCTTTATCATCGATGCGTTCATTCCGCCAAAGTTCGAGCGCCACTGGATAGATCAGCGCCGAACTGAGATTGTGTTCCCGAGCCAGTTCAGCCACCTGAACTACGGCTTCGTGCTGCTTCAACGTCGCCATGATCTGGCTGTCGGTAAATCGAGACTTCTTCATCGGTTGTTCCTCCTGCGGTCGCGTTAAAGGCCTCTACTCAAAATTTCGATTATTCTCTGGGGGATTACACAGGCACCCAGTTGAACTTGGTACCGTGAGTGACCGCTTTGAAAGCAAAGCGTGTGGGTGCGACGCCAATGTTCGCTTTTGTTTAAAAGCTTGGATTTATACTGGTGCCCTTGCCACTCCTAGCCTGTGAGTGAACCGACCTCGGTTCAGATTTTACACACTGGCTCATCTCGCCGCGGTAAAAAGTCCGCTTTCTAAAGAAAGCGTGGCCAGAACTCCGACGTATGTCGCCATAATGTGGCAGCTGAACTAGACTGGAACGTCAAGAACACACTCAGACTTGCAGCGTAGACAACTACTCTCACCGGAAGAACAAAAACTGACTGACGGTCATTTTCCAGCTGGCCGCAGATCGAACCGTCAAAAGCCTTGGCACATATTTGTCACATATACGTCACAGGGGATTTCTTCCGGCCCAAACGCAAAAAAGGCAGATCAGTGAATCACTGATCTGCCTTTCTCTTAGATGGTAGCGGGGGCTGGATTCGAACCAACGACCTTCGGGTTATGAGCCCGACGAGCTACCAGACTGCTCCACCCCGCATCAAAACTGGTTGTTGATGGGCTTGCCCCGATCAACGTGCGCGTATATTAAGGATTGGATGCACCACTGTCAATCAATATCTTCGAAAAGATCGGTTCGATACTGCAGTTGCTCTGGCTCTGGCTTTGGCTCTGGCGCCACTTTCTCGCGATAGAAGCCCACCTGCTCGATCACTTCCTGTACCGGGCGAAACGAGCGGCGGTGCTCGGAAGTCGCACCGAGACGGCGCAGGGCTTCCAGATGGATCGGTGTTGGGTAGCCCTTGTGCTGTGCCAGGCCGAAACCAGGGAAACGCGTCTCCAGCGCTTCCATTTCCCGGTCACGGGTTACCTTGGCAATGATGGAGGCGGCGCTGATGGCTTCGACCCTGCTATCACCCTTCACAACAGGCTCCGATGGCCAGTGCCACTTCGGACAGCGGTTACCGTCCACCAGAACGTATTCGGGGGCGATCGCCAAACCTGAAACCGCACGCTCCATGGCCAGCATCGTGGCCTGATAGATGTTCAGCTCATCAATCTCATGGGCCTCGCACCGGCCTATGCTCCAGGCTTTGGCATGCTCCAGGATCTCCCCATAGAGCGCGCTGCGGCGTTTGTCAGTAAGCTTCTTTGAGTCCGCGAGGCCCGCAATCGGCCGGTCCGGGTCCAGAATCACCGCCGCCGTTACGACAGCCCCAATCAGCGGACCCCGACCGACCTCGTCGACACCAGCCAGGAGAGAGCCCGTATAGCGGCATTCGAACGGCGGCAATGGCTTTTTCGGCATCAGCGGGCACCCTGCTCTAACAAGTCAGAGATCGCCTGGGCGGCTTTTTCATCAGCACCCTGCCTCAAGGTGTGGTGCAAGTCAGTAAAGGCTTCTTTGAGCCGAACCCGCTCTTTAGTGTTTTCCAGGCGCTCGAGCACTGCGGCGCCCAGACTTCCCGCCGTGGCGTCGTCCTGAAGCAGTTCCGGAACCAGCTGGCGCTTGGCAAGCAAATTGGGCAACGCGACGTGAGGTACCTTGACCAATTTCGACAACAGGGCATAGCTGAATCCGCTCAAGCGATAGCCCACGACCATCGGCTTTTTCAACAGCATCGCTTCCAGCGTTGCAGTTCCCGAAGCAAGCAGCACAACATCGGAGGCGGCCATCACGTCTCGGGACCTGCCTCGCACAATCGTGACTGACAGTTTCACCTCGAGCGCATCAACCAGATCCCGCACCTGTTTTTCGCGATCCCTGTTTACACAGGGAATCACCAGTTGAAGATCCGGGCGTCGCTCCTGGATCCAGCGAGACGCTTCCAAAAACAGGGTGCCTAGTCTTTCCACCTCCCCTGCCCGGCTGCCCGGCAGGACGGCAAGTACCGACGCTTCGAGGTCTATACCCAGCGACTCCCGCATCTTGAGGGTATCCGGTTCCATGGGAATGCGATCGGCCAGGGGGTGACCCACGAACGCCACGGGCACGTGGTGTTCCTCATAGAAACGAGCCTCAAACGGGAACAGGGTCAGCATAAGGTTGACGGACTTGGCGATTTTAAAAATCCGCTTTTGCCGCCAGGCCCACACGGATGGGCTGACATAATGGACAGAGAGGATACCGGCCTCGCGGCAGCGTCGCTCGATAGCCAGAGTGAAATCCGGGGAATCAATACCAATGACCACGTCCGGAGGAGTGGTGAAGAAATAGTCCAGCACTCGGGCCCGGATGCTGAATAGTTCGCGAATCCGACCCAGGACCTCAACCAGGCCCATGACCGAAAGGCGCTCCATCGGCACCAGCGAGTGAAAACCTTCAGCAACCATCTCCTCTCCGCCAATTCCGACGAAACGGGCACGGGGATAACGCTGCCGGAGGGAACGAATCAGCCCGGCACCGAGGATATCCCCCGATGCCTCGCCGGCAATGATACCGAATGTGATTTTGCGTTCGCTGATGATCGCGTGAGAAAGATCTGTCACCGACAGGCTCCTGCCGGGTTAGCGGATGATGCCGCGGTGTGCTCCACGCAGGGAGTCAATGAGCGGGCGAATCTCCGCAACATCGGAATAGGATTTCTCGAGTTCTTCAACGGCCTGTTCGGTCGTGAGCCCCTGGCGGTAGATGACCTTGTAGGCACGGCGTAAGGCCAGCAAAACATCTTTACTGAAACCGCGGCGCTTGAGGCCTTCGACGTTCATGCCATGAGGCTCCGCTGACTGACCACTGGCCATAACGTAGGCGGGAATATCCTTGAGTACGATGCTGCCACCGGCCGCCATGCTGTGGGGGCCAATATGGCAGAACTGGTGAACCATGGTACCGCCACCGAGGATCGCAAAATCACCGACCGAGACATGGCCCGCAAGGGTCGCGCAATTGGCCAGGATGGTGTTATCCCCCACAATGCAGTCGTGGGCGACATGCACATAAGCCATCAGAAGGTTACCGCTGCCAATGCGGGTTTCGCCACGATCCTGGACCGTGCCGCGGTGGATGGTGCAATTCTCTCGAATCACATTGTTGTCACCAATCACCAACGTGGTCGGCTCGCCGGCGTATTTCTTGTCCTGACACTCTTCACCGATACTGGAGAACTGGAAGATGCGATTGTTCCGGCCAATGACCGTAGGCCCTTTAACAACAACGTGCGACAGGATCTCTGTGCCATCGCCGATTTCCACATCCGGACCAATGTAACTCCACGGCCCGACGGTGACGTTGTCCCCGAGCCTGGCTGACGGGTCTACAATTGCCTGAGGATGGACTCCCGACCAGTCATTTGTCGCCATCAAACTTCTCTCTCAGCGGTCAGAATCTCTGCCACGCAAACGACTTCTCCGTCGACCAGAGCGCGACACTCGAATTTGTATATACCCCGTTTACCGGAAATAAATTCCGACTCCATGCACAGTTGATCCCCTGGCAATACCGGGCGTTTGAACCGGGCCTTGCTCGAACCGGCCAAGTATTGTACCACGCCGTCAGAAGGTTTCCGGCCCACAGTCACAAAACCGAGAATGCCGGATAACTGCGCCATCGCCTCAATGATCAAGACGCCCGGCATGATGGGATTATTCGGGAAGTGGCCCTGGAAGAACGGCTCGTTAAACGAAATATTCTTGTAGCCCTTGATCGATTTTCCCTTTTCGACCTCAGTTACCCGATCCACCAGCAAAAACGGGTATCGGTGTGGAAGGTACTCCAGAATTTCGTCGATGTTCATCATGTTGATCGGCCTCAGCCCTCTAATTTCTTTTCGAGTTCTTTTACCCGTCGCGCCAGAACATCCAACTGCCGGAAGCGCACCGCATTCTTGCGCCATTGACGGTTGGTATCGGCACTCGTGCCTGATGAATAGACACCTGGCTCCCGGATGTCACCGGTTACCAGAGTCATACCGGTCAGATGAACCTGATCGGCGATTTCAAGATGGCCAGCAACGCCGGATGCGCCACCGAAAACACAGTGCCTGCCAACGCGGGTGCTGCCGGCAATGCCAACCATAGCCGCCATGGCGCTGTGCTCGCCTATGCATACGTTATGGGCAATCTGGATCAGGTTATCGAGCTTCACACCGTCGCCAATCACGGTGTCATCCAAAGCCCCGCGATCGATAGTGGTGTTGGCGCCCACTTCCACATCATTCCCGAGAACAACGCGCCCGAGCTGTGCAATACGGTGCCAAACGCCCTTCTCGTTCGCGAAACCAAAACCGTCGGAGCCTATCACAGCACCGCTGAGTATGTGGCAACGTTCGCCAATCACCACGTCGTGAGCCAGAGTCACCCGGGGCCGAATCAGAGTCCGGGCTCCGATTCTGGCGCGGGCTCCAACAATCGAGCCGGCTCCAACAACAACCCTCTCACCAATATCTGCCCCGGCTTCCACCACCACATTCGGGCCTATGCTGGCATCCTCAGCGATGGTCGCTGACGGGTCTACTACTGCGGACGGGTGAATGCCGGGCGAAGCAACGGGGGCGGGGTCAAACCAGTGGCTCAACCGGGCATATCCGAGATATGGATTGTCCAGTAACAGGGCGTTGGTCGGAGCCTCTTTCGCCGAGGCAGGTGCAACAATAACGGCCGAAGCACGCGTGTCTGGCAGATATTTGCCATAGGACGGATTCGCCAGGAAGCTGATCTGACCGGGACCAGCCGCCTGCAACGTCGCCAGACCCGAAACCTTTACATCAGGGTCACCCCGTAGCTCCGCACCAAGGGCATTGGCAATTTCCCCAAGGCGATAGGACCTTTCTGTCATTGCGAACTCCCAAGCAACGATCAGGGCACCGGGGTGCCCGTCACAGATTAACGGTTCAGTTTTTCAAGAAGCTGAGAGGTCAGGTTCATTTCAGGCTTTACATAGACAACTGCTTCGCTTGGCAGGATAAGGTCGAGGTTGTTCTCCTCAAGAAGCTCCTTGACCGCTGCGTCCACCTCGGGACGAGCCTGCTCCAGAAACGCCTGCTTGCGCTGGTTCACTGTTGAATCCAACCGCTGCTTGAGAAAGTTGAACTCCTTTACCTTCTCCTGGAACTCTCCCGCCAGCTTGTTACGCTCGCTCTCGTTCATCATGGCTCCATCCTTCTCAAGGCGTTCCTGGAGCTTGCGAGCTGCTTCCTGGGCTTCACGGACGCGGGCTTCGTCCCCGGCAAAATCCTTCTGAAGGGATTCGCTGAATGTCTTGGCATCGTCAGACGAGAACAGTGCCTGACGCAGATCGACTACACCAATCCGGGTTTCGGCCATCGCCGGGAATGAAAACGCCATAATCACAGCAGCGAACATCAAAACAAATCGGGACATTGGTTTTCTCCTGATTTTCATCCGTCGATTATTATTATCCATGCTTTAGAAGGTCTGGCCCAGCGAGAACTGGAACACCTGTGTGTCGTCGCCAGCTTTGTCGTTCAGAGGGTAAGCGAGACTGAATGCCAATGGGCCAACAGCCGTTATCCACTGGAAGCCGACACCGGCTGCCATCCTGATTTCGCTCAGTTCCGGATCGAACCCCCTGGCTGTATCAAACACCTGGCCGGCATCCAGGAAGAATGCCGTTCTCATTGAGCGGGTATCGCCAGCAAACGGCGTCGGGAAGATCAGTTCCAGACCACCCTCGGTCAAAAGGTTGCCGCCAAACGGATCCGGATCCGAAAGGTCGTTTACGTTATTCGTTGCCCTGAGCCCCAGCGAGTTGGCTTCGTATCCACGAACCGAACCATAACCACCGGTGTAGAAGTGCTCGTAGAACGGCATCTGGCTGCGATCACCATAGCCATCGCCGTAGCCGATCTCTGACCGTGCCCGGAAGACCCAGCGATTATTATCGGTCACAGGGTAGTAGAAATCCGTTTTGTGGGTAGCTTTGTAGAAAGTCAGATCACTACCCGGCACCGCCACATCCAGGGACAGTGAGTGGCTGTAACCATCAGTCGGCAACACGCCACGGTTCAGAGTACTGCGACGCCAGCTTCCGAACAGGAAAAAGTTGGTGAACGAGTCGCCTTCCTCATCAATGAATTCACTCACCTCCTGTGACGTAAAGAGGCCTTCCTTCAGATTCGACTGAGTGACACCGGCACCAAAATTCAGGCGGGTAATACTGTCCGTGGGGTAGCCGAAGGTAACGCGGCCACCGTACTCATCCAGCAGGAACGAGGAAATATCTTCCTCTTCGTAGTCAGTCTCCCGGGCGAATACACTGAACCCGCGGCTCACGCCATCAACGGTGTAGTAAGGGTCCAGATAGGAGATGTTTGCGCTCTTGATGGAGTCACTGACATTCACGCCGAAGGATACCCGCTTACCGGTACCAAAGAAGTTATTCTCAGAGACATTGGCACCGAGAATCACACCGGAATCCTGGGAAAAGCCAATGGAGGCCGAAAGGCTGCCTGTTGGCTGCTCCTCAACGGAATAATTGACGTCCACCAGGTCGTCGGTGCCAGGTACCGGGACGGTGTCCACGTTAACAGTCTGGAAGAAGCCAAGACGTTCCAACTTGGTCTTGGAGAACTCGATTCGGTCGGAAGACGCAACACCGCCCTCCATTTGCGTCATTTCCTGGCGCAGGACATCATCGCGTGTAGACACGTTGCCATCGAAATTGATTCTTCGCACGTAGGCCCGCTTGCCAGGCTCCACAAAAAACGTGACTGCGGCTGTGTTGTTTTCGCCCGGCTCCGGAACGGCATTGACGTTGGCAAAGGCATAGCCCTCACGGCCAAGCCGGAATGCCAGGGATTCGGAAATTGCTGTCATGCGGGACCGGGAGAATACATCACCTTCCTCGACCGGAATCAGCGAGCGCAATTCCTCCTCACCCACGATGAGCTCACCGCGAAGGTTGATTTCGGAAATGGTGTACTGGGGACCTTCATTTACAGCAATCGCGATGAAGACTTTTTGCTTGTCCGGAGAGATGGACACTTGGCTGGACTCGACGTTGAAATCGAGATAGCCCCGATCAAGATAGAATGACCGAAGCGACTCCAGATCGCCGCTCAGACGTTCTCTGGCGTATTTGTCCGCGTTGGTTATCGAGTTCCACCAGCTCGTGGTTTGCAGCTCGAACAGATCCTGCAGCTCCTCGTCGGTGAAATCCCGGTTGCCAATGAGATTGATGTGGTGAATGGCGGCAACAGAACCTTCATTGATATCCAGACGAATCGAAACCCGGTTTCTCGGAAGCTCTTCCGCTGTTGCCTTTACCCGGGCATTGTAGCGGCCCTGAGCAATGTATGAGCGCAGTATTTCAAGCTCCAGACGTTCGAGGGTCGCACGCCGGAACACCTGGCCTTCCTGAAGCCCGGCCCCTGCCAGCGCGTCCATCAACATCTCGGTTTCAATGTTCTTATTGCCCTCGATCTCGATATCACTGATGGAGGGACGCTCTCGAACCGTCAGAATGAGTACACCAGCTTCCCGGCTGGCCTCAATGTCGGTAAAAAGCCCGGTCCGGAACAGCGACTTGATCGCATCAGCCAGCTCGGTCTCGTCCACCTGTTCACCAATATTGACAGGGAACGCAGAAAAAACAGTACCCGCAGATACCCTCTGCAGGCCTTCAACCTCAATATCCGCAACAGTGAACTGATCAGCAAGTGCTGGCTTCATGCCGGACACGGCCACAGCGAGGCCAACGGCTACACTTAGAAGAGAACGTCTCATTCAAATATTTCGCCTGGTTAATGCGCGTAAAGAGCTCGCAATTCTCACAACCGCATCAGGTCGTTGTAAAGAGCAAACACCATTAATGTGAGGATCATTGCCATACCAATTCGTAATCCAAACGCTTGAGCCTGCTCGGAAAGCGGCTTTCCCCGGAGGGCTTCGATGGTGTAGTAAACGATATGACCACCATCCAGTACCGGTACAGGCAGAAGGTTCAAAATGCCCAGACTTACGCTCAGATAAGCAAGAAAACGCACGAAATCTTCGAATCCGGAGCTGACGCTGGCCTCTGCAACCCGGGCAATGGTTATCGGACCACTGAGGTTTGTGGGCGACAACAGTCCGGTGACCATTTTCTTGATGGCCACGAGCGTAAGACGGGTGTCCGCCCAGGTTTCGCTGAGGGCTACCGGGATGGCAGCGAACGGACCGTAGCTGACATCCCGCAGAACTTCCTCTGGCCACGAGATCGCCTCCACACCTGCCCCGACGAAACCGATCGACTCGCCACTTTCCTCGGTCCTTGCTTCCGGGGTCACGCTCAGGGATTGTTCCGAGCCGTTGCGCTCCACAGTGACCTGAAGTGTCTGCTCCGGAGCGTTGCGAATGAACTCTACCAGCTCAAACCAGCTGCCGATCGCCTCGCCATTCACGGCAACGATGCGATCTCCGGGCTGCAACCCGGCTGCCTCTGCACGCCCACCCTCGGAAATCTGACCCAATACAGGCGGCACAGCAGGCCGCCATGGCGTGATGCCAAACTCAGCCAGCGGGTTGGGCGTATCATCACTCAGGCCCCATCCTGAAAGCTCACCGCTGACGGTTCCCCGGGCGCCATCCTCGGACACCTCCATGGAGATCGAACCATGCTCGCCAGTCCGCTCGAGGATGCGCATGTTCACATCACGCCAGGAACTGACCCGATGGCCATCCACGGCGTGAATCTCCATGCCTTCCTGCAGCCCCACCCGCTCGGCCACGCTCTCGTCGGCAATCTGGCCAACAATGGGCGCAACATGGGTAACGCCAACCACGCTTAATAGCCAGTAAGCAAAAATGGCAAATATGAAATTGGCTACGGGGCCAGCCGCGGCAATGGCAATACGTTGGCCGGGCGGCTTGGACGTGAAGGCCTGGTCTCGGAGTTCCTCGGGTACCGGCCCCTCTCGCTCATCAAGCATCTTGACGTAGCCGCCCAGTGGAATGGCCGCAACCGCGAACTCGGTTCCATGCTTGTCATACCAGGAAAACATGGGTTTCCCGAAACCCACCGAGAATCGGAGCACTTTTACCCCGCACCGCCGGGCCACCCAGAAATGACCGTATTCGTGCAAGGTCACGAGGATGCCGAGGGTAAGCGCGAGTGCGAGGACGGTTTCAATAATCTGCATAGCGTTCCTGATTGAATGGCTTCAGCCGGGCAGCCTACGGCTGCGACTATCAGACAGTTAACAGACCTATCTGTTCCCGCGCACGACCCCGTGCCTCTTTATCCTTGGCAAAAATGATCTCAAAGCTGTCTGCTGGCTCTACTGCGGTCGCAGCGAGCGTTCGCTCTATGATAACGGGGATATCCGAAAAACACAGGGTACCGTCGAGAAAAGCGGCAACCGCCACTTCATTGGCCGCATTCAGAACCGCCGGTGCAGTGCCGCCCGCCTCGAAAGCTTCCGCAGCAAGGCGCAGACAGGGGAAACGCCCCAGATCCGGGCGTTCGAAGTGAAAACGCCCGATAGCGAACAGATCCAGGGGGGCAACTCCGGCATCAATGCGCTCGGGCCAGGCCAGGCCGTTGGCAATCGGCGTTCTCATATCCGGACTGCCAAGCTGTGCCAACACGGATCCATCGGCATATTCCACCATGGAGTGGATGATACTCTCTGGATGAACATGCACCTCGACTTTCTGAGGTGTTGTGTTGAAAAGCCAGCAGGCTTCAATCAGCTCCAGGCCCTTGTTCATCAAGGTGGCTGAGTCTACGGAAATCTTTTGGCCCATGGACCAGTTGGGGTGGGCACACGCCTGGGCCGGAGTTACCGACCGGAGATCTTCAGCAGAGTGCTCGCGGAAGGGGCCACCGGAGGCTGTCAGCAAGATCCTCGTAATACCGGCACCAGCAGGATCCCGGATCTTGTCTGCCGGCATGCACTGGAAAATCGCGTTGTGCTCGGAATCGATCGGCAGCAGTTCGGCACCGGCCTCGGTCACGGCGTCCATGAACAATTTCCCGGACATCACCAGGGCTTCTTTATTGGCAAGCAGCACCCGCTTCCCTGCCCTTACCGCTGAAAGCGTAGGCGATAATCCCGCCGCGCCAACAATGGCTGCCATCACGGTATCAACGTCAGGCGCCGAGGCTGCCTGACACAACCCATCCAGGCCGGCGAGCACCTCGGTGTCCGGCAAGTCTGCCAGCAGCTCGGAGAGCATATTGGCAGCCTCTGGATCGGCCATGACGGCCACCTTGGGACGGAATTCCCGGCACAATACAGCCAGTTCCTCAGCGCGGGTGCTGGCGGTTAATGCATAAACCGAGAAACGTTCCGGGTGCCTTCGAACAACATCCAGGGTGCTGAGGCCAATGGAGCCCGTGGCTCCGAGAATGCTGATAGAGCGGGTTGCCATAGTCACCAGTGCCCGGTTGTGAGCCAACCAAGTTGGGTAATGATGAGAGCAAAAACCGGAATCGCCGCTGTCAGACTATCAATCCGATCCATAATCCCGCCATGGCCGGGTAGCAACTGACTACTGTCCTTGATGCCCCGATGCCGCTTGAGCATGCTTTCCAGCAAATCACCCAACACCGAAACCAGGCCGGTGGCGAGACTGGCAACAATCAGGAGCAGTGTCTGTCCTGCCCCTGCTGAAGCCAGAAAACTCACCACAAGAGCAAAGGCTCCCACGGCCACCAGACCACCCCAGACACCCGCCCAGGACTTACCGGGGCTGACCCGGGGTGCCAACTTTGCTTTTCCAAACGCCCGACCGGCAAAGTAAGCACCGATATCAGCAACCCAGACCACGCAGAACACGTAAAGAATGAGCAGCAGGTTGTTGCTGCTGTCGCCAAACTGGAAGCCACCGGTACGCAGGTGATTCAGGCCAACCCAGGCGGGCACCAGCACGAACAGCCCCATTACGGCTCTGACCGGCAGACTGCCCCATTTATCAGACCCTGCGGGGTAACTGCGAACCAGAAGAAAACAGATGCCCCACCAGAACAGCGCCAGCCAGAGCACCGCCACAAACGGCACGTTGAGAAGCCCGTATAGAATCAGGGCGGTTAGCAGCGCATAACCGATCCGACCAGCAGGATGCCCAATGCCAGACATATTTGCCCACTCCCAGGCACCTATAGAGATGATGGCACCTGTGAAGAGAGCAAACCCCAGCGGAGGGAGAAAGAAGATCCCGCCGATGGCGATCGGGGCGAGAATCAATGCGGTGATAATTCGGGTTTTTAACACGGTTAACGTCGCTATCGTTCGTTATTGTTGTAGAGCCTTGGCCGCTATCTGATCATCTGTCTGGCCAAAACGACGCTGTCGACCGGCATATGCCTGCAGGGCCTTGAGCATCTCTTCCTGCTGAAAATCAGGCCAATACACCGGAGAAAAGTAAAGCTCTGTGTAAGCCAGGTGCCACAGCATGAAGTTGCTGATTCTCTGCTCACCGGCCGTGCGAATCATCAGATCAGGCATTGGCAGGTCACCAATACTGAGGTGCTGCTGGATCAGGTCATCGGTAATATCGGATGGCGCCAAATGCCCGACACGCACTTGTTCCGCCACCTTGCGCGTGGCCTGAGTGATATCCCAGTGTCCGCCGTAGTTCGCTGCAATCACGAGCGTCATCCGGGTGTTGTTGCGGGTCAGCTCCTCCGCCGCTTCCATATGTTCGCGAAGCGCAGAACTGAAGGCGGACCGGTCACCAATTATGCGCAACCGGATGTCGTTACGATGAAGCTTCCGCACTTCGCGCTCGAGCGCGAACAGGAACAGCTTCATCAGGGCCGACACTTCGTCCTTGGGGCGCCGCCAGTTTTCACTGGAAAAGGCAAACAGAGTGAGAACTTCCACACCTTCGCGGGCGCAGGTTTCTACCACTGCCCTGACCGCATCCACTCCGGCCTTGTGGCCAGCCACTCCCTTGAGACGACGGGCCTTGGCCCATCGATTATTCCCGTCCATGATGATGGCCACATGCCGGGGTCGGCTGTCTGCCGACACCGGAATCTCTGCGGATACAGTTCCCGTCATGAAATCCCCTGTGCGGCCGAAGCGCTTGATTGCCGCGGCCTTTCAATTCGCTTGCAAGTGAACCCGAACGGTTAAACCGCCATCAGGTCCTCTTCTTTGGCCTTGAGCATCTTCTCGACTTCCGCAATGTAGCGGTCGGTCAACTTCTGGATCTCATCCTCGCCCTTGCGCTCGTCGTCTTCAGTAATTTCCTTTTCCTTCAACAGATCCTTGATCATGCTGTTGGCATCCCGACGTGCGTTGCGGATGGAAACACGACCGTGCTCGGCGTCCGCTTTTGCCTGCTTGACCATTTCCTTACGGGTTTCTTCAGTCAGCATCGGCATTGGAATCCGAATGATATCGCCACTGGTAGCCGGGTTCAGACCAAGGTCTGACGCCATGATCGCCTTCTCGATGGTCGGCATCAGGTTCTTCTCCCAGGGAGAGACCGTCAGAGTCCGGTTATCCTCGACGTTGACACTTGCCACCTGTTTCAGCGGCGTCTCCTGGCCGTAATAGTTCACGGTGACGCTATCCAGGATAGAAGGATGGGCCCGACCAGTGCGAATCTTGTTAAACGCATTGTTCAGGGACTCCAGGCTCTTCTTCATCTTCTTTTCGGCTTCTGCTTTGATGTCGTTAATCACTTCAGCATCCTCAATTCGTTCGTCATGTCTTTTTGCACTATGGCCCCAAACTCCCATGGGGCCTGGACAGCGTTTTATTCGATCAGTGTACCTTCTTTCTCGCCGGTTACGATGCGAGTCAGCGCGCCTGCACGGTTCATATCGAACACCCGCAGCGGCATGCCGTGATCACGGGCGAGACAGATGGCTGTCAGATCCATCACGCCCAACTTCTTGTCCAGAACCTCATCATAGGTGAGGTAGTCGTATTTCTCTGCACTGCTATCCAGGTGCGGATCCGCTGAGTATACGCCATCCACCTTGGTGGCTTTGAGCACGGCATCCGCCTCGATTTCAATACCACGCAGACAAGCAGCAGAGTCTGTCGTGAAGAAGGGGTTGCCGGTACCGGCACAGAAAATCACGACATCGCCGTCCTTGAGATCCCTGACTGCTCGGCGTCTGTCGTAGTGCTCGACGATCCCACTCATCGGGATTGCCGACATTACGCGGGTACGGATGTTGGAGCGCTCCAGAGCGTCACGCATCGCCAGACCGTTCATGACCGTGGCCAGCATACCCATATGGTCGCCGGTCACCCGGTCCATGCCCGCAGCATTCAGGGCTGCTCCACGGAACAGGTTACCGCCACCAATCACCAGACCAACCTGTACGCCAATACCAATCAGCGCACCGATTTCCAGTGCCATGCGGTCAAGAACTTTGGGATCAATACCGAAATCGTGCTCACCCATCAGGGCTTCGCCACTGAGCTTGAGCAGAACACGCTTGTATCTGGGCTGGGTTTTCGATGATGTCGGCATGATGATCCCCTTGTCGTCTGTTGGCTGCTATCCGGCGTGATACCCGTTGCAGGCTTGTATCTGACATACTCCTCAAAAAAGGGGTATCTCAGATACAAGCCCGCCACGAGAGCCGGAAATTTCCGGCTAACGTGGCAGACTCAGGTGATGCAGAGGCAGAGCGCCTGCTGCATCAAACGAAGGATCAGGCCTTGCCTGTGCCGGCTGCAGCAGCAACCTCGGCAGCAAAGTCCACTTCTTCCTTCTCAATGCCTTCACCCACTTCCAGGCGCACGAAGCCAACCAGCTCGCCACCGTTGGACTTGATCAGCTCGCCCACGGTCTGATCCGGGTTCTTGACGAAAGGCTGCTCAACAAGGCTGTTTTCCTTGAGGAACTTCTTGATGCGGCCGCCCATCATCTTCTCGACGATCTCGGCAGGTTTGCCTTCCATATCCGGCTGGGCCTTGATGACTTCTTTCTCTTTTTCAAGCTCTTCTGCCGGCATGTCTTCCGGCTTGCCAACACGCGGGTTAACCGCAGCTGCGTGCATGGCAATATCACGGGCAACTTCAGGGTCGCCGGCAGTCAGGGCAACAACAGAAGCAATCTTGTTGTTGCTGTGGACATAGCCACCAACAACCGGGCCTTCAACTTTCACGATGCGGCGAACAGTGATGTTTTCGCCGATCTTCTGAACCAGCGCTTCACGCTTGGCTTCCAGATCGCCTTCCATCAGCTTGGCTACGTCAGTTTCGCCTTTTTCGAAGGCAACGTTCAGGACATCGTTGGCAAAGTTCAGGAAGTTGTCATCGCGAGCCACGAAGTCTGTCTCGGAGTTCACTTCCAGAATGTACGCAACGGTGTTGTCGTCAGAAATCTTGATCAGTGAAGCGCCTTCAGCGGCGGTACGGCCGGCTTTCTTGGCAGCTTTCAGACCGGAAGACTTACGCAGTTCTTCGATTGCGGCGTCTACACTGCCTTCGGCTTCAACGAGCGCCTTCTTGCACTCCATCATGCCAAGGCCGGTACGCTCACGCAGCTCTTTGACCATTGCAGCGGTAATTGCAGCCATGTTCAATCCTCTCAACTGTTCCGAATTCGGTGGGGAGGTGTGCCCGAGGCAACCCTGGGCACACCTTACATCTCAAACGTGAAGATAAAGCCTTACTCAGCGGCTGGAGCAGCGCCTTCGGCGTCTTCGCTGACCTCAACAAACTCGTCAGCGCCGGCACCGGCAGACTGGGCCGCTTCGATGCAGGTATCAGCAACGGCTTTCACGTAAATCTGGATCGCGCGAATGGCGTCATCGTTGCCCGGAATCACGTAATCAACACCGTCCGGATCACTGTTGGTATCCACAACGCCGATAACAGGAATGCCCAGCTTGTTGGCTTCCTTGATAGCGATACGCTCGTGGTCAACGTCGATCACGAACATCGCGTCCGGCAGACCACCCATGTCCTTGATACCACCAATGGAACGCTCGAGGCGGTCCATTTCGCGGGTGCGATCCAGGGCTTCTTTCTTGGTCAGCTTGTCGAAAGTACCGTCCTGGCTCTGGGTTTCCAGATCACGGTAGCGACGGATAGACTGACGGATGGTCTTGTAGTTGGTCAGCATGCCACCGAGCCAGCGATGGTTAACGAACGGCTGACCGGCACGCTCGGCTTCTTCCTTGATGATCTTGGCCGCGGCACGCTTGGTACCAACGAACAGGATCTTGTTCTTGTTCTCTGCCAGCTGCTGAACGAACTTCAGCGCATCGTTCATGGCAGGAACAGTCTGCTCAAGGTTGATGATATGAATCTTGTTACGGGCGCCGAAGATGAACTTCGACATTTTCGGGTTCCAGTAGCGGGTCTGGTGACCGAAGTGAGCACCTGCCTTCAGCAGGTCACGCATATTTACCTGAGCCATGATAGTTACCTTTTTAGCTTCGGGTTAGTCCTCCACGTATCCGATTACCCCAACCTGGCTCCTTATAAAGCAGGAGCAGGCACCCTGGGATAACGTGCCGACACGTGTGTGAATTTGCCGGATTCGTTTCCAGCGGGCGCGTTTATACCATATTCGAGCCGGTAAACGCCATTATTTTTGACGACCGGCTTCCTTGTACCCGGGCCGCAGGGCCCTTAAAATGCCGGTTTGATACAAATCAACGGGAAACCCAATGCAGGTATCGATCAAGACTCCGGAAGAAATCGAAAAGATGCGCGTCGCTGGCCGTTTGGCGGCCGAAGTGCTCGAGATGATTGGCGATTACGTCAAACCGGGCGTTTCCACTGAAGAGCTCGACCGGATTTGCCACGACTATATTGTTAACGAGCAAAAGTGCATTCCGGCGCCGCTCAACTATAAAGGATTTCCGAAGTCCATCTGTACCTCGGTTAACCACGTGATCTGCCACGGCATCCCGTCAGAGAAGAAAATACTCAAGGACGGAGACATCCTAAATATCGATGTCACCGTAATAAAGGATGGCTACCACGGTGATACCAGTAAGATGTGGATCGTCGGCAAGCCCAAACCGGGCACAGAGCGCCTGATCCAGATTACCCAGGAGTGCCTCTATAAAGGCATCGAGCTGGTTAAGCCGGGAACCCGCCTGGGAGATATTGGCCACGTCATTCAGCAACACGCCGAGAAACACCGATACTCTGTGGTTCGCGATTATTGCGGCCATGGCATCGGCGCGGTATTTCACGAAGAGCCGCAGGTTATGCATTACGGCAAACCCGGCACCGGCCTGGAGCTTCAGGAGGGCATGACCTTCACCATCGAGCCGATGATCAACCAGGGCAAGTACCAGACCAAACTTCTGCCGGACGGCTGGACAGTGGTTACCAAGGACCACAAGCTCTCTGCACAATGGGAGCACACCATCCTTGTGACTGCTGACGGCCATGAGGTTTTGACCAAGCGAAAGGAAGAGTCCTTCTAAGTGGACCAAAGCGAGCTGGAATCCCGCATCAGTAACGCCCCCTCTCCCGTCAAGGCGGCCCGGGAACTGTTAGAGGGAAGGTATAACGCAGATGCCGAGGCCTTCCGGCAGGGAGCCGATGTCCGCGCCCTTGTCCACTCCCGGGCCGACACCGTCGATACCGTTCTGAGGCTAATCTGGAACCGTTATCCTTTTTCCGGCTCGCCGGATATTGCCCTGGTGGCTGTCGGCGGCTACGGGCGCGGTGAGCTTCACCCCCACTCAGACATTGACTTGCTCATACTGACTCGCAATGGTATCGAGGACAGCTGGCACGATGATCTGGGGGCCTTTGTTACGCTTCTCTGGGATTTGCGACTGGATATCGGTCACAGCGTTCGCAGCATTGAAGAAAGCAAAACGGCCGCCCGTGAAGACATCACCATACTCACCAACCTGCTCGAAACCCGCACCATCGCCGGCCCGGATGAGCTGCGCTCGGACCTCAGCGAGCAGGTGTACTCCGACGATGTCAGCACCGATCGCAACTACTTCATCGCAAAGCGCGAAGAGCAGCAGCAACGGCACCAGAAATACGGCGATACCGAATACAACCTTGAGCCCAACGTTAAAGGCTCCCCGGGCGCCCTGCGGGACATACAGACCATTGGCTGGATTACCAAACGCCACTTTGGACTGCAGAACATTGCAGACCTGACGCGATTCAGCATTCTCACCGAGGAAGAGCATCAGATTCTTTTCCAGGGTGAAACCTTCCTGTGGCAACTGCGCTATGGTTTGCAACTGCTGGCCGACCGGAATGAGAACCGCCTGTTGTTCGACCACCAACGTGCCCTTGCCCAGATGCTAGGCTACAAGGACGAAGGCAAACGGCTCGGCGTTGAACTTATGATGCAGTCCTACTATCGAACGGTCCTGGCCCTCGCCGAGCTGACCGACGTGATCCTGCAGTATTATGACGAGGCCATTCTCGGCAGCGCGTCCGAAGACGCCATCCGGCCGATCAACAAACGCTTCCAGATTCGCAACTATTATATCGAAGCGGTTAACAACCAGGTTTTTGCCTACGCGCCTTACGCCATCATGGAAATTTTCGTGCTGATGGCCCAGCATCCGGAAATCAAGGGCATTCGCGCGACCACCATCCGCTCTCTGCGGGCGCACCGCCACCTGATTGACGATGCGTTCCGCTCCGATCTGGCTGTGACCACTTTGTTCATGGAGCTGCTCAGAACGCCCCATGCGCTGGATCAGACCCTGTCCGCCATGAAGAAGTACAACGTGCTCGGCCGGTACCTCCCGGAATTCGGCCAGATTATCGGCCAGATGCAGCACGACCTTTTTCACATTTACACCGTGGACGCCCACACCATGCGCGTCATCCGCAACATGGTTCGGCTGAGCGGCACCGAGGCGAGGGACGAATACCCCCTGGCCTCTCGCCTGATCCATCGGTTACCAAAGCTGGAAACCCTTTATATTGCGGGCATATACCATGATGTTGCCAAAGGACGGGGCGGTGACCATTCGGAACTGGGCGCCATGGATGCCGAGGCTTTCTGCCACAGGCATCATCTGAGTGAGCGGGACACACAGCTGATCTCGTGGCTCGTGGAAAACCACCTGCTGATGTCCATGACCGCGCAGCGCAAAGACATATCTGACCCGGACATCATTCATGCCTTTGCCAGGGCGGTACCGAGCCAGGCGCACCTCGATTATCTCTATGTGCTGACCGTATGCGATATCAGCGCAACCAACCCAAAACTCTGGAACACCTGGCGCGCCTCTCTGTTACGCCAACTGTATATCGAGGCCAAACGGGCCCTGCGCCGGGGCACGGAAAACCCCATCGACCGGCAAGAATGGGTGCGCGCCACCCAATCTGAAGCACGCGAGATCCTGCACGCCCAGAATATGACGGATGAGCAGATCGATGTTATCTGGGACACCGTGGATGAGGATTATTTTCTCCAGGACTCAACCGTTGATATTGCCTGGCAGACAGCCGCCATTGTCCGTCACGGCAACAACCCCGACCCACTGGTGCTTATTCGCGACACTCGGGGCGGACCCACGGATGGCTATTCCCAGATCATTATTTACATGAAGGACCGGGTTGCCCTGTTTGCGGCAACCACTGCGGTGCTTGAGCAGCTGAACCTGAACATCGTGGACGCCCGTATCAGCTCCAGTGAGGGTCCCTACTCGATCAGCTCCTACGTGGTGCTGGATGAAAAGGGCCAGCCTCTTGGAATCGACCCCGCTCGCAAGGAACGGGTGCGTTTACGCCTGATTGAAGAGCTGGATGACCCGGAAGACTACCCGGATATCATCCACCGGCGCACACCAAGGCAACTGAAACATTTCGCCTTCCCGACGGAGGTGACGTTCTCTAACGACACCATCAACCAGCGCACCGTAATGGAAGTGATCACCCCTGACCGGCCCGGCCTGCTGGCGCGAGTCGGCCAGGTGTTGCTGGAGCATCGGGTACGATTGACCAACGCCAAGATTGCCACCCTGGGCGAGCGCGTAGAGGACGTTTTCTTCGTCACCGACGAACACGGCGAACCCATCCGGGACCCGGCCGTATGCCAGGCCCTGCAGCAAGATCTCTGCAAAATGCTGGACGACATTCAATGAATCCCAATCTGGACAGACTCCACCCCTACCCGTTTGAAAAACTGGCCAAACTGAAGGCCGGCATTAGCGTGCCTGATCATCTCCGACCCATCTCTCTCGGGATCGGCGAGCCGAAGCACCCCTCCCCGGAATTCGTCAAAGAGGTAATTGCGAACAACCTGGACAAGCTTGCCAATTACCCGACCACCCGGGGTACGGATGAACTTCGCGAGGCCATCAGTCACTGGGCAACCCAACGATTCCAACTGAAAGCCGACAGCCTGAGTCCGGCGAAAAACATCGTACCGGTGAACGGTACGCGCGAAGCCATCTTTTCCCTGGTCCAGGCTGTGGTGGATGCCAGCAAACCCGCCACCGTGGTCAGCCCAAACCCGTTTTATCAGGTCTATGAAGGTGCTGCGTTCCTGGCCGGCGCCACGCCGGTGTACCTTCCCTGCGACGGCTCCAACGGCTTTATTCCGGACTTTGAGGCAGTGCCGGAATCCGTCTGGCGGGATTGTCAGGTATTGTTCCTGTGTTCACCGGGCAACCCAAGTGGCGCGGTGATTCCACGGGAAACATTGGCCAGGGTTATTGCCCTCGCCGACCAACACGACTTCATCGTCGCCTCCGACGAATGCTATTCCGAGCTGTACCCCGACGAGAGCAACCCGCCGGAGGGCCTGCTGCAAACCTGCGCCGCCATTGGTCGTGATGACTACCGCCGTTGCGTGGTATTTCACAGCCTCTCAAAGCGCAGCAACCTGCCCGGCCTTCGGTCCGGTTTTGTCGCCGGTGACGCTCGCATTCTCGAGGGCTATCTGAAGTATCGCACCTACCATGGCTGCGCCATGCCCATCCATAACCAGTTGGCCAGCATTGCTGCCTGGAGCGATGAGGACCACGTTCGGGAGAACCGTGCAGCCTACCGCGCCAAGTTCGAGGCCGTAGTGCCCATTCTCAGAGAAGTCATGGAGGTGGATTTCCCGGACGCCGGCTTTTACCTGTGGCCGGAAACACCGATGGACGACGAAACCTTTGCCAGGGAACTCTCCGCCCAGCAGAACGTCCACGTCCTTCCCGGGCGCTACCTCTCTCGCACGGTGGATGGCCACAACCCCGGAGAAAACCGGGTCCGGATGGCCCTGGTTGCGCCGGTGGAAGAATGCGTCGAGGCGGCACACCGGATTGTTGAATTTGTTAAGGCGAACCAGACATGAAACTGTATGGCATCAAAAATTGTGACACGGTGAAGAAAGCCCGCAAGTGGCTGGATGAGCAAGGCGTTGACTACCAGTTCCACGACTTCAAGAAAGACGGTCTGGACGACGATCTGCTATCCAAATGGGAGAGCGCCGTTGGCTGGGAAAGCCTGTTGAACCGCCGTGGCACCACGTGGCGCAAACTTCCCGAGGAGGTTCGTGATACCATTAGCGCCCAAAGTGCTCACGCGATCATGCTGGAAAATCCGTCCATCATTAAGCGCCCTGTCGTGGAAAACGGCAATGAGGTGCGCGTGGGTTTCAATGCAGACGAATGGGCTGCATGGCTGGCCTGAATCTCAGGGCAACAGATCCAAATTTTAACTCCGGAGTCGGAAGGCGCGAACTTCTTACCCCAACATTCAGAACAGGAGCAACCATCAGATGAGCTTTGCATTCGGTATCGGTATCGGCACCCAGAACAACCAGGGCGAGTGGCTGGAAGTCTTTTACCAGCAGCCGGTCATGACACCCGATAACACCCTGATGGACGTCATCTCCAATGTCCTGGAATACAAGGGCGGCAACCAGGCGATCAGCGCGACCGCCGAACAGCTCAGCCAGCTAGCCAATGCTCTGCGACAAATTGGCCAGACCGACCAGGCAACCCTGGCGGACAAAGCGGCCGACAGCAAACGCCCGGTCGTTGTTACGGTACTGGAAACCGATGACACAGCTTCCAGCACGCCCGAGGTTTACCTCAAGCTTCACCTGATTTCCCACCGCATGGCGAAACCCCATGGTCTGAAGCTCGATGGTATCTTTGGCCTGCTGCCCAACCTGGCCTGGACCAACGAGGGCGCAATCGACCTGAACGAGCTCTCCGATCGTCAGTTACAGGCCCGCCTCGAAGGCCGCACATTGGAAGTCAAGTCCGTCGATAAATTCCCGCAGATGACAGATTATGTGGTACCGAAGGGTGTTCGCATTGCCGACACTGCTCGGGTCCGTCTTGGCGCCTATGTTGGTGAAGGTACAACCGTCATGCACGAAGGCTTCATCAACTTCAACGCCGGCACCGAAGGCACCAGCATGATCGAGGGCCGCATCTCCGCCGGCGTTATGGTTGGCAAGGGCTCCGACCTGGGCGGTGGCTGCTCCACCATGGGCACCCTGTCCGGTGGTGGCAACATCATCATTGCGGTTGGCGAGAACTGCCTGATCGGTGCCAACGCCGGCATCGGTATCCCGCTGGGCGACCGCTGCAAAGTGGAAGCCGGATTGTACATCACCGCCGGAACCAAGGTTGCCCTGCTCGACGACAACAACGAGCTGGTTGAGGTTATCAAGGCTCGCGATCTGGCCAACCAGCCGGATCTTCTGTTCCGCCGCAACAGTCAGACCGGCGCGGTCGAGTGCAAAACCAACAAGTCTGCCATCGAGCTGAATGAAGAGCTGCATGCAAACAACTGATTCCCCGACCCTAGAACTTGCCATCGACCTGATCCGCCGGCAGTCCGTCACTCCCGAAGATGCCGGCTGCCAGGAACTGATGATGTCGCGGCTGGCACCTCTGGGCTTCACTGGCGAAAACCTGAGATTTGGCGATACCGATAACCTCTGGGCCCGCAAGGGCTCAGAGGGGCCGGTGCTGGCCTTTGCCGGCCATACCGATGTGGTGCCGACTGGTCCGGAGAAGAACTGGACACACCCGCCCTTTGATCCGGTCATCCGGGATGGCTATTTGCTGGGCCGTGGCGCAGCCGACATGAAGGGCAGCCTGGCGGCCTTCGTAACCGCCTGTGAGCGATTCGTGGCCAAATACCCCGACCACCGGGGCTCCATTGCCCTGCTGATCACCAGCGATGAAGAGGGCCCGGCCCAACACGGCACCGTGAAAGTGGTGGAAACCCTCGAAGCCAGGAACGAAAAGATTGACTGGTGCCTGATCGGCGAACCCTCCAGCACCCATGAAGTGGGAGACGTGATCAAGAACGGCCGCCGGGGTTCCTTACATGGTTATCTGACGGTGCATGGCGTTCAGGGCCATGTTGCCTACCCGCATCTGGCCGAGAACCCGGTTCATACCGTGGCTCCGGCTCTTGATGCGCTGGCAAAGGAGTTCTGGGATAACGGCAACGACTTCTTCCCGCCAACCACATTCCAGATCACCAGAATGGAAGCGGGCACGGGCAGCAACATTATTCCCGGTGAGTGCCTCGTGCATTTCAATTTCCGGTACTGCACGGAAAACACCGCAGAGAGTCTGGAAGAACGGGTGGTAGCCATCCTGGACCGCCACAACCTGAAATACGACCTGCAGTGGCACCTGAGTGGCCGTCCGTTCCTCACGGACAAGGGAGCGCTCGTATCCGCCAGCCAGAGCGCCATTCGCACAGTGACCGGCCGGGAAACCGAGCTTTCGACCTCCGGCGGCACGTCCGATGGCCGTTTCATCGCGCCAACCGGTGCACAGGTGGTGGAACTTGGCCCTATCAATGCCACCATTCACAAGGTGGATGAATGTGTGAAAGCCGAGGATCTCAACACTCTGTCGGACATCTACGAACAGATTCTGATCGAACTCCTGGCATAAAGGTCAAAATCGGAATCCCACAAAAAAGGGTCAGGTGAAGGTTCCACCTGACCCTTTTTATTGCGCCATCTTCAGTAATGAGGAGGAGGTGTTTCGTCCTGCTCCGACTTGATATTGGACGGCGAAACATCCTTCAGCTGCTTGTGCAGCAACCGCTTGGCTTCCCACAGTTCACGGATATCCATTTCCTGCTTGGCCACCTGCTCGCTCAGGGTATTGATAACGTCATCCTGGAAGGCCAGCCGGGTTTCCAGCTCATCCAGTCGGGTTTCCAGATCGTTCTGGCTCATCAGCTATTGGGACTCCCCTGGGTAAATCTCTCTAGAATGTGATCGATGACACTGCGTTCCCCGCTGCTTGGTCAGCGCTCGGGATAATCTGGTATCATTCCGCTTTTGCCCGCCAGCGCGCCCGTTTTTCGGGGTACTGTCGGTTTTCACCGGCCGGATGTGCGATTTTACCCGATATCCGGTTTTTATCGTTAGCGTTACAAGAATGGAGAAATTTCAGTCAATGCGTAATCCATCCAAAGCGATCCTTTTTTCTCTCCTGATCGCCATTCCCGCACCGCTGGTGCTTGCCATTTTGCTGTCTTTCACCCCAGAGCCTCTTCGCCTGATCGCTGCGGGCCAACTTGTGGAAGCCCTGGGTAGCAACCGTGGCATCGCAGCCTACATTATCTCGCTGATCGTTTTCGGCATTGCGGGCTTCCTGGCCATTGCGTTGTCAGTCAAGAAACCGGCCGAAAAGCAACAAACATCCCGGTCGAGCAACCGTGCACCCAGCCAGAGCCGCGATGACGATGATGACGGCTATGACGAAAGCAGCCCTGAGGGTAACGAGGAAGGCACCGTAAAGTGGTTCAACGTCAAGAAAGGCTTCGGCTTCATCGTGCGCGACAGTGGTGATGAAGTATTCGTTCACTTCCGTGCCATTCGTGGCCGCGGGCGCCGGGTTCTGCGCCAGGGTCAACTGGTACGCTTTAACGTTGTGGAAGCAGACAAAGGCCTCCAGGCCGACAACGTGTCCATCCTGAGCGACTGAATCGCCCGCTAAAAAGAGAGGCAGCCCACGGGCTGCCTCTTTCAGTTCCAGACGACCTGTTGCTCGCCCCGGTGGTCCAATCGCCACCATTTCTCATCCTCTACAGGCTCCCCTTCTGTCCAGTCTCCCGGGCTGCAACGAATCTCGGTATCCATTGCACGCCAGGCACTGCGCGCGCAGTCCAGATCACTGTTCCAGGGCACCCTGGGGCCTTCAATAACCAGTGACGTAAATCGTTTCCCGAAAGCTCCGGGATAAAGCGATATCCGAAGTCTTTCGCCCTCGTAGCGGCCAACGCCCTTGATCACGCGTGTCGCCTCACCATCATCGAGTTCCAGTTCGTCCAGGTGATTCTCTAGCCACCCTGACACCGCACCCGGTTCCAGATCACGAATGTAAATTTCCAGATCCTGCACCCGCTGAATCTCCATCCTGCTGATTACAATGCAGCACATAGTGAACCGGCCCGGGTCGCGCTGCAACCCAGCGCTCCAGTTCCTGTCGTAAATCTTCAGCAGAAAGCTGACGCAAGGTGCCGGCCGCCTTACGCTCATGCCAGGCCACCTCTGCCGCCACCCGATGAAGCTGTATCTCTCCCAGCGATGCTTCGATATCGTCAAGAGGCTCCTTGCGGGCCAGGGCCACCAGCGACTGACGTCGCAGAGTGTCTTCCTGCCCGGACAGGGCCACCGCCTCGGCCGGGCCCCTTCGAGCAAAGAGATTGAGCCTGGCAGCCGAGCGCTCCAGCCATTGGAGCATTCCTCCGGGAGTGCTCACACAACGGCTTCGGCGAGAGGCCGCAAACCGGATCACGGAGCGAGGAATCTGGATATTCCATTGCTTCTCTAAGGCGGCCTGATGTGCCGTCAGAATAGCCTGCCGTTGGACAACGCTGGAAGCCGGCATGGCAAAGATGTCGAGGGTACGGCCCAGGCGATGCTGGAGTGTGGCGGCCGAACTGCTGTCGGCGGCCTCGCCGGGACCCAGCAGTAGAATCGGCCCGGCCCATTGCAGCAACAACTCAGAGGCCAAACCATCGGGCAGATTCATCAGCGCAATGAGATCTGCGGGTGAGACATTGTCCAGCACAAGGACCGGCCAGCGCGATGCACCCTCACCGGTCTCGCCCTGCGCCCGGCGCTCTGGAAGAACCGGAAGATCACTGGCCATGATTTCCGCTTCACGGCGGAGGTCCAGCTCAACATAATCGAGTTCCAGTGTCGGTAGCAGTGATTGCAGCCACGCTGTTTTACCCGAACCCCGATCACCCCGGACCCAGAGCATGGCTGACGGGGATGCCGCTAGACTGATCGCAACGTCCTCCGCCAGCTCAACCCACGCGGAATCAGTGACAACCACAGGAGCTCTCTGGAATTCATCGATCGGAGCCGGCTCCCGCTCTTCGGAAGGATCGGGCCAGCGAGGGACCAGCTCGAAAACTGCCACATAGGCTTTTTCCTGCAGCCGCTCCGCGTGGCGAACCAACGTCGCAAGCAGCTGCGACCACCCTAGCCATGGGGAATTGCTGGTTTCCCTGGCCGATGCGAACCAATACATCAACTGGGATGACAACTGTCCTTCACCACCAACTTCCGTCACTATCGGTTGTTCGCACTGAATGGTGCGGATGAGTTCATCCATATCCACGCCGCAGCCCCGCAAAAAGCGGACAATATCGGGTACAGAGTCCAGCAGGGCAAGCAGGTAGTCTTCAGCGGTAATCACCGAGCCGCCACGGCGTTCAACGCTTTCCCGGGCTCGTAGTAAAGCGGTCTGGCACTGGGGATCCAGGCATCCTTGCCAATCGTCCATCGAACGTCTCCATGTTCTTGATGCATCATCCTGATGCGAAAGCTTTGTTGCGGATTGTTATTGTATCACGCTCTGGCCCCACGCGGCGGCCCGCCTGCAGGGCTCACCAGGTACCATTGTTTTCCATGCTGGCCCAGGGTTCTTTCGGTGGAAGCGCCTCACCTTTCTGCAAAAGCTCGATAGAGATGTTATCCGGGGTCCGGATAAAAGCCATATGCCCATCACGGGGCGGGCGATTAATGGTTACGCCATTGGATTTGAGGTGCTCGCAAAGCGCATAAATGTCGTCCACCCGGTAAGCAAGGTGGCCAAAATTGCGCCCGCCAGTGTACTCTTCAGGATCCCAGTTATAGGTGAGCTCGATCATCGGCGCCCGGTCTTCTCGGGCACGCGCCTCGTCTTCCGGCGCAGCCAGGAAAACCAGGGTAAACCGGCCTTTGTCGCTACTCTTGCGACTGATTTCAATCATTCCCAGCAAATCGCAAAAGAAATGCAGCGTCTCTTCCAGATTACTCACCCGGATCATGGTGTGAAGATATTGCATGTAGCCTCCTTCAGAAGTGAAGTGAAGTGAACTGATCATCGTGCCTTGCGGACAGTTTACGGTATTCTGGCCATATGGATGCAAAAACAGCCCCCTACTCTGCTTCTGAGCTGACCACCCCCGCGGTCCGACACCTTGCCTGGATATGCCAGGCACCTCAGCTGTTGCAGTCACCGCTGACGTTTGAGCCAGGTCGCTTTCTGCCTGATGATGTAACGGAAAAAATTAAAGCCTGGGATCACAATCCGCAAACAGCACCGCCTCTGCTGAGAGAACCGCCCCAGAAACGGCTCGGGTTCTACTTCGAACGGCTTTACCGGGTATTGCTGGAAGATCTGCTGGGCTGGGAAGTTCTGCTTCAAAACCAACAGATACAGTCCAACGGGCGAACCATCGGCGAACTGGATTTTGTCGTGCACAATCGGAATGAAGATCGAATTGAGCACCACGAAATTGCCATCAAGTATTACCTAGGGGTTCCGGAGCACAGCGAGAGAACCCTGTGGTATGGACCGAACGCCCGGGATCGGCTGGACCTGAAAGCAGATCGGATGTTGCGCTTGCAAAGCCAGCGAACCACGCTGCCCGAAGCCAGGGCGCTGCTGGCAGACATGGGTATCAAAGAACCTGTCATGCCCCGCATTTTCATGCCCGGATACCTTTTTTACCCGACCGGAACACAGGTGAGCGCCCCACAGTCCGTGCCTGCAAATCACCTTCGAGGCCAGTGGTGCTACCTCTCACAGGTTGAATCATCGGACCTTCCCGGTTGGGTGCTCCTGAACAAACCCCACTGGATCGGCCCGTGGCGTCAATACGAATCCCCCGCTCCTGATGCAGTGAATGCCGCACTGGCCACCATCGAACGCGCCGAGATCCCGCTCTTGTTCGCGAAGCTGAAGCAGAATTCCGTCACCGGCCTCTGGCAGGAAACCAATCGCTTATTCGTAGTGCCGGACAGCTGGCCAGGGTGAATGATCAGCGATCAATCAGATCACTTGCCCACTGCGGCAAATTATCCTGCAAGGCACACCACTGCCCATTTTCGCAGACCGCGACGCGTACGTAAGGCTGATCAAGGCGCGAGTTATCGACCAGGTGCAATTCGTCCGCCAGACCAATGCATTGGCGCAGATTCGCCAGCGTTCGTGGAATCCTTGACTCGATCTTGGCTTCTGGGACGTTGTGGCCGCCGGCTGTTACCCGGGAAGCGACCCGCGCCTTGTTCAGGGAGGGCAATTCCAGATGGAAGTAAAACATCCGAACCCGAAATCCGGCGGCTTTGGCTGTCCCGACAAAATCCACTTTCGAGGGGTGGGAGAAGACGGTTTCGAAGCAGAAGGTCTGCCTCTCCTCAATCAGCCTGAGCCGTTCCCTTTCCGCAATCAGTGCTGCCTCGTAACTGTGCTTTTCGGGCGCGTCCGGCCACATGCTGCGGGCAATATTATCGGCGTTTACCAGCGGAATCTTCCGGCGGGCCAGGAACCGCTCATAAAATGTGGTTTTGCCCGCACCGTTACCGCCAACCAGCAGCCAGAGCTCAGGCTGCGTTGTCACGGTCACTCAGTGCCTCAAAGCGTCCATTGCGAAACTGACCGATTTCCCGGGAGCCATCCGGATATATGGCTTCCAGATAGCCCGGTTTCTCTCCAGACGCCTGATACACCGTACGCCCGCGGCTGATAGAGCGCTCCAGTTCGCCACTTGCCCGGGCCTGATCCACCTCAGCCCAGAGGTCATCGCTGGAAACCGGCTCGGCCACCACCGGCTCAACCCTCACCTGCCGAATACCCTGGAGAATGGCAATCAGATCTTCGGCGCTCACGTCGCTGGCGACGGCACGCCCTATCTCGGCCCAGTACTCTATCTGCTTGGGTGTCGAGCGTCGATGGACCGCACCTTCCGCCGCAGCGTGGCGAACTAATGTGTCGTCAAGACGAACAGCGGTTGTCATGGTGACCTCCAGATAAGATACCTGCTTACTTGCTACAGATTATTGCATTTGTTGCAGATCGCTACAACTGATGCAAAACATTTCAATCACATCGCCATGGCCAGAAGGTTGACCGGCACCGGAATCTGCTGCACCCTAATCTGGTTTCATTATGCAACCGGAGAGAACAAGTGAGCGAATACAGGAACCGAGCCGTTGTACTCAAACAGCGCCCCCAGGGTGAAATTCAACAAGGCGATCTGGTGTTGGAAGAGCGCCCCGTTCGCTCCCCCAATGAGGGTGAGGTGGTCGCACAGGTGCTCTGGCTGTCGCTGGATCCTTACATGCGCCCTCGTATGAACGATGCCAAAGGTTACATGGACCCTATCGGCATCGACGAGCCAATTGTCGGCGAGAGCGTTGCCCGGGTGGTGGAATCCCGCTCGGACGCCCTGAAGGTCGGTGATCTGGTCACTTGTTATTCCGGTTGGCAGGAATACGTTACCTTCCCGGGCGATGCGCCGATGGTGTACAAGATTCAGCAGCGAGACAACGTACCCCTGCAAGCCTATCTCGGCGTTGCCGGTATGCCTGGGCGCACGGGGTACTGCGGCCTGATGTACGTGGGTAAGCCGAAAGCCGGCGAAACCGTGGTTGTCTCTGCCGCTTCCGGGCCTGTAGGAACCGTCGTTGGCCAGACTGCCAAATCAGAGGGCTGCCGGGTTGTTGGCGTTGCCGGCGGCCCCGAAAAGTGCAATTACGTGGTCAATGAGCTGGGTTTCGACGCCTGTGTGGATTACAAGGCCGGCAATCTGGAAGCAGACCTGAAAGCGGCCTGCCCTGACGGCATCGATATCTACTTTGAAAACGTGGGTGGTGCCGTGACGCGCGCCGTGGCACCGCTGTTGAACACGGGCGCCCGGGTGCCCATCTGCGGTTTCGTATCCGCCTACAATGCGACGGATATGGCCAGCGTGGAAACCCCGTTTCACGTCCTCAAGGCACTGGACCCAGTACCCGAACACCGGTTTTTCCTGGTGACCGAATGGCAGGACCAGCACCAGGAGATCACCGACATTCTGGCCTCACGGGTCGCTTCCGGTGAACTGAAATATCGGGAAACTGTTGCCGAAGGGCTGGAAAATGCCGTTGACGCCTTCAAGGGCATGCTCAAGGGCCAGAACTTCGGCAAGCAGCTGGTTCATATCGCAGACTAACGAATCCAGGAAGGCGCGACAGGCTGCCTGCTCAGTCGGCAATCTTCAGGAGCACCTTGCCGGTATTTCTATTCTCGGCCACATAGGCCATCGCGTCTTCCAACTGTTCGATCGGCCAGGTGCTATCGATCAATGGCTCAATCTGGCCGGCGGCCAGCAGCGGCCAGACATGCCGGTAGAGCGCCTGCATGACCTCACCCTTATCCTCGACCGTTCGGGAGCGGAGTGTGGAACCGATAATACGCTGGCGTTTGACCAGCATGATGCCCAGATCCACCTCGGCCATCCGGCCGCCCATCAGCCCGATCAGTACAATCCGGCCATCGACATTCAGAACCCGCTGGTCTTCGGCAATGTAGCTGCCACCAACCGGGTCCAGAACCATATCGACTCCGCCCCAGGCTGTAACGGCCTCCACAAAGGAACCGTCATTCCGGTTCCAGACACCGCTGGCCCCCAGCTTCCGACAAACCTCCAGCTTGACTTTGTCACCGGCAGTGGCGAAGACCGGGTTACCGAAGGCCGTTGCCAACTGAATGACAGCGGTGCCGAGACCGCTTCCGCCTGCGTGCAGAAGCACCCGTTCGCCCGGTTTCAGTGCCGCTTCGTGGTAAAGGTTCAGCCAGGCCGTGGCGAGCACCTCGGGAATGGCCGCAGCTTTCTCGAGTGACAAACCCTTGGGGATAGGCAAAACCTGAACTTCGGGCACGACAACATGGGTCGCGTAACCGCCGCCCGTGAGCAAGGCGCAGACCTCGTCACCGGGCTTGAAACGGGTTACCCCTGATCCCACCGAGGCAATGCGTCCGCTGACTTCCAGCCCCAGAATGTCAGACGCGCCCGGCGGGGGTGGGTAGACACCCGCCCGCTGCATCAGGTCGGCACGGTTGATGGCTGTCCAGACAACCTCAATTTCAACGTGGTCCTCCGGCGGCTCCCCCGGCCCTTCCCAGGATTCCCAGTTGAGGTTGCCCCCGGTTACCTTGATTGCTTTGATCATGTATCACGTCTCGGCCTTGCTCATATGGGCACAGGATACCCTATGTTTTTCGAGCATTGCACAAATGACGTTGTCAGATGATCAGACGGTAACTTCCAGGTTGGACAACCACACGCTCTGGTATGGCTTCAGGGTGATAGAGCCGGAAAGATCATCGATGGTCATCCCGGAAATCAGGTCCTGCCAGTGATCGGTACCAATCAGATTGATGTCGCTCAGGGCAACCTGTTGCACTTCGTTGCTGATATTGTGAATGCAGAAGATGGACTGATCCCGGCGCATACTCTGGCGCCAGAAACCGAACAACTGAAGCCCAAGATGCAGGGTGAACTGGGTGGCATTCGGATGAAACGCCGGCTGTTTGCGCCGAATGGCGATCAAACGCTTCAGCTCCTGGAACGCTTTGCTGTGATGGCTCAGGGGGTCCGCGAGCTTCTGCTCCAGGTCGTCCAGTTGCCACTGACTGCGGTTGATGGACCGCAGCCGACCGGTATGCTCCACTCGCTCCAGATCGTTTTCCGTCGCCAGCAGACTGTGGATGTAGAACGCGGGAATGCCCTCCAGGGCCAGCATCACGGTGTGCGCGCAGATAAAACGCTGCAGTTGCCAGTGATCCCGCCCCGACTCCGCCGTGCCCTGAAGTGCGTCGTACAGGGCAATATTGATTTCGTAGGGCTGATCCCGACCATCCGGCGTGCGCCGGAAGGAAACCTTGCCGCCAAAGGAATCCATGGTGTTGATCAGCCGCTGCTTTTCCTCTTCCGTCAGCAGACCATCCGTCGGCCGCATGCCAACACCATCATGGGAGGCAATAAAGTTCAGATAGGTGGTGCCCATCTGGGCCGGCGGCATGCTCATCAGCCAGGTTTTCAGGTGCTTGCAGTCACCGGTCACCAGGGTATTGATCAGCAGGGGTGGCAACGAGAAGTTGTAGATAACATGGGCTTCGTTGGCGTTGCCGAAGTAGGTCAGGTTTTCCCGGTTGGGTACGTTGGTCTCGGTAATCACCACGGCATCAGGGCTGTGATGCTCGATCAGCAGCCGGAGGATCTTGATCAGCTCATGGGTTTGCTGCAGATGAATGCAGGGCGTACCCGGTTCCTTCCAGAGAAAGGCGACGGCATCAAGCCGGAAAATGATAATGCCTCGTTCCAGATAGCGCCGGATGATTGCAGCGAACTCGATCAGCACCTTCGGATTGGCAAAATTCAGATCGACCTGATCCTCGCTGAAGGTACACCAGACATACCGCTCGCCATCGTCGGCCTGGACCGGGTTCAGGAGCGGTGAGGTACGGGGACGCACCACGGCACTCAGGTCGTCTCTCGGATTACCCTCGAAGAAATAATCCTTGCCCGGATCCACCCGTTTGCGGAAGTTCTCGAACCAGCGGCTGCGTGCGGACATATGGTTGATGACCAGATCCGCCATCAGCTTATAGTCCCTGGCGATACTCTCGATATCCTCCCAATTTCCATGGGACTCGTTCACCGCCAGATAGTCCATGACCGAGAAGCCATCATCGGAGCTATAAGGGAAGAACGGCAGTATGTGTACCGACGAAATGGAATCCGACAGACAATCGCCGAGAAACCGATGCAGGGTCTGCAGCGGCTTTTCGTCCGCCTGCTGCACCGTATCGGCGTAGGTGATCAACACCACATCCGATTCGTCCCAGTTATTCTGATGCGCAGGCGGCGGTTCCTGGTTGGGCGCCAGCCCCATGGTGGTCAATAACTGCTCGGCCAGAAAGTCACAGTCCAGCTCCGGGTAAACCACCTCCAGCATGGACACCAGCTTCGCTTTCAGAGGCTGGGTCATGGCTTGAATTCCTCGTTATCCAGTTCGACCGCCTCCAGCAACTGCTCCTTGATGTCGGGAATGGCGCTTGTGACCCGGTTCCAGCTGGGAATAAAGGGTGTATCCATCGGATTATCGAGGAAATAGGCGCCGGCCCGCATCACGTTCTGGGCAAACAGCTCCACGGCTTTCTCCTCCTTGTGCCGATCAAACGTCAATCCGTTAATAATGGCGTCATTCTGGTAGGTCTCCACGAAATCCAGGGCAATGCGGAAATACGTGGCTTTGATGGTCCGGAATTTTTCATTGGAGAAAATCTCGCCGTTGGTCGCCAGCTTCCGGAACAGGGCCTTGGCGATATCCATGCTCATTTTGGACAGCCCTTTGCTGACATCCTCCGCCGAGAGTTCCTGGTGCTTGTGATCATAGACATCGGCAATGTCCACCTGGCAAAGGCGGTTGGTGGCGTAGTTGCGCTTCATCTCCGAAAGCACACCGATCTCCAGACCCCAGTCACTGGGAATGCGCAGATCATTGATCACGTCGGTGCGGAATGAGAATTCCCCGGCCAGGGGGTAGCGGTAACTGTCGAGGTAGTCGAGGAAATCGTTGGGACCACAGACTTTCTTCAGTGCGCGGATCAGCGGCGTCACCAGTAGCCGGCTCACCCGTCCGTTCATTTTCCCGTCGGCGACACGGGCGTAATAGCCTTTGCAGAACATGTAGTTGAAGCCGGGATTGGCCACAGGGTAGATCAGGCGGGCCACTAGATCCCGGGAATAGGTAAGGATGTCGCAGTCGTGCAAGGCAACGGATTTGCTGACACCGGAGGCCAGTACATAGCCAAAGCAGTACCAGACGTTTCGGCCCTTGCCCATCTCCGTCGGCGCCAGGTTCTGCTCCCTGAGCTTCAGGTCAATACTCCTGAGGCGGGGCCCATCGTTCCAGAGCACCTTGAAGCTCTGAGGCAGCTCCGAGAAATATTCCAGAGCGTGGCGGTATTGCTCCTCATTGGCACGGTCGAGGCCAATGACCACCTGATCCAGATAAGGCACCTTGCCCAGCTCGTGCACAATATTTTTCAGGGCCGGCCCCTCCAGCTCCGAATACAGCGACGGCAACACCAGTGACATTGGCCGGGCCTTGCGAAAGCTCATCAGCTCCGCTTCCAGGTCCTCCACGGGACGCCGAACAAGGTTATGAAGGGTTGTGATAATGCCATTCTGGTAAAAGTCGCCCATGGCGGCTCTCCTCGTTTATACCCGCATTCAAACGGGTCAGTACCCGTACTCAAACAGGAGATTGAGTACGCACTCATTCCAGCCTTCAGGGCCGGGCTTGAGGGAGCGCATGGCGTGCTTTGCCGAAGGCAGCCGCACTTCATCGCTTTTGACACCCCGGATTACCACCGGTATATCGGCCGATTCCAGCATCTGCTGATCGTTGGGGCTGTCACCCAGGGCAATGGCCAACACGTGCGCATCGCCATACTGCTCCCGGTATTGCTCTCTGTATTTGTTTAGCAAGAACCGGGCCCCATCGGCTTTATCGAATATCCCCATGGCATGAAGAAAACGTCCTCCGGCTACTAGTCGAAGGCCCTCCGAGCCTATAGCCGCCTCAAATTCCGCCAGCGCCTCTTCCGATCCCTGCCAGAGCAATGGTTCGGTCCCGAGCCGCTCTTTGGCCCTCACGGCTGCCGCCGAATCCAGGCCCGTCTCTGCCGCCAGCTCGTTTGCGGACATGTCGGCAAAGCTCGTGAATCGAGCTCCCCTCTTACGTTGAGCGCCAAGCACCTCAAGAACCCGATCCCGGGTTGCACCAAAATTCACCACTTCTTCTTCGGCATTACCCAGTGCATGGGGCGGAATAACCACGGCTGCACCGTTTTCGACTATGAACGGATCGTTATTTCCAAGCTCTTCCCTCAACGCCCGGATCTCCGGCATGGTTTTGCTGGAGTTAAGCACCAGGGGTATCTGGGCTGCCTTCAGCCTGTCGAGGGCTGGACCGGCGGCCTGCCAACGGTAATCATCGTGATCAAGCAGGGTGCCATCGAGGTCGGAAAAGATAATCAAATGAGGTCGGGCCATGGCCGTTCTCCGTCAAGACTCACGGAACTGCGGAAGACCGAGGGAGTGGTCCTCGGCCACGTTGATAAGAACATCAGCCCTGCCCGGCATTTCAGCGAGACAGGATCGGGTAACGCGTTCATAGTGCATGACGAAGCGACCGATTTCTTCGTCGTTCATGATGCGCAGATCCTGTGCACCACCATGGAGCTCGCCCTTTTCTGGTGCATTACGGATTTTCGTCGCCAGCTTTTGCTCCTGGAGTCGACGCCACTCAAGCACACACTCCATGGAGGGAGCCTTCAACATAACCAGACAATCGATTTGACCAAAAAACGCCTGGTATTCCCCTTTCAACTGCTCATTAACATACCTGCGCCAGACGCAGTCAGGATCCTCGTTCGCCTCCAGAGGATTTATCGGCTCACTCAGCGCACTGTCTATCTCCGGTCGCGCGCCCAGGCACCAGCCTTCCAGAAGAATGATCTCTGCCCTTCCTCCGAAAACAGGCCAATGCTCACGTGGAACCCTGTCGTCCCTTGATTTGTCGAAGGCTGGAATGGGCGTGGCATCTCCGGGCCCCGCACTGCGCAGACGGTGCAAAATCTGTTGGCCCAACGCTACGTCGTGGGTTCCTGGCACACCCCGGGTCTTAAATAACGGATGTACCCGCCGGGCAAGGGCCTCACGCTCGGCTCTGGTAAGGTAAATATCATCGAGGGAGAAATTGGCAGTGGGGCGATTGCGGTGCCGGAGCAGAATTTCCCGTAAAAAAAGGGTCAACGTGGACTTGCCTGTGCCCTGGGCTCCGTGAATACCAACCACAATGGGCCGCTTTTCCGTATCATGGAGCGCACAGATTCGGTCTGCCAGCGGCAGAATGGTTTTTTCCACCGTTTCGGCGTAGGCGTCGGGCAGGCCCTCCTGTTGAATCAGGGCACTGACGGTTTGTTTTAGTGAGCGATCAGACACGTTGGGTTTCCAGTTTAATGGGTGACTTAAGCGAGACGGCAGCAGAATTCATACCAATGGGAGTATAGGCGTTTTATGAGTGGCAACGATTTTCGAATAGAGCATCGCTACCTGGAGCTCCCGGACAGTTTTTACACCCGGGTTCAGCCCTCACCCCTGAAAGACGCGAAGATGGTGTGTTTCAACCACAAACTCGCAGCCCAGATGGGATTTCGGGCCGATTCCGAATCCGACTGGACCGGCGTGGGTGCGGGGTCTGAACTGCTTGAGGGTATGGACCCGGTGGCCATGAAATACACCGGCCACCAGTTCGGCGTCTACAACCCGGAACTCGGCGACGGCCGTGGCCTGCTCCTCTGGGAAACCATTGGTCCTGATGGACGACGCTGGGACTGGCACCTCAAAGGCGCCGGTATGACCCCTTACTCCCGCTTTGGCGATGGCCGCGCCGTGCTTCGCTCCACCATTCGCGAGCATCTATGCAGCGAGGCCATGTATGGCCTTGGCATCCCGACCACCCGGGCCCTTTTCATGGTGAGCGCCAGAGACCCGGTGCGCCGGGAGTCCATCGAAACAGCAGCGGCACTTGTGCGAGTAGCCGAAACGCACATTCGCTTCGGGCACTTCGAGTTCGCCGCCCACCACGAGGGGCCTGAAACCGTCAAGACGCTACTCGAACACGTGATCTCGTTACACTTCCCCCACTTGATCAATCTGCCCGATGACGAACGGTACAGCCGGTGGTTCGAGGAAGTGGTCGAGCGGACGGCACGAACGATTGCGGACTGGCAGGCGGTGGGCTTCTGCCACGGCGTGATGAACAGTGACAACATGTCGATCATCGGCGACACCTTTGACTACGGCCCCTACGCATTTCTCGATGATTTCGATGCCGGCTATATAAGCAATCATACCGACCAGGGCGGGCGCTACGCCTACAATCGTCAGCCGCAAGTCGGATTTGAGAATTGCCGTTATCTGGCGACAGCCCTGCTTCCCGTGATGGAGGAAGACGATGTGCGCCGGGGGCTTCGCCGCTATGAAGTGGCCTACAACGAGCGCTTCCTCCAGAACATGCGGGACAAGCTGGGCCTTACCATTGAGGATGAAGCAGACCTGAGCCTGATCATGGATACCTTCAGCATGATGCACGAGCATCATGTCGACTACACCGCCTTCTTCCGGGCGCTTTCCAATCTGCATAGCCATGGCCATGGGCCGGTGCGTGATCTGTTTGTCGATCGGAGCGTGGCGGACCAGTGGCTGGAGCGCTATGAGGAACGACTACTGTACGAAACCCGTGCTCACGATGAGCGGGAATACGCCATGCGCCGCGTGAATCCAAAGTATGTGCTGAGGAACTACCTGGCCCAGCAGGTCATCCAGGAAGCCCAGAACGGGGATTACGAGCCGATGAAAGCGTTTCTGAAGGTGCTTGAGCGGCCCTATGACGAGCAACCGGAGAACGAGGCTTATGCGGCATTGCCGCCGGATTGGGGCAAGCACCTGAATATCAGCTGTTCAAGCTGATAGATCTGCAGCAACAGAACGAAAAAGGGCCGGACGATCATTCGTCTGGCCCTTCTCTTTTTTCAGCGACTTCCGGAGATCAGACCGCTTTGGCAGCAATGATCTTCTCGTGCCATTCCGCAGGCCCTGTCTGGTGCACAGACGAGCCGCGGGAATCGACGGCGACAGTGACCGGCATGTCCTCCACCTCGAACTCGTAGATGGCTTCCATACCCAGCTCCGGGAAGGCGACCACTTCGGCGTTCTTGATGGCCTTGGAGACCAGGTAGGCGGAACCGCCCACGGCCATCAGGTAAACCGCGCCGAATTCCTTGATGGCATCGATGGCCACCTGACCGCGCTCGGCTTTACCAATCATGCCGGTGAGGCCAGTCTTCTCGAGCATAGTGTGGGTAAACTTGTCCATACGTGTGGCAGTGGTCGGGCCTGCGGGGCCAACCACCTCTTCACGCACCGGATCAACCGGGCCCACGTAGTAAATGAAGCGCCCCTTCAGATCGACCGGCAGCTCTTCGCCTTTCTCGATCATGTCTACCATCTTCTTGTGGGCAGCATCGCGGCCAGTCAGCATTTTGCCGGAAAGCAGAACGGTTTCTCCCGGCTGCCAGTCCTTCACGTCTTCCGGAGTGACGGTATCCAGATTCACACGACGGACGTTCTCACCCACTTCCCAGGTGATTTCCGGCCAATCGTCCAGGCTTGGCGGCGTCTGCAGGGAAGGCCCGGTTCCATCGAGGGTAAAGTGGGCGTGACGGGTTGCCGCACAGTTCGGGATAATGGCCACTGGCTTGTTGGCCGCGTGGGTCGGATAGTCTTTCACCTTCACATCCAGAACCGTGGTGAGACCGCCCAGGCCCTGAGCACCGATGCCCAGCTCGTTGACCTTGTCGAACAGTTCCAGACGAAGCTCTTCGGCACGATTGGAAGCGCCCCGGGCTTTCAGGTCGTGAATATCGATCGGGTCCAGCAGGGATTCCTTGGCCAGCTCCATCGCCTTCTCGGCGGTGCCACCGATACCAATACCCAGCATGCCCGGCGGACACCAGCCAGCACCCATCTGCGGGACCATCTTCAGCACCCAGTCCACGACTGAGTCAGAGGGGTTCAGCATCGCAAACTTGGACTTGGCTTCAGAACCGCCACCCTTGGCAGCCACGTGCACTTCTACGGTATCACCCGGAACAATCTTGTAATGGATGATGGCCGGGGTGTTGTCCTTGGTGTTCTGGCGCTTGCCGTCCGGGTCGGCCAGTACCGAAGCACGCAGCACGTTGTCCGGGTGGGTGTAAGCGCGACGGACGCCTTCATTGATTACGTCGTCCAGCGGCATATCGCAGTCCCACTGGACGTTCATGCCGACATTCACGAATACCGTCACAATGCCTGTATCCTGACAGATCGGGCGGTGGCCCTGGGCACACATGCGCGAGTTAATCAGGATCTGGGCCATGGCATCTTTGGCCGCCTGGGATTCTTCCTTCTGGTAGGCCTCATAGACGCCCTGGATGAAATCCTTCGGGTGGTAGTAGGAAATGAACTGCAGCGCGTCCGCTACGCTTTCAATCAGGTCGTCCTGGCGGATTACGGTGGTCATAGGCGCCTCATCAGCTTGATATCGTTATGTCGTGTCATCAGAAATCGGGAGGCGAGAGTTTACCAGAAAATCGGTTTGGCGAGTGATTCGACAGATGGCGAAACAAGGATTAAAACCCGTGAAAAACGCCAACAGAAAAAGGTATCATCCTAACCAAACGATAATAACACCCCAGGAGACGCCGTGACTGACCTCGTCCACACCGAAATCAAAGACCGGACCCTCATCGTCCGACTGAACCGGCCAGAACGCAAGAACGCCCTTACCCACGCGATGTATACAGCCATGGGCGACGCGCTGGAACAGGCCACGGATGACACCAACATCCGGTGCGTGCTGTTCACCGGCACCAGCGAGTGCTTCACCGCAGGCAACGACCTGGGAGAATTTGCCGCAGGCCTACCGGGTGATTTCGAGCAGACGCCTGTTGGCCGTTTTCTTTTACTGCTGGCCAGTGCTAACAAACCCGTAGTGGCGTCGGTCAACGGCGCAGCCGTCGGCATCGGCACCACCATGTTGCTGCACTGTGATCTGGTGTTCGCCGGCGACAACACGGCATTCCAGATGCCCTTTGCCAGCCTCGGCCTGTGCCCCGAAGGTGGCTCAAGCCTGTTGCTACCTTCCTGGATCGGCCGGGTGCGCGCCGCCGAACTTCTGATGCTTGGTGGCGCCTTCTCCGCGGAAGAAGCTCTTCGGCTTGGCCTGATCAACCGGGTTTGCGAGCCTGGGCAAACGGAAGCCAATGCCTTCGAAGCCTGCCAGAGGCTCACTGAAAAAGCCCCGGCAGCGATTCGGGCCACCAAGGCGCTTCTGAACAAGCCAACCATGGAAGCACTCCGGGAAACCATGCTGGAGGAGGGACAGCTCTTCGCCGAACGGTTGAAATCCCCCGAAGCTGCCGAAGCTTTCCGGGCCTTCATGGAAAAACGCCAACCGGATTTCTCGCGCTTCGAATAAACGTCGACCAGGCCCCAATTTCCCTGTTGCCGGACCTCGACAAACCGTTATCCGGCAACTATTTTTCTCAAAGGCCGAACTCCAATCGTGCGGGGAGGACTCCAACCACCAGAATCACACTTTTGGCTGATCAACACTTGCCATACTGTCGCTATAGTCAGAGATACAGAAATTGGCTTACAGCGCTGGCTACAATTTCAGACAACAGTTTAAGCAGAACAGGCCACTGACAACGGGCTTACCGGATCAGACCGGCCCCGTCAGCTGCCGAACATAACGACACAACAACAGGAAAAGGTTCCACCCATGTTCAAGAAAACTCTAATAAGTCTTGCCGTGGCGTCTTCCGTTGGACTCACAGGCTGCTTTGATAGCGGCGAGACGGGGGCGAATGCCAATCCGGACTACCAGATTGAAGATACGACGATTGACCGGTCGATTGTTCGTCCGATCTACAACCCTAACCCGATTGCGGAAGAGCCTGCGTTCCCGATCAATGCCGACCTGATCCTGCTGTTGGGCGCAACCCAGAGCGCCAACTATGACTTTACAGGCCTTTCAACTGGCAACACTCCGGCAGATGACGCTGTTAACGATCTCTCGGGTTTTTCCACTTCAGGCGCCTTTACCCTGAAGTTTGACGGTGAGCTGAATCCAGCGACCGTCATGGCAAACGCGACAGTATTTTTGCTCCCACTTAACGTTGGCCCTGCAATTGATTCGGCTCCTGAAGCTCTTCCGAACACCAACCCGACCAGCATCGTTGCAAGTAATCCCTTTGGTCAGGGCTTGGGACTTGAGCAGCCTAATTTCCGCGCGGACCCTGTAAGTGTTGATGGCGGCACAAACAACGCTATCCGCGTTGTTCCGCTTGAACCTTTGACTGAAGGTCAGAAATACCTGGTTGTTGTCACTGACGACGTCCAGGGTGCAAACGGTAAGCCAATTGAGCGTTCCGTTCAGGATGTCGCTCTAGCAGATGGCGTGCTGGGCAACCCCGCACTAGGCAACGTGAAAACCATTCTGCAGACTGCTGACCAGCTGGCGAACGGATTCCTTGCTCAGATGCAGACAGGCTCTGAATCTGCGCTGGCTTACACATTCACAACCAACTCTGACACTGACGTTCTTCGGGCGATGATGGCGCCGGCGGCATATGCGTCGGGACTGGGGCAAAAGATTGGCTTCACTGCCCAATTGAAAGCAATCAGAGACAACTACCCCACTCTCAACTTCTCCCAACTTACAACAAAGCTTGGTGAAATCACCGAGATTGCCGGTCAACTCGGCGCTGGCCAACTTGACCCTTCAACTCTGAGTGCGCAAGAAATCGCCGCCGTTACGGCATTGTCTAACGTGCAAGATGTGTTGACGGCTGACGGAACACAGACTCCGCAGACGACGCTTACGCAGGCCATTGTTCCGGAAATCGGGGACACGATTCACTTGCCAGTACCACGCCCTTCGTTCTTCTATCCGAAAACTGAGGCGGCAGATCTGGCAACCATTCAGGGTCTGGCAGCACAAGATCCTACAAACCCAATTGCACAGGCGGCAGCCCAGGTTCAAGTACATCAGGGCGCGATCACCCTGCCCTACTACCAGAGTCTTCCTGGCGAAACCGGAGCCGGAATTGTCACAGGCAGCTGGACAGGCAACACAAGCATGGAAGCTGGCCTGAATGAGAATCTGACTCCGGGAGACACAATTTTCTCCTTCCTTCGTGATATCGACGGCACACTGAACGTGAATGGCTACTTCCCATTCCCGCAGAAAAAAGCCGATACTACTGTACCAGTCGTGGTGTTTAATCCTTCAACGGATTCGCGCCCAGCGTCTTGCGTTGATCAAGACCCAACGGGAGGATTTAAGCCCAACGGCGTAACTATTTTCCAGCATGGCATTACCGTAGATCGGAGTGTCTCAATGCTGCCCGCCATTCTGTTGGCACAAAGTGCCTGCCAAACGGTTGTAGCAATCGATCAGCCTCTGCACGGGCTTGCTGGAGCGAGCGTAGGCAGGGTTGCTGGCCTATCAGAGCTCGACGAAGAGACTTTGACAACCACCGTACAGGCTACGATTCAGGGACTTGAGGCGCAGAACAATCCAGCCCTCGCACCCGTCATCGCACAACTCAATGCGCTGATTTCTGCTGACTACATCGGCGAGCGACACTTTGGGTATACCGCAAATGCATCTCTGCAGCCGGTACCAGCCCCTCTGGCAGACATCTCATCAGGTAGCCTGTTTATCAATCCTCTCAATATGATGAACAGCCGCGATAACCTGCGTCAGGGCGTCGTTGATCTCCTTAACGTGGCAGCGTCAATCCAAACCTTTGACATTAATGGCGACTATCAACCCTTTGATCTCGTTGGTCCGGGAATCAATGTGAACTTCATTGGTCACTCCCTCGGCGGTATTTCTGGAACCGTTTTCTCAGCGTTGGCTAACAGCAGCCTGAACGGGGTGCTGAATCAGACCTATCAGGATGCCGGGGCTCCCCTTAATAACTTTACGTTCCCGACCCTTGGCTCGGTTGTTCTGCACAACACGAGCGGCCAAGTAACTCGCCTGATTGAGAACTCACCGGCCTTCTCCGGCCAAGTTCTTGGTGGACTGGCTAATGCAGGTGTAACCCAGGGAACCTCTGCTTTCGAGAGCTTCTTCTACGTGTTCCAGTCAATCTCTGATGCTGGTGATCCAGTGAACTTTGCCAAGTCTCTTGGCGCCTCCACTGGAAACCTGCTTGTCACTGAGGTGGTTGGAGACAGCACCGTACCGAACGAAGCTAACGTTAATCCACTCAGCCCCGCATTCTCCGCACCGCTGACTGGCACGGAGCCTCTGATGGCACTGCTGGATCTGGGAGCAGGCGGAACCAATCTTGCCGATGGAGCTGACCTGAACCTCCTTCAGAGCGAAGACGTCTCTGGGGCTTCAGCCACTCCGGTCGCAGTATTCTTTGACGGCAGCAACCCGTGCTCTACCGCCAATCACGGTACTTTTGTAGCGCCTCAAGCGCCAAATGATGCTTGCCCGGGTGGGTTTGCCGTTACCAGTGACGCCTTTACGGTAATGGTCACGCAAACAGCGCAAGCTCTGAGCGGCGGCAACGTGCCAGCTTCCCCCAACAACATCGATGCACTGGGAACCAGTCCGACTCTGGCCAACGCACTCGATCAGGACGAGCAGGCTGCTCCGTAAGGACTGGCTTCTGTCTACCAAGCCCCGGCATCGCCGGGGCTTTTTTTTTGGACGATGCCCGACATGGATCAGACACGAACAATCAATATTCCGAACAGCCCACACGTCCCACAACTCATGCGTCGATTTCAGCGGCTCACGTTTTCTAGAGAAGTTCTTATCATGAGGCTTGTTAACGGCCCTCAGCTGACCAGCGAAGGGGGTGGTGTCGGGCAGGATAGGCAGTAAAGGCGTGGAGATTTCAGGCGTTGCGAGAGCTTAGATGGCACTGCCATTTGTTCTCAACGACATGACCAATAGCAACGAAAAACGCCGCACTTGTTAGGGTGCGGCGTTTTCATAGTGGACTGTTTCTCAATCCGAAGAAATAACAGTCTGACCTTGTGGCAACAGATTCGCCTGAATGTCCTCTTCCGTGAAGAACAGTTGGCGGAACTCCTTGTTGGAATACTGTTCACTTTGATCACTGAAGAAAGGTGACATGGAGTCTGTGGACTGCGAATAACTCACAAGGCCATAAGCCTCCGGACCGTTGTCCGTGAACTCCAGACCAAAATGCCAACTAGTACCTCTGGCCATCAACCAGCCATCAATGCCATCCGTTCCGTCAGACAATCCGGCAGTATTGTCGATCGTTGACGGTGCAATCCGCGGGAAACGCGTGTCTTCCAGGAACGGATCCGTCACCACACCGATCGCGTTGAACGCTCCATCTATGTTGCCGTCACCACCGTGCCAGGGAATTGGCTGAGTCTGGAACACTGGTGTCGCGCCGGAGCCTGGGGCCACGCCACCGGAAGCGCGGTAATACTGAAGGCTTCCAAGGGCATCAGTCGGCAAAATTCCCTGAGATTGCAGAGCAGCCACACCATCGGAAAGCGCCAGAAGCATCGTGTCGCTTGCTGTCCCTGCGTTCGTTTCTGAGGGATCCGCAGGCGTGCCTACCGGATCAGCCGGGCTGAAAGGCGTCGTCAGATCTGAGTCCAGTTCGTTGCGATAATTAGCCATGAAAACACGGAAGATATGAGCACCGACGCTATCCCGGTTGTATAGCCCATCCCAGTTGCTCAGAGACTGACACCAGGACGACAAATCGACACCGTTCACCGCGGTGGTGCCGATGGCATCACAGCGCTGCAGAAGCTCCGGGAGGAACTGTTCTGCATACCATGCCCGGTTGTTCCAGATCACACCAATAAGTTCTTCCGCGCTGAACTTGCCATCCTGCCCTGCTGGTAGCGGCGCGTCCGGGAAGCCAGGATCCATCAGATTCTGCAGCATCTTGATGCCCAGGCGCGTACGGGGATTGATAGGCGCCTTTTCATCACCAAACAGAGGTGAAAAGCCTGTCAGGAACTCGTCCGGATTGGTTGACCAGTAACTGCTGTTGGAGTTCTGCACCCAGTCCGATCTTACCAGCTTCGGCTTCTGGTCATAGGGAACCAGAGGACCACATGCTGTCTCAACCCAGTCCTCCTGGGAAAGCCTGCCATCCAGTAGTGTCACGCCTTGATCAAATAGACCGGCATAAGCGTCGCTACTCGCTCTTCTCAAATTAACGAGGGCGATAGCTTTTTCGGAGAGATTTGGTACCGAACTGCTGTCAATGTAGAACGCATTACCCTGGTCATCAGCGTAGGTAGTATTGGTCCAGAGGGTCGACCCACAGTTCTGGAAGACACTCTGGAACTCTTCAAGGTTGCTGGCTCGGCTCATGCCCAACCAGGTGTCCAGAAGACCGCCCGTGTTGGCATTGGCATCACGATAGGTGTGAGCAACCATTGAAGACGCGTTCAGGGCACCGTTGTCACCCCAGGCTGGCAGCTGATTGCTGACGGCATTGGCGGCGATCATGGGACCATACTCGGAGAAATAGAAGGTTCTCTCCAGCACAACAGGTTGCGGCATCCCCATGTCGACCTCGATTTGATAGGTCTCAGTGGTGATCGGCTTTTCAACCCCGTCCTTCACGTATGTCAGGAATTCTCCATCATCCTTCAGCACCAGCTCATACCAGGTAAAGCGGCGACTGGTCGTAACCGTGTGAGACCAGGCAAGATTCTCGTTGAAATTGATCAGCGGAATTGCCGTACCCAGCAGTCCAGCGCCATGAACATTCAGATAACCCGGCACGGTCATCTGAACCTCGTAGAGGCGCCGATGTCCTGTGTAAGGGAAATGGGGGTTCGCCAACAGAGCGCCCCGTCCCTGCTCGGTCAACTCGCTACCAATACCCCACGCGTTGCTGGCAAGGCCCATATCCGCGAAATTGGTCTGTGATCTCGCGCCGGCCTCTGCGGTAGCCACAACGCTTTTGAGTAGGTTGTTTACTTCCTCAGCATTGGTCACCGAGCTTACTGGTGTAGGTGCAGGACTCGCTGTTGGTGGGACTGCGAGGAACACGGCCCCCGTCGCGAATAACGCACCGCTCGCGTACTGGCCGACAATGCGATAATGGGCCAGCAGATCCACCGGAGTTATCGGCTGCACCCATTCCTGATCCGCACACTCTGCCGGGAACTGGGAGGCATCGGTTTCGTTAACGTAGCGGTTATACCCCTCCGTAAAGCCCTCAATAAGCGCACGGCTCTCCGGGCTTAACGTGGGGAACTCGGCCTCAGCGCCTGCGTATATCTGTTGGGCCTTGAAGCTGAAGTCATTGACGACATTGATACCGACGCCAAATCCTGCATCCGGCCCCGGTCCAAAATACTTCGCCCTTTCGCTTCGGGCCTTGACGACGGCCTCCGCCAGCATACAGACGTTGTCCTGAGCCTGAGCGTATCCGTGCCCGAACGCGGCAGATTTCAGGTCATCAGCAACAATGTGAGGAACGCCACCCGTTGTTCGACGAATGGTTGCCTCAAGCTGACCATCCGAAGGAAAGAGATTGGGATCCACCTCAGCCTGTGAGGGTCCAGAAGAGTCATTGTCGCTGTCAAAACAACCCGCCAGCAAGGTACTGCCAAGCAGGGCGACAGTGAGACTGAGGGCATGTCTGCCACTCGGTGTTTTCCTGAGCTTCATAGTGTTTTCCTTGTATTTGTTCACTACGTTTTCACCATGTCCGGTGACATCTATAAAATTAGCAGAGCCCTCCTTTTCAGCCAGACAAAACTGAACACTTATTCACGTTATTTTCTTCTAAAGAAACTGATCATTATCAGCCCCAAGCATTTTCCCGATCCGGGACGTTTGCGATGGCGTTTTTTCAAACTTTATCGGGAATCCGATCTGCGGCTGCTGAGTGCCGTCTCCCCGGTCAACTCCAATCACCATATCCCGCGCTTTAAGTTGTGGATGCTTGGCCGCCTCCGAGATCGTTAGAACCGGCTCCACGCAGGCGTCCTGGTCGGCAAAGATCTCCTGCCACTCGGCCAGCGGTTTCGCAGCAATTTTTGCCTTGATGGCGGCTTTAAGTTGCTGCTGATGCTCGGGCTTCTGGCTCATGGCCAGGCTTTTCATATCGGAAATACCGAGGGTGTCGCACAGGCGGGCGGAGAATTGGGGTTCGAGGCTGCCTACCGAGAGCCAGCGACCGTCGCTGGTCTGGTAGTAGTCGTAGAATGAGCCGCCGTTGAGCAATGCGCTCTCCGGCTTCTGCTCCTGGCCACCAGCCAGGCAGGCGGCCCCGGCCATGGCGTTCAAAGCGAAGGCGGCGTCGGTCATGCTGATATCAACAAACTGCCCTTCTCCGGTCTGCTGTCGATGGATAACAGCGGCCAGAATGCCCATGACGGCGTGGTGTGAACCGCCGGCCACATCCGCAATCTGGATACCCATCGGCGGCGGCCCGCTGTCAGCCCGGCCGCAGTGACTGCTTACTCCAGCCAGGGAGAGATAGTTGATGTCGTGGCCCGCTCGATCCTTGTAGGGGCCGGTCTGGCCATAGCCGGTGATGGAGCAATAGATCAGGCGAGGGTTTACCGACTTGAGGGCTTCATAGCCGATACCAAGCCGATCCATCACTCCCGGCCGGAATTGCTCAACGACAACGTCATAGTCCTTGACCAATTCCAGAACCTTCTCCCGGCTGCCCTCCTCTTTAAGGTTAAGCCCGAGCGACTTCTTGCCACGGTTCAGAAACCCGTGGGCCGTGCTCACGCCGGCATCGTGGGGTGGCATTACCCGGGTCAGATCCACTCGGTCCGGTGCCTCCACACGCAATACATCTGCCCCCATGTCCGCCAACAGCATGGTGGCGTAGGGGCCGGGCAACAAGGTGCTGAAATCCAGAACTTTCAGCGAAGTCAGAGGACCCGCCATGATAATCTCCTTTTTATTCTCAGGTTTACGCAAATAGCATTCGTTTCCTTCATGCTGCCCGGTTTTGCCAAGCGGGCCAACTGCCGGTTCCTTCATTCCGATTGGCCGTTTCTACCAGTGTGGCCAAACGGCTTCGGTTGCATTGTTCTGCCGGGGTTTTATGATGGGTTTCGTTTTCATGGAATGGCGAGCGTAATGTCCGATCTGACGGTTTCGAAGCACTTTGTACAGGCGGCCCTTGTGGGCGCCGAGCGACTTGGTTTTGATACCCGTGAAATGCTCCGGGAAGCCGGAATCTCTCCCGACCTGCTGCGCATCGAGATGGCGAGGGTCAGCAGTGATCAGTTCAGCCATTTGATGCAGGTGCTCTGGAACCGCATGGGAGATGAGTTCATGGGGCTGGGGCCCAGAAGGGCCCGAACAGGAACCTTTGCCACCATGTGCGCGTTGGTGATTGACTGCCCCAATCTGGAATCTGTATACCGGCAGGCCTTCCAGTTTTCCCGTCTGTTTGAACCCATGGTGTCCATGGAACTGGAGGTTGGCAAGGACAAGGCTCAGCTCGTAACCCGGATAGAGGGCGAGATCAACGATCCGAGCTTTTTCCTGCGGGAGAGTATTCTGGTGATCTGGCACCGACTGGGCAGTTGGCTCATCGGCCAACCCATCGAGCTGGAGAAGGCCGAGTTCGATTACCCTCGGCCGGCCCATGGCGACGAATACCGGCACATTTTCCACTGCCCCCTGGCATTCGAGTCTGACAGAATCGCCCTCACCTTCGACAAGCGCTTCCTGTCTGCGCCCGTCATCCGCGACAAGCCGGAGATGCGGCAATTCCTTAAGACCTCCCCGGCAGACCTGCTATCCCGTCCGGACGAGAGTAACACCTTTACGGGACGCATTCGGGCGCTGATCGGCAGGGATCTTTCGAAGCCGTTGCCGGATTTTGAATGGATTGCAGCGGGCCTGCATACCAGCCCGCAGACACTGCGACGCAGACTGAAGCAGGAGAATACCTCGTTCCAGGAGATCAAGGATCTGTTACGCCGGGATATGGCTATTTACTATCTGAGCCGGCAGGAACTTCCTATTAACGACATCGCCGCCAAAGTCGGTTTCACCGAACCCTCAACCTTCCATCGGGCCTTCAAGAAGTGGACCGGGGTGACGCCAGGCGCCTATCGTGAAGGCGAGCGTGGTGATCTCTCCGATTGACTCAGGCCCCCGAGGGCGCCTGAAGCGAACGGATCAGCTGCCCGAGCGTTTCGGCGATTTCCTGGGCCCTTTCCCGGTTTTCGGCCAGTTGAAGCAGTCGGGAACCATCCCTCGGGTCATAGACCCAGCAAGTTGAGACCGTCGCCTCGCAACGCCATTCCACCCTGGGGTTGATGCCAAACACCGACATCGTCTCTGTGCTTCGCAGTATCCGGCCATCCTCGGCGCGCTTCAGTTCCTGAATCTGGATTTCCTCTCCCTGGGTGCCAAGACGGTATTCAACATCGGCTGGCCGATCGAGCCGCACGACCGCCTGATCACGGCGCCAGCCAGCCAATTCGAGCAGGCTGTTGATATGAAGCGTCAGTGCCTCGCGGTCTGAATCTGCCAGATACAGCTTGCGCAAAGACTCGATACGGCCCTCACCCGCCGGCTCAATGACCGCAACCTGTTCACTCTCACCGGTTGCCTGTGGGGCCAGGGCATTCTGCTTTCGGGTCTTTTCAATGGAAGTGATCAACTGCAGGGATTCCTGGTAGTGGGCACCCTCAGCGCCGGCGCGGCTCACATAGGTCTCAAGAGCAGACTGGGCTTCGTTCAGGTGGGAAGACTGCAGCATCACCCGCCCCCGATAAAAATAGTAATCGGCCGGCTTTTCACCCTCCAGTTGCTGCAAGCGGTTCAGATACTCAGCGGCCTCGCCCCAGTTTTCCGCAACCACTGCCCCTTCGGTAGCGAGCATCAATCTGCGAGTCTCGTGCTCGGGCGCCAGCGCCAGCGCGGGCCCGGACAGGAGCGCGGAAGCCAATACAGCCCCCAGGGCAAAACAGCGACCTGTTCCAAATAATACTGCCATGGCATCTACTCCTGCTCGTTATCTGCACCAATCGCCTGCTTCTCTGAATCAGGCAGGTCGTTGTCCCCTGAATGACGGAATTCTTCACCCTCGTCTACTTCGGCCTGGTCCATTATCCCCTTCGGCAATTCCTTTTTCACCCGAACACCCAGCTCTACAAATCGATTCGCCTGGGAGATCAGGTTGCCGCGCCCACGGGTCAGGGTATTCATGGCCGAATCATAGGTTCCCTGGGCAGTATGCAACTGTGTGCCCAGGCGCTCCATCGCCTCAACAAACACCCTGAGTTTGTCATAAACAGCGCCAGCCCGCTCAGCGATTTGCCGGGCATTCTGGCTCTGGCGTTCGTACCGCCAGATGTTCTCAATGGTTCGCAGTGTTGCCAGCAGCGTGGTTGGCGTTACCACAATAATCTTTCGCTCAAAGGCTTCTGCGAAAAGGTTCTCGTCCTGCTGAAATGCTGCCACAAAAGCGGGCTCTATCGGCATGAACAGCAACACAAAGTCCGGGGAATGGAGGCCGTGGAGCTGGCTGTAGTCTTTTTCGCTAAGGGTACGAATGTGATTCCTCACGGCCTCGACGTGTTGCTTGAGCGCCTCCTCCTTGACCCCGGAATCCTCTTCCTCCGTCACCCACTGCTGGTAGGCCACCAGTGAGACCTTGGAATCGATAATCAGGTTGCGGCTATCCGGCAGATGGACAATGACATCCGGCCGGTAGAGCTGATTTTCGCCGTCGCGATAGCTTCCCTGGGTATCATACTCCACACCCTTGCGCAGACCGGATTTCTCCAGTACCCGTTCAAGGATCAGTTCACCCCAGTTACCCTGAATCTTCTTGTCGCCTTTAAGGGCGCGGGTCAGATTGGATGCTTCCTCGGTTATCTGGCGATTCAGTTCCTGCAGTGACTTGATCTCACTACGGAGGGCCTGACGATCACGGGTTTCGGTGGTGTACACGTCTTCAACCCGCTTGCGGAAGTCCTGCAACTGGTCCCTGAAGGGATTGAGCAGAGTATCAAGGCTGGTGCGGGTCTGCTGGCTGAAACGCTCGCTCTTCTGCTCAAAAATCTTGTTGGCCAGATTCTCGAACTCCGTCTTCAAGGCATCACGGTTACGCTCAAGCAACTCCAGTTTTTCATGGGCGGATCGGCGCTCCTTCTCAATGGTCACTTCCTTCTCGCGGAGCGCGACGCGGGCCTCGCCCAGCTCGCGGGAAAGCTCGTCCGACTTCGCCTGCAGGCTCTGACGCTCGCTCTCCAGCTGTGCCACGCGCTGCTTGCCATTTTCCAGATCCGACTCCAGACCGGCCACCCGATTTTCGAGGGCGGTTGCATGCTGTCGCCACTGTTCAACGTCCTGCCCAAGTCGACCATTCCTGCCCCAGAGCCCTTTCAGAACGATCAAAAGGATTAACACAACCATCAATCCCGCCATCAGATCGGGCCGGGACAAGATCAGTTCCGTGAGGGCTTCAGACACCTGGTACTACTCCTGTTACGGTTCTGTGTTTGATTGAGGAACCGGTGTTTCCCGGCCCCACAACAGTCTACCCCACGAAGGGAACCTTTTGCCCGGCACGCCGTCAATCAGAATGGCGAGGCACTAAGGACCACGACTGTTTGGCATTATTTTAAAGCTCGGGCATCTGCCTCTGGACGGCCAACGTAATATCGTCTAAAAGGGTAAAATGTTCACTCGCCAAGTGGTTATTACCCTTTTTTAACCGCACGGCGGGCCCGAACCAGATCAGAAACGGATAACAGATCATGCTGAAAGAACTGTGGCGAAAACTGGAGGCGGAGTTTCTGCACAATGACTGCTCCGGCCAGGACAGCCAGGCAGGCTTATTCGGCACCCGTCCGAACGGCAACAAGGACGGCTTCAGAATCCTTCCGCACATTACCCACACGGGCGAGTTTCATCTCGAGCGTCTTACCAACCTGCTGAAGGCGCGGTATGGCAAGAGTTTCGGCATGCCCTCCAGCAAGTCTGAGAGTGACCAGGAAATCCGGGAGCTGATCAGCTTCGCAGCCAGAATCCAGGATCAGGATGTGCAGCGCGAACTATTGCTTTTCTACCTTAACTGCTCCCCGGTAATCCAGGAATACCTGCGCGCTGAGACTGTTCTCGGAGAGGGGAATTTCCTGTCACGGTAAACACTACTGCCCCTTAACCATCTGTAAATCAACCACACAGATTGGATGTTGTATACTTCCCTTCCTATTTATCCGGTTTCACACGCATAGACCGTCACAATAGCTCGGTATCGAGCGTGACAGACTGCCAGCTCAGGGGTTCTTAATGGGTTTCAAATGGTATCGGGCTGGACTGCCTAAGCTTTCCGTCACCACACTTGCAGGCATTCTTCTGCTGACGGGATGCTCGGCAGACCGCTATTTCATGGTTCCCAAAACGGATATGAATGAACTCCAGGGATCCATCAAGAGTCAGCGGGCAACTCTCGTTACCATGGAAGAAAACTCAGCGGTCAGGCACGAGCAAGCCATTGCCCAAACCCGCTCTTCGACTCAGACCATACTCGACGCAATTGCCACCCAGGTGGAAAAACCTGAATGTCCGCCAGTGCGGGCCCAGACACAATGCCCCGCAACAGATAATTCGAAAGGGCGTGCAGACCGCCTGAAGGGCAAGGTGATTGTCGGCGAGGTTGAAAACTTCTACCTTGCGGGCCCCGGCCTGATCTACAAGGCTCGCATTGACAGCGGTGCCGAAACTTCCTCGATAGACGCACGCAACATCACCCGGTTCGAGCGGGACGGCAACAATTGGGTGCGCTTTGATGTGCCTGTTCCCGGTGCAGACAAGTTTGTAACCCTGGAAAAAGAGATCTCTCGCCGGGTTCGCGTAATCCAGGCCAGCGCCGATGAAGCGGAGCGTCGGGTCGTCGTCGAGCTTCAGTTTTTTATTGGCGATCACCAACAGGTTGCGGAGTTTACACTTGCCGACAGAACCAACCTCACCTACGAGGTTCTGATCGGCCGCAATATTCTGCGTGACGTCATGCTGATCGATGTCGGCAAGGAATATGCAACCGAGCTGCCTGAATCCATCCGCAACAGCAACGGGAACGAATCGTGACCACCCGCTCGCGCCTGCCTTTTTATATCGCCGTTTTCCTGCTCATCTCTGCGGGCATTTCGCTTGCTGTCTGGAGGCACGTTGAGCTTGGCATACCCTGGCTCACAGGCGAACAACGACCAGTTTGGATGGTCGAGGCCCGCATTGATTTTGACGCAGTGGACGGCTCGGTTCTTGCCAGTCTCAATATCCCCGAGCAACCACCGGGCTTTCGCATCCTGACCGAACAGGCGGCTTCGCCCGGCTATGGCTTTTCCATCATCGACACCTCGGGCAGCCGCCGAGCGGAATGGAGCAAGCGGGAAGTGTCCGGGCCGCAGACTTTGTATTTCAAAGCCCAGTTCATTCCGGACCCAGACGCCGGACCGGAAATCCCGGCGCGCGAACCGAAAACACCGAGGACCTTCTGGGAAGAGCCCGAGGCAACAGCGGTACAGGAAATTCTTAGCCAGGCAGAAGCCCGCTCAAGCACACCGGAAAGCATGACCCGCGAGCTTATCCGGCTGATGCAGCCAGACAGCCGGACACAGAACACAACCCTGCTGGTTTCAGAAGAGAATTACCTGGATCTTCTGGTCGACATGCTCAACCACAGTGGTATTGCCGCCAGAACAGCGGACGGACTGAGACTCGAAGATGCCCGGCGGCGGCAACAGCTGATGCCCTACCTGCAAATTTACAACGGCAAGCGTTGGCTCACCTTCAACCCCAAGACTGCCGAACAGGGCGTGCCTGAAGACCTCCTGCTTTGGCGCCAGGGGGCAGCCTCATTGCTTGATGTGGTAGGTGGCGAGAACTCGGAAGTAAGCTTCTCGATGCTCAGGCAAACGGTTCCTGCCCTTCAACTTGCAACCATGGAATCCGCAGCCAATGGTCTCGGCTTCCTGAGCTTTTACGAACTGCCCATAGAAGAGCAAAGCATGTTCCGAATGCTGCTGTTGCTGCCACTGGGGGCACTGATGGTCGCTTTCATGCGGATTGTTATCGGCATTCGCACCTCTGGCACCTTCATGCCCGTGTTGATCGCAGTGGCCTTTGTCCAGACAACTCTGGTGCCGGGCTTGATCGCGTTCCTGTCGGTGGTATCTATTGGCTTGCTGATGCGCGGCTACCTGTCCAGCCTTAACCTGCTGCTGGTATCCCGCATATCCGCCCTGATCATCCTGGTTATCTTTATAACCGCAGGCCTGAGCATCATCGGCTATCAGATGGGGTTCAATACCGGCATGACGGTCACCTTCTTCCCGATGGTGATCATCGCCTGGACCATCGAGCGCATGTCCATCCTCTGGGAAGAAGAAGGGGCGCATGAGGTCATGGTTCAAGGTGCAGGCAGTCTGTTTGTGGCCATCTGCGCCTATTTGCTGATGAGCGCTCCGTTGGCCGGCCACCTCACCTTCAACTTCCCGGAGCTGCACCTTGTTATTCTCGGTCTGATCCTGTTGATGGGTCAGTACACCGGCTACAAGCTAAGCGAGCTGAGGCGCTTTACGCCAATGAAGGCGTACGACTGACATGGACTGGATATCGCCGAGATCACTCAAGAGGCTGGGAATGCTGAACATGAACCGGCGCAATGTGGATTACATTGCCCGGTACAATGAGCGGTCATCATATCCGTTGGTAGACAACAAACTGAAAACAAAACTGGTGGTTGCCGAATACGGCGTAAAAACCCCGAAACTGCTTCAGGTTGTCCGCCAACAGCATGAGATATCACACTTCCGGGAAATGGCAGAGGATCTGGCCGGATTTGCGATAAAACCGGCAAAAGGGTCTGGCGGCAAGGGGATTACCGTCATAACCGGTCGGGATGGCGATGAGTACATCAAGGCATCCGGGTCGCGGGTAGATTCTCCGTTCCTGGAACGTCATTTGACCAACATTCTGGCCGGGCTCTACTCGCTCGCGGGTACCCCAGATGTGGCGATCGTCGAAAACCTGGTGGAGTCCGCCCCCTCATTGGCGAAATACTCTCACCAGGGTGTGCCCGACATCCGGATTATCGTCTTCCAGGGTTACCCGGTAATGGCGATGCTGAGGCTGGCCACAACCGCGTCTGACGGTAAGGCAAACCTGCATCAGGGCGCCGTTGGGGTTGGCCTGGATATCGGCTCTGGCCAGGGACTGAATGCCGTTCAGTTCAACCGCCCCATAACCCTCCATCCGGACACCGGTCTGGCACTGGAGAATATCCAGATAGAAGCCTGGGATGAGATGCTGGAAATGGCCTCCCGCTGCTACGAAGCAACCGGGCTGGGCTACATGGGGGTTGATCTGGTGGTAGATGCGAACGAGGGGCCACTGCTACTGGAATTGAACGCCCGGCCCGGACTGGCAATCCAGATGGCAAATGGCCGCGGACTGCTTCCCCGACTCCGCGCGATTGAAGCGCTCAAACGTCCACACTTCACGCCTCTGGAGCGTTCACGTTTCGCCATGGAAACGTTTGCCAGTAACTGAGTTAATAGCAAACATAAAAAAACCGGGGCCAAAGCCCCGGTTTTTTATTTCCACGACCCCTCAGGACAGTTCGCCCCGGGCGATCAACAGTTGCCGCTCGTGACTGAGGCCCTTCAGAAGCCCCCAGGTCATGATCAGGAGAACCACCGTAAATGGCAGCCCCGCACTGATAGCGGTTGCCTGGATCGCGCCCAGTGCATCTTCACCGCCGCCAAAGATCAGAGCTGCAGCAATCGCACCCTCGGCAACTACCCAGAACACACGCTGGGCGGTCGGTGCATCAGTCTTGCCACCAGCCGTAATACTGTCGATGACCAGCGAACCAGAGTCGGAAGATGTTACGAAGAACACCAGAACCAGAACGATACCGACAAATGACAGGATTCCAGTCAACGGGAGGTTCGCGAACATCTGGAACGTAGCCAGCGAAACCTCGGTCAGGCCGTTCTCAGCCAGTTCACCAATGCCCTGCTGAATCTGTTCAATGGCGGCACCACCGAAGGCGCTCATCCATACAACAGTGATAACAGTCGGGACGATCAACACGGCAGTGACAAATTCACGAACGGTACGGCCCTTGGACACGCGCGCAATAAACATACCTACGAACGGTGACCAGGAAATCCACCAGGCCCAGTAGAATACAGTCCAGCCCTGGAACCAGGCTTCGTCCTCGCGGCCAAACGGATTACTCAGTTGCAATGCGTTGCCCACGTAATTGGAGGAAGTCACCCAGAGAGTTTCCAGAACCGTCATCGTCGGACCGGCAAATATAACGAACAACAGCAGAATGCCCGCAACGGCCATGTTGATGTTACTCAAAATCTTTACGCCACCGTCGAGCCCCCTGAGCACCGAGATCAATGCGAGGGCTGTGACACCGACAATGATCGCCATCTGGATATTCGTGTCTGCACCCGTACCGAACAGGTAGTTCAGACCGGAAGCCGCCTGCTGGGCACCGAAACCGAGTGACGTTGCCAGACCAAAGATCGTCGCGACAACAGCCAGCACATCGATAATGTGTCCAGGCCAGCCCCACACCTTGTCTTTCAGCAGCGGGAAAAAGGCCGAGCGAATGGTCAAAGGCATGTTTTTGTTAAAGGCGAAAAACGCCAGGGAAAGAGCAACGACTGCATAGATGCCCCAGGGATGCAGACCCCAATGGTACATGGTCGCGCCCATCGCAAGATTACGGGCGTCTTCTGTGTTTGCCTCTACATTGAACGGCGTCTTGTACCATCCCGTGTAGTAAGCCACCGGCTCGGCCACGGCCCAGAACATAAGACCAATGCCCATACCGGCGGCGAAAAGCATGCAGAACCAGGAAAGCGTTGAGAATTCAGGTTTGCAGTCCTGCCCCCCGATGCGGATTTTACCCATCGGCAGGAAGATCAGAGCCAGGCACACCACCACGAAGATGTTGGCACTGATCAGGAAAAACCAGTCAAACGTCGCGATAATGTCCCATTTTGCCCCGTCGAGCAGCTCTTTCGCTGGCCCGGGGAACATCAGGGTGCCTATCACAAACGCAACAACCAGTATCGCCGTAATCGGAAATACCGGTGCATGGAGATCCAGCCCGAACGGAGTGATATTGTCCTGGCCAGCCACGTAATCCGTGGAATATTCGTCTTTAACTACCTCGCCCACGTTATGGAGCCTCCTGAGTTGGTAAATCGTTTATTCAGAATCGGTATTCAGACATTACAAGCGCGTTATCATAATGTTTTGAGTTCAAAACATCAAAACCACGATTATTTTGCCGCCTTGATATTAATCATAGACCATGATCGAAAACGGACCAGCCAGATTCGGGACCAATCGCGACAGGATCCCGCATCGTACGACTAAACTCTTCATCAGCTGCCGCTCTGTTCGAGTCGGCTTTTCCGAGCCAATCAGAGGATCCCATGGAAAAAACAAAGACCTTTCCGCTTCGCTATACCGCCTATGCACTCAGCATTGCCGGATTTTTTGTCTCGCTCGGGCTTGCCCTGGTCTTGGAGGAAGGTTATGTGTTTCCGGTAATATTTGGCGCGTTCGCGGCCCTGGGTACCTACGACCTGATGCAACGAAAACACACGGTCAGCCGGAACTATCCGATCATGGCCAACTTTCGTTATCTGCTTGAATCCGTGGGCCCTGAAATCCGGCAGTATTTCATCCAGTCAGACACGGAAGAGCGTCCCTTTTCACGGGAACAGCGCACCATCGTCTATCAGCGCGCGAAGAATGTTCTGGACAAGCGCCCTTTCGGCTCACAGCTCGGGATGTACGATGAGGGTTTCGAGTGGATGAATCATTCCCTTGCACCCACCCGCCTCAGTAGTAGCGATTTCCGTATCCTGATCGGAAAAAACTGCGACAAGCCCTACAACGCAAGCGTGTTCAACATCTCTGCCATGAGCTTTGGCTCGCTGTCAGCCAACGCCATCCTCAGTCTCAATACCGGCGCCAGGATGGGAGGCTTCTATCACGACACCGGAGAGGGCTCCATTTCCCGCTACCACAAACAGTCCGGCGGTGACCTGGTCTGGGAGATCGGTTCGGGATACTTCGGCTGCCGTCACAAAGATGGTTCGTTCAACGAAGACATGTTTCGCGAGAATGCCTCATTTGATCAGGTCAAAATGATAGAGCTCAAACTATCTCAGGGCGCAAAGCCCGGTCATGGCGGAATTTTGCCCGGCGCCAAGGTAACGCCGGAGATCGCCGAAGCACGAGGCGTTTCTGTTGGCGAGGACTGCGTCTCCCCTGCCAGCCATTCGGAGTTCTCAACACCAATAGAAATGCTGGAATTCATTGACCGGCTGCGGGAGCTGTCCGGAGGCAAGCCCATTGGCTTCAAGCTCGCTATCGGCCACCCATGGGAATGGTTTGCCATCGTTAAAGCCATGCTGGAGACCGGGCGAAAACCGGATTTTATCGTGGTCGACGGCGGAGAAGGCGGCACCGGTGCGGCTCCCCTCGAGTTTATTAATCGGTTGGGAATGCCAATGACCGAAGCGCTCCTGCTGGTTCACAACACTCTGGTGGGTACCAGTCTTCGGGAGGACATTGCCATTGGCGCCGCCGGCAAGATCACGTCGGCCTTCAACATTGCGCGAACCTTGGCGCTGGGGGCTGACTGGTGCAACGCGGCCAGGGGCTATATGTTTGCGCTGGGCTGCATACAGGCGCTCAATTGCCACACCGGGCGCTGCCCGAGCGGCGTAGCCACCCAGGACCCCCGACGCGGCAACAAGCTCGACGTAGAGCACAAGAGCCAAAGGGTATACAACTACCACAAGAATACGCTCGACGCGCTGCAGAACCTGCTGGAAGCCTCGGGGCTCAGGCACCCTTCCGAACTCGGCCCGGAGCACATCGTTCGGCGGGTATCCAAAACAGAGGTGCACTCTTACATGGATCTGTTTCCATTCCTCGAACCCGGGGCCCTGCTGGAGGGAAAAACCGGGCTGACGGTGTTCGACAAATACTGGGAATTTGCCCGGCCAAACACCTTTGAACCACCCGAATTTATCCTGAAACTCCGGGAAACCAAGCTGCGCTAAAAAACGGGCATCAAAATCGCCATCGGATGTTTATTTTTTCCATGGGCTCGTGTAGACTTCGCTCCCGCTAAGCCACTGAGAATACTCTCAAGTTTTTCCAGCTGGCAAAGAGCGAATCGGGGCGTAGCGCAGCTTGGTAGCGCACTTGCATGGGGTGCAAGGGGTCGTAGGTTCAAATCCTACCGTCCCGACCAGATTCCGACAAAAAGCCCGGGCCGAAAGGTCCGGGCTTTTTGCTTCAGGGCTTACCGGGAAACGAACTGGTGAACTCGATCTTTCCTCGGGCAAGCCGCAGCATGCCCTTGCGTTCAAACTCTTTCAGCAGGCGGCTAACCACTTCCCTGGCGGTTCCCAACTCCACTGCAAGTTCCTGATGGGTGATAGTCATGATTCCCTGTCCGACCCTGGCCTCAAGCCACTGAAACAGACGCTCATCCATACGCCTGAAAGCGACCTCTTCCACCAGTAACATCAGGTCATTCAAACGGCGTCCGTAGGATTCCATAATGCCAAGCCTGAAATCGGCAGACTGGTCCATCAGCCGGTCAAACAGCCCCCTGGGCACCATGAATACCTCGGCATCTTCTTCAACCACGGCTTCTGCCCGAAAGCCATCGCCTGTCATCAGACAGCCGATAGACAGTGTGCAAATATCATCAGCCCCCATCCGATAAAGCACGATGCTGTGACCTGACAGGCCGGTCATCTGGACTTTTACGGTTCCATTCAGTACCAGAGGAAGTCCCTGACAGGGATCCCCAGCCCGGAACAGAATCTTTCCATGCTCAAAGTGAAGAGACTGCAGGCTGCTGAGGACTTCTTTGCGAAGAGGCCCAGACAATGTTTCAAGAATGCTGTGTTGCACCATCGACTTTTCCATAGATCATCAGATTAGCTCAGCTCAGCGGCCGGCCTTGTGTGACTTTATCACTGAACCGCCAGCGAGCAGACGCTAAAGTCCGTTCTGTCATCGCATATCAAGCAAGGAGAAAGGATCATGAGCATCAATATGGGATCTGCGGACCGTATCATTCGCGCCATCGTCGGCATTGTACTGCTGGCTCTCGTATTTGTGGGCCCGCAAACACCCTGGGGCTGGATTGGCATTGTGCCCCTGGCAACCGCTTTAGTGGGCAACTGCCCTGCCTATTCGTTGCTGGGCATCAAAACCTGCAGTAAGCAGTAACCATGCGGGCATAAAAAAACCGGGGCAGCCATGCTGTCCCGGTTTTTCTTCAGAGTCTGGTGAACTCTATTTGACGGGCGCGTTCAGCACCTCGAGTACTTCCTCCAGCTCGGTAATCATTTGCCGGATCAGTTGCTTGTACTGGGACGTGTCGTCCTTTACCTCGTGGCTACTGAGTTTCTGCTTGGCGCCACCGATGGTGTAGCCCTGGTCGTAGAGCAGGCTCCGAATCTGGCGAATGGTAATAACATCCGCCCGCTGATAATACCGGCGGTTGCCCCGGCGCTTTACCGGCGACAGCTGGGGAAACTCCTGTTCCCAATAGCGAAGTACGTGCGCTTTTACCGCGCACAGCTCCGCCACCTCACCGATGGTGAAATAGCGCTTCCCCGGAATCGTGGGAAGTTCGTTGTTATGACTGGGTTCCAGCATACGCTTCTACTTTTTGCTTTAGTTTTTGTCCCGGGCGAAACGTAACGACACGCCGTGCACTGATGGGAATCTCTTCACCGGTTTTCGGGTTCCGTCCCGGCCGCTGCTTCTTGTCCCGAAGGTCGAAGTTACCGAAACCCGACAGCTTCACCTGTTCGTTATGGCTGAGAGCGCCTCTGATCTCATCGAAAAAAGCTTCTACCATTTCCTTGGCTTCGCGCTTGTTCAGGCCCAATTCCTCGTACAACCGCTCTGCCATTTCCGCTTTCGTCAAAGCCGCCATTTCTCAACTCCTCAGTGTTGCCCCCAGCTCTTCTTTCAATGCGTCGATCACACCGTTGAAGAGCGAATGCACTTCATCCTCGTTCAATGTACGTTCGGGATGCTGCCAGAACAGGCTCAGGGCCAGGCTCCGGTTACCTTCACCCAGGCTCTCGCCCTCATAGACATCAAACGCACGCAACGCTGTCAGCTGCTCACCGGCATGCTTTCTGGCCACACGCTCTACATCGGCGAACGCTACCTCGCTCCCGATAATAATAGCCAAATCCCGACGAACTTCCGGGAATTTTGAAATTTCTTTGAAATTAGGCACATATCCGGTAACGATTGAATTCAAGAATAGCTCAAACATCAGGATCGTGCCATTAAGTTCAAGATTTTTCTGAACTTGTGGATGCAGAGTACCCAGCCAGCCCACGTGCTCGCCATCGCGCATAAGTTCCGCGGTCTGTCCCGGATGCAACGCAGGGTGTTTGCTGCCGATAAACTTAATCTCTATACCCAACAACCTGAACAGACTCTCCAGATCCCCTTTTACATCATAGAAATCCGCTGTTCTGCGACCGTTTGCCCAGTTTTCAGGATACTGGCTACCAACCACGACACCGGCCAGCATCGGCTGCTGATCAATCCGCTCGCCCTCCTGCAGAAAGCGCAGACCGGTTTCGAACAGCCGGATGCGCGGCTGCTGACGATTCTGATTGTGGGCGACGGTTTTCAGCAGACCACTCCACAGGGTGGTTCGCATCACCGACAGGTCCGAGGAAATCGGATTGGCCAGCGCAATGCCCTGACGATCAGGATCCACCAGCTGCTGAACTTTCGGATCGACAAAACTGTAGGTGACCGCTTCCTGATACCCATGATCCACAAAGAAGTTGCGGATAGCAGATACCGGTCGAACAGCTTCCTGCTCCGGACGCAGACCGAGCGAGCCAGTTGGCTCGGTTACGGGCAGATTGTTATAGCCATAAATCCGACCAACCTCTTCGATCAGATCCTCTTCGATAGAGATATCCGGGCGGAAGCTGGGCACGCTGACCCGCCACCCGTCTTTCAGAAGCTTTTCGACCCGCAGCCCGAGGCGGGTAAGAATTTCCTCAACGGTCGTTCGGTCGATTTCCATGCCCAGCACATCGTTAAGACGGCGAGCTCTCAGATCGACGGCCCGATCCGCGGGAATATCCTCATCGCTGGCAACTTCAACAATTTCTCCAGGCTCACCGCCCACGATATCCATCAGCAAACGGGTTGCCCGTTCCATGGCCTCCCGCGCCAACTTGTAATCGACGCCCCGCTCGAACCGGTGCGATGCGTCTGTGTGCAGGCCATAGTGACGAGCCTTGCCTGCCAGCGTAATCGGATCGAAATAGGCGGCCTCCAGCACCAGATCCCGGGTTTTGGAACTGACACCGGAATGTTCTCCACCCATGACACCGGCAATGGCGATCGGTTTTTCGTGATCTGCAATTACCAGGGTGCCCTGGGTCAGTTCAACTTCCTGGCCATCCAGCAGAACCAGCTTTTCACCAATTCGCGCCATCCGGACAACGATCCCGCCCTCGATTTCATCTCGGTCAAAGGCGTGCATGGGCTGACCAAGTTCCAGCATCACGTAATTGGTGACATCCACGGCGGCGTCAATTGAGCGAATCCCGGAACGGCGGAGCTTTTCCTGCATCCACAGGGGCGATTCCGCCTGCAGGTTCACGTTCCGAAGAATCCGACCCAGATACCGTGGACAACCTGCTGGCGCCTCGACACGGATATCAGGCACTTCAGAGTGCACCGATTCCACCGGCTCGATTTCGGGGCTGTCGACCAGCATGCTGTTCAGAACACCCACTTCCCGGGCGATGCCCTTGATAGACAGGCAGTCGGCGCGGTTGGGCGTCAGGTCCACGTCAATGGTGACGTCGTTCAGCTTCAGATAGTCCGCTACGTCCTGACCGACCGGTGCGTCCGCGGGGAGCTCCATCAGGCCATCGTGATTGTCGGACAGCCCCAGCTCCGACTCGGAACAGAGCATGCCCTCGGAGGGCTGGCCGCGAAGCTTGGCCTTCTTGATTTTGAAATCACCGGGCAGGACCGCACCAACCACTGCAAAAGGCACCTTCATTCCTTCACGGACATTGGGAGCGCCACAAACCACCTGCACTTCAGAAGTGCCGTCACTGACCTGGCAGACCCGCAGTTTATCTGCGTCAGGATGTGGACCTACCGATTTGACCTCTCCAACGACTACGCCGTTGAATTGACCGGCCACCGGCTCGAAACCGTCCACTTCCAGACCTGCCATGGTGATCTGGTCCATTAATTCCTGGGTATCGATTTGCGGATTTACCCACTCGCGCAGCCACTGTTCACTGAATTTCATGGTTATTGCCTTGTCCTGATGCGGTTATGCCTGTTTGGTTGGATGCCCGTAATCTTGCCTGTTAACGGAACTGGCGCAGGAAGCGCAGATCGTTCTCGAAAAACATGCGCAGATCGTTGACGCCGTAACGAAGCATGGCCAGGCGCTCTACGCCCAGGCCAAATGCGAAGCCACGGTACTCCTCGGCATCGATTCCGCAATACTCAAACACCTTGGGGTGCACCATTCCGCAACCCATGACTTCAAGCCACTTGATGCTGCCGTCCGCTTCCCGCCCCCACTCGATGTCCACTTCTGCAGAAGGCTCCGTAAAGGGGAAATACGAGGGACGGAAGCGGACCTGAAGATCCCGCTCAAAGAACACTCGCAGGAACTCTTCGACTGTACTTTTAAGATCCGCAAAGCTGACGTTTTTCTCGACCAGCAAACCCTCCACCTGGTGAAACATGGGGGTGTGCGTCATATCCGAATCACAACGGTAAACCCGCCCGGGGCATATCATCCGGAACGGCGGCTTGCCCGCTTCCATGGTGCGAATCTGTACCGGCGAGGTGTGGGTTCTCAGCAGGGTGCCCGGGTTGAAATAGAATGTATCGTGCATGGCACGGGCCGGGTGATGCCCCGGAATATTGAGCGCTTCGAAGTTGTGGTAATCGTCTTCAATCTCGGGCCCCTGCTCGACGGTATAGCCGGCGCGGGCGAAGAAATGCTCAATCCTTTGCAGGGTGCGGGTAACCGGGTGCAAGCCGCCCAGGTCCTGGCCACGGCCGGGCAAGGTCACATCGATGGATTCGCTGGCGAGCTTCTGCTCAATGGCAGCACGCTCAAGGTCTGTTCGCCGGGCGTTGATGGCCTCTTCAACCTGCCCCTTGGCTTCATTGATTTTCTGGCCGGCGGCAGGGCGCTCCTCGGCCGAGAGCTTGCCAAGAGTTTTCGCCTGCTGGGTAATCACGCCCTTCTTGCCAAGATACTCAACACGAATTTGATCAAGTGCCTGCAGGCTGTCGGCGCTATCAACTGCTGCCAGACCGTCCTGAACCAGTTGCTCCAGGTTTTCCATTGACCCTGCTCCAAACCAGAAATGGAAGTGCTTAAAAACGTAACTTCAAAAACAAAAATAGGGGAAGAGCGTGCCCTTCCCCTATCAGGAGGCGCCGTCATGAAATCATGGGGCGCCCATATCGATCAGCAATCGATGAAAGAGCTAAGCGATCACAGGGACGCTTTGGCCTTCTCAACAACAGCGGCAAACGCCTGCTGCTCGTTCATGGCCAGATCGGCCAGAACCTTACGATCGATTTCAACGTTAGCCTTTTTCAGGCCAGCGATCAGACGGCTGTAAGACAGACCGTTAGCGCGGGCACCAGCATTGATACGGGCAATCCACAGAGCGCGGAAAGCACGCTTGCGGTTACGACGGTCACGGTACGCGTACTGACCGGCCTTGATAACCGCCTGCTTGGCTACACGGAATACCCGGCTACGAGCGCCGTAGTAACCTTTGGCCTGATTGAGAATCTTTTTGTGACGACGGCGTGCGACCACACCACGTTTTACACGAGCCATACTTTAATCCTTCTACCTGTACTTTCTAAGGAATGATTCTCGCGGCTGGATCAGCACGCGGTCATACGCTTGATAGATGCAACATCCGACTTGGCGATGAGCTTGGTGCCGCGCAGCTGACGCTTACGCTTCGGGCTCTTCTTGGTCAGGATGTGGCTGGTGAAGGACTGCTTGTGCTTGAAGCCGGTGGCGGTTTTCTTGAACCGCTTGGTGGCTCCGCTTTTGGTTTTCATCTTGGGCATTTTTTAAAACTCCGCATTCTATTTTTAAATAAACAATGATGTGCCCCTGAACGACAAATCCCCCGCATGCGCGGGGGACAAGCACCCGATCAGGTTCACTTCTTCTTGCGGGGCGCCACTACCATGGTCATCTGCCGGCCTTCCATTTTCGGCCGCATCTCTACCTGGGCAAGCTCTTCCACGTCGGATTCGATGCGCTGCATGAGCTGCATACCAATTTCCTGGTGTGCCATCTCACGGCCTCGGAAACGGATCGTGATTTTGCCGCGGTCCCCGTTTTCAAGGAAACGTATCAGGTTGCGTAGTTTGACCTGATAATCCCCTTCTTCAGTTCCGGGACGGAACTTAAGCTCTTTGACCTGCGTCTGCTTCTGTTTCTTCTTGGCAGCCGCCTTGGCTTTCTTCTCTTCGAAGATCTTCTTGCCGTAGTCCATTATCTTACAGACGATCGGATCGGAATCCGTAACCTGCACCAGATCAAGGGTAGCCTCTTCGGCCTGCTTTAGAGCTTCCTCAATTGGCACAATTCCGACCTGGTTGCCTTCGGCATCGATCAGGCGGACTTCAGTTGCGTCAATATTCTCATTGATAGGCGCTTTCGGAGTACGCCCACCCCGATTCGTTCGCTGTTTAATAATCAGATCTCCGTCTTGGTTCTGCCTTTGCGTTGAATTTCATCAGCCAACAGCTGTTCGAACGCTTCAAGCGATAAAGTTCCCAGATCTTCGCCCTTGCGGGTACGTACGGCAACCGCGTTATTCTCGATTTCCTTGTCACCTACGACGACAAGATAGGGAACCTTGTTAAGAGTATGCTCGCGGATTTTAAAGCCGATCTTCTCGTTTCTCAAGTCAGCATTAACCCTATACCCCAAAGAATCCCACTTTTTCGCCAGATTCTGACAATAATCACGCTGATTATCGGTAATATTGAGGATTGCCACCTGTGTCGGCGCGAGCCAGGTCGGGAATGCTCCTTCGTATTCCTCGATCAGGATCCCGATGAAACGCTCGAAGGAACCCAACACCGCCCGGTGCAGCATTACCGGAGTTTTCCGCTCCGAATTGTCGGCAACATACTGCGCTCCCAGACGACCCGGCATCGAGAAGTCTACCTGGATGGTGCCACACTGCCACACCCGTCCGATACAGTCTTTCAGGGAGAACTCGATCTTGGGCCCGTAAAAGGCCCCTTCGCCCGGCAGCAGTTCCCAGTCTACGCCCTCACGATTCAGCGCCTCTTCCAGGGCGGCTTCCGCCTTGTCCCAGACTTCATCGGAGCCAACCCGCTTTTCCGGACGGGTTGAGAGCTTGTAAAGGATTTCAGTGAACCCGAAGTCCGTGTAGATTTCGTGCAGCATTTCGATAAAGGCCGACACTTCCTGCTGGATAGCGTCTTCTTCACAGAAGATATGGGCGTCGTCCTGGGTAAAGCCCCGAACCCGCATGAGTCCATGCAACGCTCCGGAAGCCTCGTTCCGATGGCAGGAACCGAATTCTGCCAGCCTCAGCGGAAGGTCCTTGTAGCTTTTCAGCCCCTGGTTGAAGACCTGAACGTGGCACGGACAGTTCATGGGCTTGATGGCGTAGTCGTGTTTTTCCGACTCGGTGGTGAACATGTCGTCCTTGAACTTGTCCCAGTGCCCTGACTTCTCCCACAGGGTTCGCGACACCACCTGTGGAGTCTTGATTTCCTTGTAGCCATGCTCCTGCTGCTTGCGGCGCATGTATTGTTCGACTTCCTGGTAGAGCGACCAGCCATCGGGATGCCAGAACACCATGCCCGGCGCCTCTTCCTGCATATGGAACAGGCCAAGCTTCTTGCCAACCTTGCGGTGATCTCGCTTCTCTGCTTCTTCCAGACGGTGCAGGTAGGCCTTCAGATCTTTCTTGTTGCCCCAGGCGGTTCCGTAAACGCGCTGAAGCTGCTCATTACTGGTGTCGCCCCGCCAGTAGGCGCCGGCCACCTTGGTCAGTTTGAAGGCTTTCAGTTTGCCGGTGCTTGGCACGTGGGGACCGCGGCACAGGTCGATAAAGTCGCCCTGACTGTAGAACGAAAGGTCTTCGTCGCCCGGAATGTCCTGGATGATACGGACCTTGTACTCTTCGCCCATATCTTCAAAGAGCTTGATCGCCTCATCACGGGACATGATGGAGCGCGAAACCGGAAGGTCCTGCTTGGCGAGCTCTTCCATACGCTTCTCGATCCGCGCCAGGTCCTCATTGGTGAACGGGCGGTCGTACTTGAAGTCGTAGTAGAAGCCGTTGTCGATCACCGGGCCGATGGTAACCTGGGCTCCTGGAAACAGTTCCTGGACAGCCATGGCCATCAAGTGCGCCGTGGAATGGCGAATGATATCAACACCCTCCTCGTCACGTTCTGTGACAATGGCGAGGTCGGCATCATTCTCGATGCGATAGCTGGTGTCCACGAGCTGACCATCCACCTTTCCGGCAAGGGCGGCTTTGGCAAGGCCAGCGCCAATATCGGCGGCAACGTCATGAACGGTTACGGGTTCGGCAAAACTGCGATGGCTGCCATCGGGCAGGGTTACGACGGGCATGAAAAGCTCCTGTTGGTTACTCAGCGGTGATCTATACCAGAGACCACATGGTGACGGCGCGACGCGATACAAACCGCGGGCCGATTCGAGGCGAAGTCTAACAGAAAAAAACCCGGCAGGTTAATGCCGGGTTTCTCGCATCCAGGGCTCTGTCAGGCCGCCTGGCCGGATGCCTCTTCGCGGGCCCGTCGCCGGAGCTGGCCATAGGCCAGAAGACCCAGAAGCGCCAGGGCCGGAATGAACATCAGCTCCTTCGGCGGTCGCGAAAGCTGAACCTGCACGGCATCGATGGTCCAGCCAAACTGGATACCGACCTCTTCCGCCGGGCTGCCAAACCCGACAAAGTCCACCGCCATTTTGTCGCCGTCAGGGCTCAGCTCCAGGCCTGCCTCCATCAGTCTCTGCTCAGGTGTCTCGCCTGCGGGAATCGGCAGCCGCACATAGGTGCTCACCTCATCGCCATCGATATTCATGCCAGATGCCTTGAGGATGATCGGCTGGCCCGCCGGAACCTCTTCGACATACTCCATGACCTGTGCACCCGGCTGGTCTTCAGTCGGCGGGTAAACCATGTCCCACCAGAAACCTGGACGGAACATAGTGAAGGTGATGAGCAGCAGCAACACTGTTTCCCATTTATAGCTCTTGGTAAACCAGTAGCCCTGGGTAGCGGCCGAGAATACCAGCATGGCCGTGACCGCACTGAAGATGGTCACCAGCAGGTCAAACCACCCCGTCAGGCCGATCAGCAACAACTGGGTGTTGAAGATAAACATGAACGGCAGGATTGCGGTTCGAATATCGTAGGTAAAACCTTGCACACCGGTCCGTATCGGGTCGGCACCCGAAATGGCCGCCGCCGCGTAGGCGGCAAGACCCACCGGTGGCGTATCATCCGCGAGGATGCCGAAGTAGAACACGAACAGGTGCACCGCAATCAGCGGTACGATCAGTCCGTTCTGGGCACCGAGGGTGACAATCACTGGCGCCATCAGTGTGGAGACAACAATGTAGTTCGCCGTAGTTGGCAGCCCCATACCGAGAATCAGACTGATAATGGCGGTAAAGATGAGCATGAGCAGAAGATTTCCGCCGGACAGGAACTCCACGAAGGCCGTCATTACAAGGCCAATACCCGTCAGGGTGACGGTGCCCACCACAATCCCCGCGGTGGCGGTCGCCACGCCAATACCCACCATGTTGCGAGCGCCGGTGGCCAGCGAATGGGCCAGATCGAAAAAGCCGTCTTTGGTCAGGCGGGCAAAGTCGCCACGCTTGCGGAAAAAGGCTTTCAGCGGCCGCTGGGTGATCACAATAAAGATCATGAACACGGTAGCCCAGAACGCGGAAAGCTGGGGTGAAAAACGCTCAACAGTCAGGCACCACACCAGAACCACCACCGGCAGCAGGAAATACAGGCCGGTTTTGACCGTTGGCCCGACCGGGGGCAGCTCGCCCATGTCCTTGTTCGGGTCGTCTTCTTCCAATTCCGGGAAACGTGTCGCGTAACCCACCAGTGCAACGTAGACCGCCACCAGCAGCGGTGCCAGCACCCACATGGCCGCGTCACCAAGCAATGTCTTGGTCCAGCCTATGCCGTAATAGACGGCCAGGGTGAGCACGATAAGGCCGAGCAATATTACCACCCAGTTCAGCATGCGCTGCGCCAGGGTGGGCTTATTCAACCGCTCGATACCCTGCATTTTCAGTTTGCAGGCTTCGAGGTGAACGATGTAGATCAGGGCGACATAGGAAATCATCGCCGGCAGGATCGCGTGCTTGATGACCTCAAGGTAGGAAATACCCACGTATTCCACCATGAGGAAAGCCGCAGCCCCCATGATCGGCGGCGTCAGCTGGCCGTTCGTCGAGGCGGCCACTTCCACGGCACCAGCCTTGGTTGCCGGAAATCCTACACGCTTCATCAGTGGGATGGTGAAGGTACCAGTAGTCACCACGTTGGCAATGGAGGAGCCGGAGATCACACCACTTAGGCCACTGGACACAACCGCGGCCTTGGCCGGGCCGCCCCGCATATGCCCGAGCATGGCATAGGCCACCTTGATGAAATAGTTGCCGGCACCGGCCCTCTCCAGCAGTGCGCCGAACAGAACAAAGAGAAAGACGAAACTGGTGGACACCCCGAGCGCCACACCAAACACGCCTTCCGTACCAAGCCATTGATGGGAAGCCAGCTTGCTCAGGCTGACGCCCTTGTGGGCAATCACATCCGGCATGTAGGGGCCGGCAATAGAGTAGGTTATGAATACCGCGGCCACGATAGTCAATGGCAGACCAAGTGAACGCCGGGTAGCTTCCAGAAGTAGCACCAGACCGATCAGCGCAACCCAGAGATCCTGGGTGATCGGCGCACCGGGACGCGTCGAAAGCTCTTCATAAAAAACGTATAGATAAGAGGCACAAAACGCCGCCACAACGGCGAGGATCCAGTCGTAAATCGGGACCGCGTTGACATGACGACCGCGGATCATCGGAAAAGACGCGAAGGCCAGGAAAACGGCGAACGCCAGGTGAATCGAACGGGCTTCCGTCGAATTGAAAATGCCGAAATCAAGAATAAATGGGAGCGGTGACGCAATCCAGAGCTGGAACAGCGACCACACAAGGGGAACGATGAACAGAATAACAGCCGCGTAACCGGTCGCGGCCCTTCCCCCGGTTTCGGTCTGCAGGATTTCTTCTACATTGCCGCCGCCAGCGCTACCTCCGTTCGACGGATCGCTCGTTGCCATAAGTTCTTCCTGTAGCGTGAAAGGTTGTTCTCTGGAGGGAAACCCGGCGGGCCTGGGCCCGCCGGTCCGGTTTCAAGTCAGATCAGTCGATCAGACCGGCTTCCTTGTAGTACTTGGCAGCACCCGGGTGCAGCGGCGCACTCAGGGCATCAGAGACCATCTCTTCCTTGTTCAGATTGGCGAAGGCAGGGTGCAGACGCTTGAAGCTGTCGAAGTTTTCGAACACCGCCTTGACCACGGCGTAAACCACATCTTCCGGTACATCGGTGGAAGAAACAAAGGTTGCCGCCACACCGAAGGTAGTGGTGTCTTCGTCAGAGCCACGGTACATACCACCCGGGATGACCGCTTTGCGGTAATACGGATTCTCTTCGATCAGCGTCTGGGTCGCCTCGTTATCAACGTTGACAATCACGCTGTCACAGGAAGTAGTGGCTTCCTTGATGGCGCCTGAGGGGTGCCCGACGGTGTAGAAGAAAGCGTCGATGTTGCCGTCGCACAGGGCCTGTGACTGCTCGGCGGCCTTGATCTCAGCGGCAAGAGCAAACTTGTCCATGCCCCAACCCATTTCTTCCATCAGAACCTCGGCGGTGGCCCGCTGGCCAGAACCCGGGTTACCCACGGAAACCCGCTTGCCTTCCAGGTCTTCAAAGGTCTTGATGCCTGAACCCTTGCTGGCAACAACGGTGAACGGCTCTGGATGCAGGGAAAAGACCGCGCGAAGGTCCTTGTTGGCGCCATCGTCCTTGAATTGGCTGGTGCCGTTATAGGCATGATATTGCCAGTCGGACTGGGCCACGGCCAGATCGAGTTCGCCCTGGCGGATGGCGTTCAGGTTGTAGACGGAGCCACCGGTGCTCTCAACGGAGCAGCGGATACCATGTTCTTTACGGTCCATGTTCACCAGACGACAGATCGCACCGCCGGCCGGATAATAAACACCGGTTACACCACCGGTGCCGATAGTCACAAAGCGCTGCTCCTGCGCGGAAACGGAGGTGGAAGCAGCACCCAGGCTGACTGCGGCAGCGACAGCAAATGCGGAGGCTTTCAGTTTCAGTGTCATGTGAGTTCTTCCTTTTTTCTGTTCATTGTAATGAAGCGCCCGCCTCGTGGGCGGGCAAATGGTACGAACACCGTAAAACATAGACCACTTCACACCATAAATAAAGTATGGATTAGCTCGCTAAACGGTTGAGCAGACAACAAAAAAGCCCGCGATGCGGGCTTTTTTGCAGATAATTGCGAGTGTTATTTCGCAGCTCGGGCCTTGGCGAGCATCTGGTCCGGCCGTAGCAGGAACCGGGCCAGAGCCGGCAACAGCCAGATGGCTCCCACCATATTCCACAGGAACATGAAGAACAGCAGGAAGCCCATGTCGGCCTGGAACTTGATCGGCGAGAAGATCCAGGTGACAACACCCAGGCCCAGCGTCACACCGGTAAACATAACCGCCTTACCCGTGGAGCGCAGCGTCTCGTAATAGGCCTCCTGGAGTGTTCTGCCCTCAAGCAGGTATTTCTCCAGCTTGCTGTAGATATAGATGCCGTAGTCGACACCTATACCAACACCCAGGGCAATAACCGGCAGGGTTGCCACTTTGATACCAATGCCGGACACCGCCATGATCGCCTCGCAGAGGATCGACGTCAGTCCCAGAGGTATCACGATACACAGTACCGCGCGGACCGAACGGAAGGTCACGAAGCACAGCAAACTCACCACGCTGTAGACGAGAATCAGCATCTTGTCCTTGGCGCCGGAGATAACCTCATTGGTCGCAGCCTCAACACCGGCATTACCAGCCGCCAGCAGGAACCTGTGTTCCTCGTTGCTGTTCTTCTCGGCAAACTGTTCGACGCGCTCAACAACGGTTTCCAGGGTCTCTGCCTTGTGATCCTCAAGGAACACCAGCACCGGGGTCAGACTACAGTCGGTATTGATCAGACCCGCAGGCGCTTCGCGAATGGAGGCATTGATGATGGTCTGGTTGCGGGAAATCTCGTACCACTTCCAGTTACCTTCGTTCAGAGCCTTGGTGACCATCTTGGAAACATCTGCAAGGGATGCCGAGGACTGCACGCCCGGCGTGTTCTGAAGCTCCCATTGCAGGGTGTCCATGGCCCGCAGCACATTGTACTGGGTGCACTGCTCTTCCGGCGTTTTAACCATCACCACCAAGACATCCGCACTGGTGGAATAGTTATCGATGATGTAGGCGTTATCCTTGTTGTACCGGGAATCCGCGCGGAGCTCCGGCGCGCCCTGGTCAAGGTCACCGATCTTGAGGTCCTGCTTGTAGTAGAGACCCAGGCCAAGACCAATGACAGCAATCAGCAGGGAGATGGGCGCCACGCCCGGATGCGAGAAGTAAGACATCGCGCGCCACTTTCGATCCTGCTTTTCACCGTGGTTCTGTACGTGGCGGATACCGCCCTTGGAGATACCAACGTAGGACATGATCAACACATGCAGAACCAGGTTGGTGAGGATGACATACGCCACACCAATACCCGCGGCAATCGCAAGGTCCCGGATAACGTCGATCTCGATAAAGAACAGGGTCAGGAAGCCAAAGGCGTCCGAGATCAGTGCCAACATGCCAGGTATGTAAAGGGCTCGGAAAGCAAGACGCGCAGCAGTTACCGCATCGAAGCCCTTGGCAGCTTCAACGGCCATGGCGTTGACAATCTGAACACCGTGACTGATACCGATCGCGAACACGAGGAAGGGCACCAGAACGGAGTAAGGGTCAAGACCATACCCCAGCAACCGAAGGGTCCCCAACTGCAGGAAAACGGCAATAATCGAGGTAAAGACCGGAACCAGGGTCCCGGCAATGGCCCGGGAGTACCAGAACAACAAAAGCGTGGTCAGCAGGATGGTAATCCCGGCAAACCATGCAATGGATCCGATACCTTCAATCAGATCACCAACCTTCTTGGCGAAACCGACAATATGAATCTGGATGTTCGGGTTCTGCTCTTCGTACTTTTCCCGGATTTTTTCCTCGAGCTGACGGGAAAATTCGCCGTAATCCAGGGCCTCACCGGTTTCCGGATTTTTCTCGTACAGTGGCGCGTAAACGATCGTTGACTTGAAGTTGTCGGAAATCAGGCGACCAACTTCGTTGGAACGCAGAACATTCTGACGGAGCTGCTCAAGGCTGTCCCGGGAGCCGTCGTACCCGTCCGGTATAACCGTACCGCCCTGGAAACCCTGTTCGGTAACCTCCACCCAGCGCACGTTCGATGTCCACAGGGATTTGAGACCGGAACGATCCACACCATTGAGGTAGAAGACCTCGTCAGTAATCTGCTTCAGGGTCTCCATGTACTCCTGGGTGAAAATATCGCCCTCTTTTGCCTCGACGGCGATACGGACAAAGTTACCCAGGTTTTCCAGGTCATCCCGGTGCTCGAGCATGTTCACGATATAGGGATGCTCGAGAGGAATCATCCTCTCGAAACTGGCATCAGGCTGGATCTTGACGGCGTTGTAACCAAGAAACAGCGTCAATACGGCAAAAAAGATAAGAATGATCGGCCGGTTATTGAAGAGCAGCCTTTCGAGAAAGGGTTCCGCCTTGGGCGTGGTCAGGTAGTGCTCGCCCTTGTCATGCTTAGGGTTGGACATTCAAAAGCCCCTCTATTGTTCGTTCGGTTGTTGCCACATCAGGGCGTTATTGAAGGTTTCTTCCACGGGCGTCTGTAATTTTCGCGCCACCTTCGCCGACAATCAGCAGGTCTGTTCCTGAAATAGGCACGGCACTCATGACGCCCTCCCGATCACTGCGGAAATGCTCTCGAAAGGTTTCTGCGCCATTGGTACTCATCAGCACCGCGCCACCGTTACCCACGAGGGTAATGCGGCCATCTTCAGCAACGACGCCGCTGTTGAGGGTCGCCCCGGCAGAATTCGGGACCATCCGCCAGCTCTTGCCCAGATCGGAAGAGAACAGCATGTTGCCCCGGAGGCCAAACGCGAGAATCTCGTTCACCTGACCTGTGCCAATAACACCGAACAGGGAGCCTTCATAGGGTGCCTCGCGGCGCTCAAAGGTCTCACCACCGTCCACAGAGACGTGTATCTGACCGGCCTCACCCACAACCACAAGGGCTCCACCCGTAATCCGGGTAATGCCATTCAGGTGGAAGTTCTGCCGGTTATCAATTCTTGGCGCCCAGTCTTTCCAGGTTTCACCGCCGTCCATCGTACGCAGGAACATGCCGTAGGCTCCCACCACAAAACCGCGGTTCTCGTTTTCGAACCAGACGTCCAGCAGCGGGTTGACCGGACCGATATCCATGTCCGCCTGAATGTTCTCAAGGGCAAAGTAAAGATCGTCCAGTGCCCACTCGAGGTCTTCTTTTTCTTCCTCAGGCGCTTCTTCGATGCGCTCCTGCATGGCAACAATCTGTTCTTCGCGGCTCTCGATGGCCAGCTCCATGGCCCGGATCCCGTCGATCTGAAGGCTCCAGGTGGCTCCGGCGTCAGTGGTTTTGAGAACCACGCCACTGTGCCCCACTGCCCAGCCATGGGTGTCGGTACCGAAATCAATCGCTGTAAGGGTCACAGAAACAGGAACTTCACCCTGAACCCAGGTTTTCCCCTCGTCATCCGAGTAGATGATATGCCCGCGTTCTCCGACGGCCACAATACGATCACCAACCCGGGTCGCATCGGTGAGAAGATTCTCCGGGGCCAGATCCGTTAGCCGGGCCGGGGTTTCGATGATATCTGCAAGCGCAAACGCTGCAGGGGCAGACCAGACCATGGAAAGTCCAAGGCAGGCAGCGCCCAGAGTCTTGCACATCAACCTTTTAGCCATTCAGATTGCCTATTATGTTGTATTGAACTGTGTCTCTGACCGGCAAAGCCGGGAATAACTGTAAACATACCGGCAACCCTGCGGTTGCCGGTATGTCGGGTCGCCACTTCCTGTGGGCGGGGACGCATCCCTCGACCAACAGTGCGCTAGCGAACACTCCTGCGGCGCAGTGACGCCGGCGAGAAGTAGCGCGTATTGGGGACCTCGTCGGTGAACACGCGGGTGTTAGCCTCTTCTGTGTCCAGACCGAGCACATGATAACGACGGGCCTGAAGGTCATGATAGACGTCAAGAACCGTCCACACACCCGGAAGTTCATAATAATTTTTAGGCAGCCCCATGGTTACACGCCAGAGTTCGCCACGGCCGTCGTACTGGTCAAGCAGAACCGTATTCCAGCTGTCCTCGTCAATGTAGAACCGGCGCTTGCCGTAAATATGGCGTTCACCATCTTTCAGCGTGGCTTCAACCACGTGAACGCGATGAAGTTCCCAGCGGGTGAGGTCCGGATTCAAGTGGGAGATTCCCAGAATTTCCTCGTACGGAAGACCTTTTTCACCGATGCGGTAATTGTTGTAGGGGATGTAGATTTCCCGCTTGCCTTCGTAATTCCAGTTGTAGCGGTCCAGAGCCCCGTTAAAGATATCGGTGTCGTCTGCCGTACGCAGGTTATCGGCCGCTGCAATCGGGGAATCGTAACCCAGGTTCGGTGCCCTGCGCACTCGACGCTGGCCGGCGTTGTAACCCCAGCCGTTCCGGGGATTGATAATCTGGTTCAGGGTCTCGTGAATCAGAATCGCACCACCGGCCAGTCTGGGTGGTGACTGGGTAAACGACAGGTAGTAGAAGATCACGTTGTCCAGATCTTCTTCACCGCCTTCCGGATTATAGTAGTTGAAGAAGGCTTCCTGCTGAGAGGTCACCAGCGAGTAGTCGCCGTTGGTCTGAACCGCCACCTCACTGGAACGACGGGTTACATTAACCCCGCGCCAGCGGGTCAGATGGTTCCAGACCGCCTGCCAGGCCTTCTGCTCGTCATTTCCGTGCAGGATTGGGAAAGGGTAGCCCCCAAATGCGCCATCCAGGCCTTCGCCCTGACCCACAATCTCTGCGTTTACCGCGTTTTCACGGGTATTCTCAGCCACCCAGTCGGGAACGGCATGGGTACGACGAGTCTGATAAACGGGTACCCGGAATGTGGTGGGGTAGGTTTCCAGCATCGCCTTCACACCGTCAGTAAGGTATTCCTCATACTGATCCATGTTGGCGGGCGTGATGGTAAACAGGACTTCATCATCCGGGAACGGATTGATGTGGTGCTGTCCGCTGCCCTCATAGCCGGGAGGCGGTTCTGTCAGCCCACCGGTCCAGGCCGGGATAGTACCGGCACTGTTGCCGGCCTTGGGTGAGCCAAAGGGTGTCAACTCCTGGCCCAGACGGGCCGCTTCACTGGCGGAAACCGCCGCCCACGCAGGCGCTGATGCCACGGAGAGAGCCAGCAGGCTGCCGAGAATCGCATTTTTGTTATACATCATTGTGAAACCTTAAGTGCGTCTGGAAGCCTCTGCGGAGGCTTTTTTATTGTCGTCTGATGGAATTACAGACCTTACTCCAGATTACCCGATCCCAGACTAAAGTCTATCGACCGAAAGTGCGATTTTGTATCTGACTTCAATCGGCAAGGCTCTTGTGCACCACCTCATAGACATCCCTGGACAATCCCGACTTGTCACGAATCCGCTCAAGGGCGGACTTCATCCGGGCACTGTACGACGGCGCAAACTTTCTCCACCGGGTCAGCGGCGTCACCAGACGCGCGGCAATCTGGGGGTTACTGTCGTCCAGGCGACAGACCTGATCCGCCAGGAACTCGTAACCAGAACCGTCAGGATTGTGGAAAGCAGCCAGGTTCTGACCGGCAAACGCGCCCACCACAGAGCGAATCTTGTTGGGATTTTTCCAGTCGAAGGCCGGGTGCTCCAGAAGTCTCTGGATGTCCGGAAGCTGACCGGCCTGGTCGCTGGCCGCCTGCACAGAGAACCACTGTTCAACAACCTGGGGATCATCCTTGAAGCGATCGTAGAATTCATCCAGCGCCTGCTGGCGGTCAGACTCGAAGCCTGAATTCACAAGCGCCCGCAAAGCGCCCATCCGATCGGTCATATTGTCGGCGGCGCTCAACTGACTCACCGCCAGCTCCCGGCCCTCCTGGTCGTCAATCATCAGCAACCAGGCCAGCGCAGTGTTGCGCAGGCTACGACGGGCAATGGCTTCCGGTGTCACCTCGTAAGGACCGCCGTCCTGATGGCGCTGGTAGCACGCGATGAGTTCGGCTTTCAGGGCGCCCGCCAGATGGCGAAGTACCGCGTCGCGGGCGCGGTGAATGGCTGGTACGTCGGCGTTATCGGCCAGTTCAATCAGGTAGGCCTCGGAGGGAAGTTGCAGCATCTTGGCCACCAGGGCCTGATCCAACTCAGTGTCGGAAATCAGCTTGCGATAGGCTTCGACCAGTCTGGGTTCAATTTCCGCATCGTCAGGCGCGCCAACCAGCGACTGGATGACATCCACAGCCAGTCTCTGGCCCGCATCCCAGCGATTGAATCCATCCGGATCGTGGCTCATCAGGAAGAGCAACTGTTCGCGACTCCAGGCGTAGCGAACCCGAACCGGTGCGGAGAAATGCCGCAACAGTGACGGGACCGGCCTGGATTCGATGCCATGAAATTCAAACAAATGGGTCGCTTCGGTCAACTCCAGGACCCGCTCCGTCGGGGCATCTGCCTCACCCGCCCCAAGCTGTAACGGCAGCGGCTGGCCGTCCTGCCCCAGCAGGCCCAGCGCAAACGGTATGTGTTGCGGCTTCTTGTTGGTCTGTCCCGGAGTATCCGGAATGCTCTGTTCGATGTTAAGGCGATACACCCCTTTATCGGCGTCATAGTCGTCCGAGACATTCAGAACCGGCGTGCCGGCCTGCTCGTACCAGAGCCGGAACTGGCGCAGATCACGCCCCGAGGCGTCCTCCATCGCTTTGACAAAATCATCGGTAGTGACCGCCTGGCCGTCATGGCGCTCAAAATACAGATCGCTACCCTTGCGGAACAGGTCCGGCCCCAGCAGGGTGTGAATCATGCGCACCACTTCTGCACCTTTCTCATAAATGGTCAGGGTGTAGAAGTTGGAGATTTCCATATAAGACGCAGGCCGCACCGGGTGCGCCATGGGGCCACCGTCTTCCGCAAACTGGGCCGTACGCAGCAGGGTCACATCTTCAATCCGCTTCACGGTTGGGGAGCCCATATCCGCCGAGAACTGGGAGTCCCGGAATACCGTGAAACCTTCCTTAAGGCTGAGCTGGAACCAATCGCGGCAGGTAACGCGGTTCCCCGACCAGTTGTGGAAATACTCGTGGGCAACGATCGCCTCAATACGCTGGAACGCCAGGTCCGTGGCGGTTTCCTGGCTGGCAAGCACGCAGGAGGAGTTGAAGATGTTGAGCCCCTTGTTCTCCATGGCGCCCATGTTGAAGTCGTCCACCGCCACGATCATGAAGATATCGAGGTCGTATTCGCGGCCATAGACTTCTTCATCCCAGCGCATGGAACGCTTCAGGGAATCCATGGCGTGATCGCACTTCTCGGCGTTGCGAGGCTCCACGTACATGCGCAGGTCAATGTCACGACCTGAACACGTTGAGAAGGTATCCCGCTTCTCGACCAGGTCTCCGGCCACCAGGGCAAAGAGATAGCAAGGTTTCGGGAACGGGTCTTCCCAGGTGACATAATGCCGGCCGTTTTCCAGCTCGCCTCTTTCCACATCGTTGCCGTTGGAGAGGAGCACCGGGTAGGCGTCCTTGTTGGCTTCGATGCGGGTACGGAAACGTGCCATCACGTCCGGACGGTCCGGGAAAAACGTAATGCAGCGAAATCCTTCAGCCTCGCACTGGGTGCAGAACATACCCGATGATTTATACAGGCCTTCCAGACGAGTGTTGTTCTGGGGCTCTATCCAGGTCACCACAGTCAGCGTGAACTGTTCCGGTACCGAACGAACCACAAGCTGATCTCCGCGGTCTTCATAATCACCCGCTGCGAGCTGGGCACCATCCAGGGCGACGGATTCCAGCGTCAGGCTGTCGCCATCAAGCTCCAGGGGTGCCGAGACCTCATCAGAATCAGGGTTACGGCGAAGCTCAAGCGTACTGTGCACTCGCGCCCCGTCCTCAAACAGCTCGAACCTCAGGTCGACAGTGTCGACCAGATACGCAGGTACCTTGTAATCGCTCAAATAAATGGTCTGTGGCTGGCTGGTACGCATTGCATTTCTCCAGAGTTCGCGGCCTGCGGACGCAGCATTCATAGCCCACAGACGTGAAAAGATTGGCCGGGCGAGGCGCTGTCAGCGTTCCAAAACCCGGAACCGGACTTCATAACCGGTGAATTTTCGAATGTTAATCACACCGGTATCCAGAATAAGGTACTGCCCTTTGATGCCCTCAAGAACGCCCTCTACCTCCGGCGTTTTGTCGAGGTTATGGGTTTTGATCTTTTCTGGCCAGATCTGGACGGGATAGCTCAGGCCGAGGCCCTCTTCGTCTACTGCCCGGATAGAATCCTCACCGTGGGTCTGCCGGAGCGCATCAAGATCGGCGGCGATCAGTCCAAGCATTCGTTGGCGCTCCTTCGCCAGATCCAGCTCGGGAACGTCGCCCTTGAGCATGGCCCGCCAGTTCGTCCGGTCGGCCACGTGTGTTTTGCAGGCAACCTCGACCAGACCGGCAATATACCGCGTCGCAACTCGCACCATCGGGATGGCGTCCACCGCACCCTGGTCTATCCAGCGGGTTGGCACCTGGGAAGCCCGGGTAATGCCTACCTTCAGGCCCGACGAATTGGCCAGATACACCACATGCTCCACCATGCAGTGGGTTTCACCCCACTCCGGCTCTCGGCAGGTGCCAAGGTGATAGTGGCACTTCTCCGGACTCATGATGCAACTGTCACAAGCCGCCAGTTTGCGGAAGCAGGGGTAACAAAAGCCCTGATTGAAGCTTTTGTTGGTCTTCCGGTCGCAGTGAATGCACCGGATCACGCCATCGAAATCCAGGCGCAACGGCCGCCCGATCAGATCATTCAGGGGAATGCGGGTGTCGCCCACGGAAATGGAGTACGCCACAGGTTCCCCCGCCTCCACCGGCATTTTGCGCAGCCGGCCCGCAACATCAATCAGCTCACTCAAGACTTGACCTCAACAAACTGGTCGGGATCAACATCGCCGTTGCCCTGGGTGCGCCGAACCGATGGATCACAGGCAGTTCCCGCCTTGCTGCCCCGGTCGAGATAGCCGGTGCGTTCCTCTTCCGGAATGTTGTGCAGATTTTCGTAGTAGATCACTGCTTCCAGGCTGATTTCACGCTGCTCGGGTGTCAGCTTGCGGCCATCGGGCCATTTTCCGAGCTCAATGGACTGCCGGAGACTCCGGTAAACATTCGGATCCAGTCGCTCGATAAGTTCTTCGTAAGTCATCCCGCTCTCCTGAAAAAACGTTCATCAAAAATGTGGCGGAATCGTTTGACAGAATCAAACGATAATGATTATCATTGCCTAACCAAATGACGACGGTCGTATCATTTGGTCTCTCTCATCAGGAGCTAAAAGCTCTTTTAACGCCCCGCCTCTGGCGGGGCTTTTTTATGCGCCCCTTCTGCGTCTTACGGGCAAAACCACCGCAAGGGCCAGTCCGGCAATAAATCCCCCCAGGTGCGCTTCATTTGCCATACGCCCGAGCCCGATGATTTCCGGGAGCGACGTAAACCCGATCACCATCCATGCAACCGCAAAGGTAACCAGCGCCGGCGGAAACTGGAACCGCGGTGCCGTTCGCTGGCTCAACCAGCAATAGCCCAGAATCCCATAAACAACCCCCGATAGCCCACCGAAAAGAGGTCCGGACACGAAATACTGCAAGCCGTTGGAGATCAGGCTCGTGATCACAAACAGGGTGATCAATCTGGCCCGACCGTCGAACCATTCGATCTGGCTGCCAAGAAACCAGAGCATCACGGAGTTGAAAATGATATGGGTCCAACTAAAGTGCAGAAAATCCGGCGTGAGCAGTCGCCAGATCTGGCCACTGGCCAGGGTCGCGGTTAACGCGTCGATGCGACCGGCCAACGTACTCCAATCATAATCCCGGGGGTCAATCATCATCAGGCTGGCCGCCAGTTCATTCTGACCCATGGCCGTGAGCCAGACCATGGCCACGGCAAAGACAATGATCCCGAGGACCAGCGGCGCGTGCCTCGGTGAAGGCTGCCAGCGCCCGCCAACAAACACCGGCGACCGATTCTGGCGGTCCACAGCTTGCCTGATTTCGGGCTCCGCCATGAAGCGGTCCAGGGCGGAAAGCACGGGTTCAGCATGGGCAGGGTCTTCCAGCCAGAGCACCTGGAATCCTCCCTCTTCCGTGATCCGGTGCGCCACACCCTGGCCGCTCAGCCAACGACTGAAGCCAGCCAGGTTCACCGTGGTATCCAACTGCTTGACTCGGTACACCGCTTGCTCCGCCTCCGGGATTGGTTCAGCCGAAACGCATGGTTTAGCGCGCGACACTGTCTTCGCTGGTGGGATAGTCCGGTTGTTCCGGCCTTTCCACATCTACCCAGACAAACTTGTCACGGGAAAGTGCCCGCTCGCCATCCATCCGGTAGGCCACCAGCCGGCCATACTTCACGGCACTGTAGTCAATGCAGGCAACGTTGGGCTTGAGCGGCGCCGGCTCACCTTCCATCCAGTAGTGACCAACAAACACCGGCGGCGCATCCAGGGGATAACTGATCAGCTGCCTACGCTCCGCATCGGTCAATACCCGGCTTGCCACTTCCGGAGGCAGCGGGTCTGGCTGAAAGACAACATCGGAATAGGTGTGTGGATCGTCAGCCCAGAACTTGGTTCGGAAAAACTCACGCACATAGCCGTCCCGACCGGTGATGGCCATACCCTCGGGGAGCCTGAGATCCGTTCCGCGCAGAAGGGTATCCATAACCTGCCCGGCAAAGGACTCAATAGCAGCAGAAGCGTGCAGGAAATCCTCATCAATGCAGGCACCACCCTGCACCTGTTTGAATTTTTCGATCAGATCGCCGTCCCAGCAGGCGTGTACAACACGGAAATCCTCATCGTCGATGAACAGTGGTATGGTGTAGAACCACTCGAGAAACTCATTCCACTCGTATGGATGGGCCTCGAACTGTTCCAGAGTTTCCCGGATCAGACGGTTATGTCGGGCGTTGTGCTCACGCAGGAAGGTTTTGCCGCTGCCCGGCCGCGCCCGCGTGCAGTAGCCCAGGGCATTGTACTCATGATTGCCCATGACAATGCGCGCCGAACCATGCTCCACCATGTCCCGCACAAGGTGCAGCGCCTCGCGAATCCGCGGGCCACGGTCAATGATGTCGCCGATAAAGATGGCCTGACGACGCGGGTGCTGATAAACCCCGTTAACTTTGCGGTAGCCCATCTGGTCCAGCAATCTGGCCAGGGTATGGGCGCAGCCGTGAATATCACCAATGATGTCGTAACCGCGACTTGCGGTCGATTTTGTTGCAGCCATGATCAACTCGCTGAAATCTCACTAGCCCAGCCAAGCTTGTCACGGCAGGTGGCGTAGAAATTGTGGTCAGTGGGGTGAATCAACCGGATCTTGAACGGCTTTTTGGTGATGCGAATGATATCGCCCGGCGCGCAGGCAATGTTCATCTGGCCGTCAAAGCTGATTTGCGGATAGGTTTCATTGGTCTCCCCGATCACCAGCTTGATCTCACTCTTGCCATCGACAACGATCGGCCGGCTACTGAGAGTGTGGGGAAACATGGGCACCAGGACAATGGCATCGAGCTTGGGATGCATGATAGGGCCGCCAGCGGAGAGCGAGTAGGCGGTAGACCCGGTCGGCGTGGAGACGATCAGGCCATCCGAACGCTGGCTGTAAACAAAATGACCGTCAATAAACAGATCGAAACCAATCATCCGGGTGGATTTACCCGGATGCAGCACCACATCATTCAGGGCGGTACCGAACCCCAGAGGCTGGCCATTACGCTCCACGTTACCATCCAGCAGGAACCGGGTCTCCTCCATGTACTCGCCTTCCAGAACTTTACCGAGGCGCTCCTCAAGATCGGAGGGCGATATGTCGGTCAGAAAGCCCAGGCGGCCACGATTGACCCCAAGCAGGGGAATCTTGGACTTGGCCAGCTCACGGGCGGCGCCCAGAAGACTGCCATCACCGCCGACCACGATCACCAGATCACAGATCTCGCCCAGCAGTTTTTTGCTCGCCACCTGCAGGCCATGCCCGGGCAACATGCTGGCGGTGTCTTCCTCAAGAATGACGTGGTAGTTGTTGGTGATCAGGTACTGTTTGAGCTGGCGCAGTGACTCGACCACTTTCACGCTGCCCATACGACCAATCACACCAATGTTCCTGAACTGATCCATGAAGTTTCCTGTGGTGTCGGAATGCGGTGGGGACGAACGAAACCGTTACCCCGGGGACAATCTGGCGTACAGTTTAACGAAAGTCACCCCGATACTGAAAAAGTTCCGGCCTCAGGCCTGGTGTTTCTCGCACCGGTCATCAATACCCGGACGGAACTCCGACGGCTGGCTGATTCGAAGAATGGGCTCGCCACACGGCTTGCCGTCCTCGTTTTCATGGCCACAGACGGGGTTCTCGTAATGCTCGAGCCACTCCCGATAGGCAGGTTCGTTCATACCGCAGCGTTCCGCTGCGTAGGCGGTAGGGTTGCTAAAGTATGTATCAATATCTTTGAAAGGCAGCGTCACATGGCCGACGCCGGGCTGGTAGGCCACCAGAAACACGGACTGGCGTTTGAGGTGGTCCATGATGGAGTCTTCCGGCGGCTCCCGATTGCGCAGCTCGTGGTTCTCCTCCTCGAGGGCAACGATTTTCTCGTCCCTCAGTTCCAGCTCCCGCTGGCGCCGCTCCAGCTGTTCCCGGAGCAGCAGGAGTTCTGCGCTCGCGTTTGAATCCTCGCGCTGTTTTTCCTCACCAACGGCAGCCATCTGCTCCTGCATGGCGAGGTACTGTTCGTTTCGCTCCGACAAGCGCTTTTTGAGCTGCTCATTGCTCAGGCGCTGACGCTCGTACTTCTGCTCGAGATCGGCAATATCACTGCGTAAACCCTGGATTTCCAGCCGATGTTCGCGCTGGATGTCCGAGAGGGCATCGCGGTGAACACTCTGCAGGGTCTTGATCCGAAGGCGCTGTTCCCGGATGAGTTGCGCCAGACGGGAGCGATCCGCCGCCGCAGCCGACTCTTCCCGCTCGGAGGAATCTTCCGCCTGTTCGCTCAGAACCGGAATATTCTCTTCCTGAACAGGCTCCACTTTCCGGAATTTCAGGCTGTTGGCTTCAACCGCTTTGCGGATCGCCTGGAAATGGTTGTTCCCGGGCGTCATGTCCGGGTCCCAGAGATCCTCCTTGAACTTGGGGTCAGGGCATTGACTCCGGCAAACCAGCCGGATTGCACCGCCACCCATGTCAGGCCCTTTGGCGCCTGTTCTGGCTAACTCTTCAATAGGCAGGTTCCAATGGCTGTCTGCCCGACCTTCCTCATCAAACCAGATTTTGAAGAAAACCAGGGCCTGCACCTTGAGGTCAGGACTCAGCTCAACCAATACAGCCCTGACCTCGGTTTCGGCGAGATCGGACAGCCCTACATAGCCATCCAGGAAGGCCCCGAATTCGGTAGCCCGCATCTCGCGGGCCACCTGGTTCCCTTCCACAAAAAATACCGCCGAATACCCATCGGTTGCCTGGTCGGCAGACACCATTGCACGCTCTCCACAAATCGTCGATTCGACACCACACGACAGAACCCCGAAAGGTGTTCCATCTGATCGTGATGCCGCCCCTGCTATGCGGACAATCCTGAGGCAGCATAGAAGGGACAAGCAGTCAGACCCAAAGCTATTAGTCTAGCCAGACAATCGTGTCTGCACAGGGAAAAACTGCAACGATTTGTGATCGTGTTTACGCTCAGAGCTCTGCAGCCAGACGACTACCCTGATTGATCGCCCGCTTGGCATCCAGTTCTGCAGCCACATCCGAACCACCAATCAGGTGTACCGGCAGGCCAGCAGCCTCCAGATCGCTCTGCAGCTCACGCAGCGGCTCCTGACCCGCGCACACGATAATGGTGTCCACAGGCAGCACACGGTCTTCGCCCTGCTCTGCGCCTTTCGGCGTGACCGTTATGTGCAATCCCTCATCGTCTATCTTGCGGTAGGTCACACCCGGCACCATCTGTACCTGGCGGTTTTTCAGGGAGGTACGGTGAATCCATCCGGTGGTCTTGCCCAGATTCTTGCCCACCTTCGATGCTTTACGCTGCAGCAGATAGACCTCACGGGCAGGCTCCGGCACCTCGGGCTCAACGCCCTGAATGCCGCCCCGGTGCTCAACACTCAGATCCACGCCCCACTCACGCATGAAGTGATCAGTGTCGACAGCGGCCGATGTACCCTTGTGGACGATAAACTCGGAGACGTCGAAGCCGATACCACCGGCACCAATCACCGCCACTTTCTGCCCAACCGGCTTGCGCTCCAGCAGCGCATCCAGATAACCGATCACTTTCGGATGATCGATGCCTTCAATTTCAGGAGTACGCGGCTTGACGCCGGTCGCCAGGATCACCTCATCAAAGCCGCCGGCCTTGAGATCCTCGGCGCTGACACGGGTGTTCAGCCGGACATCCACCTGGTGCTTGTCGAGCATCACCCGGAAATAACGCAAGGTCTCGTAAAACTCTTCTTTGCCGGGTATCAGCTTGGCAACGTTGAACTGGCCGCCGATCTCACTGCCGGCATCGAACAGTGTCACCTTATGGCCGCGTTCTGCAGCCACCGTGGCAAACGCCAACCCGGCAGGGCCGGCACCCACGACCGCGATAGACTTGGGCGCAGCGGTCTTCACATAGGTCAGTTCGGTTTCGTGACAGGCGCGGGGATTGACCAGACACGATGTCAGCTTGCCGCTGAAGGTGTGATCAAGACAGGCCTGGTTACAGCCGATACAGGTGTTGATCTCATCAGCGCGGTCCTCGGCTGCCTTCAGAACCAGGTCGGCATCTGCGAGGAACGGCCGGGCCATGGACACCATATCGGCATCACCCTCGGCCAGAATCTTTTCGGCCACGTCCGGCATGTTGATCCGGTTGGTGGTGACCAATGGAATGCTCACCTCCCCTTTCAGGCGCGCCGTCACCTTGGTAAAGGCCCCGCGGGGAACCGACGTGGCAATGGTGGGCACCCGGGCCTCGTGCCAGCCGATGCCGGTGTTGATAATGGTCGCACCCGCCTTCTCGATTTCCTTGGCCAGGTGCACAACCTCTTCCCAGGTGCTGCCATCCTCAATCAGATCCAGCATGGACAGACGGTAGATCAGGATGAAGTTCTCTCCCACCCTTTCACGAACCCGACGGACGATTTCGATCGGCAGGCGAATCCGGTTTTCGTAGCTGCCACCCCAACGATCGGTGCGGTGGTTGGTGTGGGAAACAATGAACTGGTTGATGAAATAGCCTTCCGAACCCATGACCTCAACGCCATCATAACCGGCTCGCTGCGCCAGTGCGGCGCAATCCGCGTAGTCCTGGATCTGCTTTTCAATACCTGCTTCATCCAGCTCCCTGGGCTTGAATGGGTTGATCGGTGCCTGGATGGCGGAAGGCGCTACCAGCTCCGGAGAGTAGGCATAACGGCCAGCATGGAGAATCTGCATGCAGATCTTGCCATCGGCTGCATGGACGGCGTCGGTGATAATCCGGTGCTTGTCGGACTCCTCTTCGGTGGTCATCTTGGCGGCGTGCTGGAACACCCCTCCTTCCACGTTCGGGGCAATACCGCCAGTCACGATCAGACCAGCGCCACCGCGGGCACGCTCGGCATAGAATGCAGCAAGACGTTCGAAGCCATTTTTGGCCTCCTCCAGCCCCGTATGCATGGATCCCATCAGGGTGCGATTGCGCAGCTTGGTAAAACCAAGATCCAGCGGCTCGAGCAGGTTCGGGTATTTGGCAACGCCTGGCGTCGTGGTCGCGGTCATAGTCGGTCTCCTCATCGTGATCTTTGTCGGGGCTCCCCCAAAGCCAGGGCCCCGTTCATTGTTGAGCCTTAAACTACTCGCGCTCCTTGCCATCGACAATATCCCAGGATAACATTTTATTATCCTTGCATAACATGCCTGACAAAGACTTTTATGAGCGACTCCACGCACGCCCCACCCAAACGCCGTAACTCACTGGGAGACATCAGTGTCCTCTATGTATCTGCGCTGATGAGGGCAGCCGAGGCAGAAGGCGCCAACAGTACCGAACTGGCATCCCGTTTCCAGCTTGACCAACAGACACTGACATCGCCTGAAGCACGGATCAGCATTCCAAGATTCATGCGCCTGGGGCACGCTGCCATCCATGAGACTGGCAACCCGGCCCTGGGGTTGAGAATGGGTGCATTATCCCGCCCCGTCGACGCCGGCATTGCCGGGCTCGCCGGAGAAACCGCCAGCACTGCCGGGGCAGCGATTAGCACGTTGATTCGCTACGCCCTGCTGACCAGCCGCAACAGCCGCGGCGTGCCAACGGTTCGACCAGACCTTCGGCAGGCGCAGTTTTATTCGATTCGCCCGTACAATGGCTTTAACTATTTCGTAGTGGATTCCGTTCTCGCCGCCTGGACCCAGTTCCTGCGAACCGTGACCGGCCGCTACGATGTTCTGGAGAGAGTTACCATCGAATACCGGTCCATCGGGCAGGATGACCTGTTCGAAGGCTGGTTCCGCTGCCCGGTGCAATTCGGAGCAACAAAGAACAGCCTCACCGTGCGGCAGGACATCTGGGAAAGCGCGAGCCAACAGGCTCAACCGGCCATGCATGAAAAGCTCACAGAGCTGTGCGCACGGGAACTGCAGCAGATCCAACGGGGGTGGACGACGGGAGACCGGGTGAAAAACCTTCTCACACCGCTGTTCCGGGGCGAGACGCCCAGCCTGGAAACCATCGCCATGAAACTTGGGGTGGCACCCTGGACACTTCAGAGACAACTGGCTGCCGAGGGAACCGGCTTCCGGGAACTTATGGATGAAACGCGGAAACAGCTGGCGCGGGACTATATTCGGGAAACAGAGACATCACTGGCGGAAATTGCCTGGCTTCTTGGTTTTGCCAATCCTGCAGCCTTTCACAAGGCTTATCGGCGATGGTTCAACCTGAGCCCGGGAGAACACCGAAAGCGAATCCGGCATTCCTGAAATCAGAGCTCCATAGCGTCATCCCAGCCGTCATCGTCCTCATATTCCTCAAACTGGCTTTCAATCAATTCTTCTTCGTAATCCAGCATAGCGGTCGACCTGTTCTTGAACTTTCAGGGACAGGATAGATTGCCTGAATGACAGCAGGATGACACAGACGTGTTTTGGAAAACAGAGAGTGAATCGGGAAGCTTGAGAGCGCAGGGAATTGCAAAAGAAGGGTAAAAATGGCGGAGCGGACGGGACTCGAACCCGCGACCCCCGGCGTGACAGGCCGGTATTCTAACCAACTGAACTACCGCTCCGTGCGGTTTGTCACGACTGACCTCTTGGAGGCCCTGCAATCACTGGCGTGAATGCTCTGTGACAACGAGGGCGCATTATAAAGAGGCGCCCTGTTATGTCAACGCTTTTTCTGAAAAATATTCAGAAAAAGCGTTCCGTTACATTGCGTCGACCATGGCGTCCTTGCCCTGGGCGGTTTTGCGGTATTCAATCGGCGTCATGCCCGACCAACGTTTGAAGGCCCGATAGAAGGTGCTGGGCTCGGAAAAGCCGGTGAGGTAAACAATCTCATCAATGGATTCATCGGTCGTTGCCAGAAGCTGACGGGCCAGACGATAGCGGAAATCCGCGAGTACCTGATTGAAGCTGGTCTCGGCCTCAGTCAGGCGCGTGCGAAGAGTTCTCGGCTTGATGCCAAGACGTTCGGCCACGGCGTCCAGAGTGACTTCCCCACTATCCAGAAGCTCGGCCACGATCCGCTCCACCTGGCCAACGATATCCTTTTTCTCAAGCCGGGCCACCTGTTCGCTGGCAAACCGCTCATGCAGATCCAGCAGCTCCGGCTCAGCATGAGGTGAGGCATGGGACAGCAGTTTTGCAGGAAAGTACAGCCGGTTCTGCGGCGCACCAAAGGTGACGTCACATCCAAGCACCTCGCGCACATGGTCCTGACCCTCGGCCCGTTCATGCTCGAACTCAATGCGCGAAGGGTAGAAGTTGCCATCGGTGATCGAACGGAAAAAGGTAATCAACCCCAGCACGAAACATTCATTGAAATGTCGCAAGCGGCGAACGTCATCAGACGCCGCATCCAGCACCATGCAGGCATCATCACCCTCAATGAAGAAATCGGTGTTGGCGGCGTCACTCAGCAGACGCTGATAGTTCTGGGCCCGGCGCAGGCCCTCGCCAAAGGTTGGACTGCTCAGGAAAAGGTACTCCAGCACCTGCCCCTTGTAAGCTGGCAGCAGTTGCCCAAGGTGCAGGCCAACATCAGGATCGCCGGAAACGTCCTCAACAGCCTGCCAGAAGTACATCTGGGCGCTGTGGGGGGTTCGAAGCTGCTCGGTATAAACGTAATTCTCATCCACACCCAGGCGAGTGAAGATGGCATCGGTATCGATTCCTTTCTTTTTCATCGCCTCATAAATCAGGCGCAACATCACTCCCGCGTCACGAAGTTCCTGCATAAGATTCCGCTTTTTATTGGTTTACTACTGTGACCCTCCCGACAGACGCCGGGGCACGCCGGGTCAATGCCTGATCTGGCGAGGTTTGCCAGACTCCAGAGGTTTGTCAGACTCAAGGGGCCTATGAACCGCTCCCTGTTAGACAATCGTCTTATATTAGAGCATATCAGGCCACAGACGCCGAGTTGTACCAAAATGTAAAAAAAAGCATACCCTTTGCGACAAAGCGTTCTGATCAGGCAATGCCGGGATCCACGGTCCTGACTGTAAAGGAGAATACCAATGCCAGAGACCCTCGTTTATCACAACAAAGCGCCCGCCTTGTTACCGATGTATGGCCGAACACTGCTCCCACGGCAGAAGCAAACGGATGGGGATATAAGTATCCCGGATCTCTCGGCAAGCCTCCTGGGTATCAGTACCGCCGGAAACAACCTGAAGCGCTACCAGCGGGTGTGCGGTTTCGAGGCTCGCAGTCACTTGCCGGTTACCTGGCCGCACGTGCTGGCTTTTCCCCTGCACCTGAAGTTGCTGACAGAGAAAAACTTTCCCCTCCCGCTGCTTGGCCTGGTACACCTGCGCAATACCATCACCCAGCACCGACCGATCGGCACCGGAGAAAACCTGGATCTCAAGGTGAGCCTCGGCAATACCGTAAAAAGTAACCGGGGAGTGGAGTTCGATCTGATTACCGAGGCACGCTCGGCGGGCAGACTGGTGTGGGAGGAAGCTAGTACGACGCTATTCCGGCAACCGGATAGTGATAGTAAACCTTCCGGGAAAAAGGCGCCGCCGCAACTCGAGCATTATCCGAACACAGAGAACCTGAAGGCCCCGGAGTCCATTGGCCGGCAATACGCCCGTGTATCCGGTGACACCAATCCGATCCATATGCACGCCCTGAGTGCCAGGGCATTCGGTTTTCCGAGGGCAATCGCCCATGGGATGTGGACCAAGGCCCACGCACTGGCACTACTGGAACGACAGGAAGGCTGGAAAGGTGGCGCTCTGAGCGTCAGTTGTCAGTTCAAGAAACCCCTGCTTCTGCCAGGCACGGCCCAACTGAACTGGCAAACGGGAGAAAAAGGCTGGGACTATCAAGTATTGAACGCCAAAGGCGATGCGCCCCATTTGACCGGGCGCATCGACTGGCTCTAGGCGTGGGAGGAATCAGTTTCCGGTGCGCAGGGAGAACCCTGGGCGCCGGCAACGGGCAGTGTAAAGTAGAAGCAGGCGCCGCCATCTTCTGGTCGCTCAAAACCGATGTCGCCACCCTGGGCCTGTATGAGGGAGCGGCACGTTGACAGGCCAATCCCCATCCCCTCGTCCTTGGTGGTAAAGAACGGCAGGAACAACTTTTCTTCCGCATCTTCCGAAAGACCAATGCCATGGTCGCGCACCTGGATCCGCACACAGGTATCACCCTTCACACTCGCGCTCACCTCGACCGGCGCGCTGGAGTCAATACTGCTGGTGGCCTCCAGGGCATTGCGGATCAGGTTGAGCGCCACCTGCTGCACCTGGACCGGGTCGGCCAGGACATCTGGCATGTCCTCAGGCACCGAAAGCTCAATAGCGCCCTTGTTGTTGCGCATATCCACTTCGGCAAACTGCCGGGTATCTTCCAGCAACGCAGGCACGGACAGCACTTCCTTGCCCGTGGCCGGCTTTTTCATGAATCGACGGATGCGACGAATGATTTCACTGGCCCGGTGGGATTGTGCCTCGATCTTGTCCAGGGTCTCCTGAAGCAGACCCATGTCTGCATTGTCCTTTGCCATCATCCGTTTGGCGACGCGTGCATAGTTGGTGATGGCGGTCAGCGGCTGGTTTACCTCATGGGCCACGCCGGCAGCCATTTCACCCATGGTGGTCAAACGCGAGGTATGGGCCAACTGATCACGCTGTTCCTGGACCAGTTGCCGGGCCTCTTCCAGCGCCTTTTCGTTGTCCAACTCGGCGCTGATATCCCGGAACACCACAACCGCGCCATGGAGCTCGTCAGAGTCCAACTTGGGGGTCGAACGGTATTCTGCCGGAAAGCCGGTTCCATCGGCCCGCAGCATCCGGATATCCCTCTGGCTCTCGGCGACGCCCTGCTGACAGGTGGCCTTTACCGGGAGACTGTCCGGGTTGTCGCCGGCTGTTGCAAAGTGGGTTTCAAAAAAATTACGGCCTATCAGCTCCTCCACCGGACAGCCGACAATGGACGCCGCCGCCGGATTGGCAAATTCGATAATACCGTTCTCATCAAGGCCATAGATGCCTTCGCTGATGGAATTGAGAATCCGGGCCTGATCACTCTGTAGCTCGCGATTGCGGGCCTGCAGTTCTCTCTCGAGGCGAATCACGCTGGCGTGGGTTTTCACCCGGGCGATCACTTCCTGGGACTGGAAGGGCTTGGAGATGTAGTCGGCACCTCCCAGGGAGAAGCCTTTCACCTTCGCCTGAAGATCATCCAGCGCGGACAGGAAGACAACGGCGCAGTCCGCCGTCTGGGGATCCGCCTTGAGGCGCTCGCAGACTTCATAGCCGTCCATCTCCGGCATCATGATATCCAGGAGAATCACTTCGGGCTGATGGCGGTGGGCAAGGTCGAGGGCCTTTTCGCCTTCGTTGGCAATGAGCAGCCGGTAACCTTTGTCTTTCAGGGTCTCATAGAGGACTTTGAGGTTCTGCGGGTTATCGTCCACAAGCAGAACCGTCACCTCCGAGTTCTCGCTGACAGCTTCAGTCATAAATGTCGGACCGGTTAAAATAGTAACCGTATGATGCCGCCGGGATCACCCTGCGTCGATAAGGTCCTTTACGGACAGGACCATACGAACGAGATGTGCGAGGGAGTGGGTACCCATCTTGTGCATGACGCGGGAACGGTGAATCTCCACCGTACGCTGGCTTATCTCTAGCTCAATGGCGATGACCTTGTTGGCCTGCCCGGCAATCATCCGGTCCATGATCTCGTGTTCGCGGGGGGTCAGGCTTTTAACACGACGGATGATCTCCTGCTTCTCATCCAGAGACTTGCGCTGCTCCAGATCCTGTTTGAGTGCCGCTTCGATTTTCTCCAGCAACGCCTCCTCACGGTATGGTTTCTGGATAAAGTCAACGGCGCCCTCTTTCATGGCGTCCACGGCCATGGGCACGTCTCCGTGCCCGGTTACAAAGATGATAGGCAGGATGGAGTGCTTTTCATTCAGTTTTTTCTGGAGTTCCATCCCGTCCATGCCGGGCATGCGAATATCCAGCACGATGCAACCTGCCATCTTGTCGGAGTAGTCCTTCAGGAAAGCGGTTGCACTCTCATAGGTCTTGACCGGCTTGCCGTCGGATTTCAGCAGCAGCTCCAGGGAATCTCGGACTGCTTCATCGTCCTCTACAACGTACACGGTTTGCTGGATATCAGTCATGGGTGTGTTCTCTCCTGTCCGTTTTCTTATCATCGCCGGTCAGTGAATTGACGGGTCTTTGTGGTAGTCACGAGCATGTTCCTGGCGCTCGTGTTCCCGCATTTTCTCAAGTCGTTGCTGGATAATGCCAAAAACGCTCTGTTTCGGGTACCTGCCTTTATCATCGGCCTTGCCGGCCGGCTTGCCGAGCAGCAGGGTTATCGCTTCCTCGACTCGGGCAACCGCGTATACCGCAAACTGGCCTCCGCGTACTGCCTTTACCACCTCGCTGTCCAGCATCAGATTCTGCACATTGGTGGTTGGTACAATGACACCCTGGGTGCCGGAAAGCCCGCCTTTAAGCTGGCAGGTTGTGAAAAAGCCTTCAACTTTCTCATTCACGCCGCCTATAGGCTGAACTTCGCCAAACTGGTTGACCGACCCGGTGATTGCCAGATCCTGTCGCACTGGAATACCGGAAAGGGACGAGATCAGCGCGCACAGCTCCGCCAACGATGCACTGTCACCATCCACTTCACCGTAATTCTGCTCAAAGGTCAGACTTGCCGAAAGGTGCATCGGGTCGTTGACCGCAAAATGGGAGGCAAGCCAGGAACTCAGGATCATCACGCCCTTGGAATGAAGATTGCCACCGAGCTTTACATCACGCTCTATATCCATCACCGCGCCATCTCCATAATAGCAGGTAGCCGTGACACGGTTGGAAAGGCCGAATTCAAATCCGCCCGTGGACAGCACCGACAGCGCATTGACCTGGCCAACACACTTGCCACTGGTAGTTACGAGCGTCGTGCCATCACGGATGGAATCGTAGAACTGATCCCGGATACGGCTGCTGCGATATTTCGCACTTTCCAGCGCGCGCTCAACATGAAGATCCTGGATCAGCTTCGCACCGGCCTGCCTGGCCCAGAAATCCGATTCCCGCAGCAGGTTGGCAATATCCGCGGCGTGCAGGGAGAGTCGATCCTGATGTTCTGCCATCCGGGCACTATGCTCGATTACCCGCGCAACGGCCTTGTTAGAACAATGCAGAAGCTTTTTCTCACTCACCAGACTGGCGATGAACTTGGCATAGAGCAACTGGCTGTCATCGGTGCGGTACATCTCGTTCTCGAAATCCGCCGTGACCCTGAACAGTTCGGCAAACTCGGAATCGTATTCCTGCAGCAACATCCAGGTTTCGCGATCACCAAACAGAACGATCTTCACGTCCAGGGGGACCGATTCCGGTTCAATAGAGATGGTTCCGGATAAAGTCAGTTCCCGCTCCAGGGAATTTATCTGTATGGACTTCGAACGCAGGGCGCGCTTGAGGCCGTCCCACACGAAGGACTGTTCCAGAACCTTGATGGCATCCATCAGCAAATAGCCGCCGTTGGCCCGGTGCAGGCTGCCGGGGCGAATCAGGGAGAAATCCGTGAACACCGTGCCCTTGTAGGTAACATTTTCGACGTAGCCGAACAGGTTGTGGTAGGTGGGGTTATCTTCCACCACCACGGGCACCTCGTTCGTCTTCTGGTGCACCAGTACGTTAACCAGATAACGGCGCGGCATTTTTTTGTCGAGTGAGGCGTAAGCAATGGCAGCCTGTTCTTCATTGTCGTCGAGGAATATCTCCAGGTTCTCCACCAGGTCGACGCGAACCGCCTCAAAGTAGGCGACCACATCCGGCAGATCCTTGTACTTTTCGATCAACTCATCAATCTGGTGGCCCGAGATACTTTCCAGAGTTTCCTGGTTCAGCGCCTGTTGCTTATCGGCGTACTCTTGCTCCCAGTCCGCCAGTTTGCGCAGGGCCTGGCGAAGCTTTTTCTCAAGCTTGTTTATCGCGTCTTCAAACTTGTCCCGTTGCTCCTCGGTAAGAGCCTGAAACGATTCTGCGGTATGGGGTTCGTCACCGTTCATGGCCACCAGCCGATAACCACCTGGCGTAGTGACCGTCAGGCTGACCTTTTTGCGTCGCGCCTGGGCCGCCACCTTCTCCAGCTCGTCTTCCTGCTTTTTGCCGTATTCGTTCTTTAGCTGCTCCGAGCGTTCCAGAAAACTGTCACTGTCAAACGTCTGGGGAATCACCTTCACCAGGCGACTCATCAGCTTTTCCATGTCCTGCTTGAGCTGGGTGCCTTTTCCTGCCGGTAACTGCAACAGCTTCGGAATACGCGGCTCCTCGAAGTTGGCCACATAGCACCAGTCATGGCTCTGCTGATCCGTATCCACATGGTGCTCAAGGTAACGCAACATCATGGTGCGCTTACCCAGGCCATTTCGGCCAACGGCATAGACGTTGTAGCCGCCATGAGGCATCGCCAGGGCAAAACGCACAGCTTCCTGGGCGCGGTTCTGGCCGACGATTTCAGCCAGAGGCTCAAGTTGTTTGGTGGTTTTGAACGGCAGATCTTTCAGAACACAGGCTTTGTAAAGCTGGTGCAGAGACAGTGACTTCAAGGTTTGGTCCTGTAACGGTTAACACATTGGCCGGTCATTGTAGATTCTGCGGTCGGCTCTGTCGCGTTCGGCACGAAGATTTCTGGAGTTGCGCACAGCGCGCAGGAATTTGCTAGGCAGTTCACAAATCCGTAGCCGTTCATTTTTCAACCAGCCGTTCCGGAACTACACTTCATCTCCCAACCATAAATACAATGCACGCAACGGACGCCAGCGTATGACCAGTGATTCCGCCGAACGCAGAATCAAGGATCGTTACCCCGCCTCCTGCCTGAAGGTTCAGCTCCGGGAGCGTGGCTTCTTTGGTCGGGGCAAGCAACCAACGCCGGTTACCTGCCTGGACCTGAACCGCTACGGTATGGCCGTTCTCTGCCCCAGGCCGGTGGAACCCGGGGCCCGCCTGTTCATGGATTTCGACGGCAAATACATCAGCGAATCGCGGGTTTGCGCCCGGGTGGTGGAGTGTCAACCTTACCAGGCGGGTTATCGCGTCAGCGTCCAGTTCAGCTATTGCCTGGACAAAAAAGGCTATTCGCGCACCGTCGACAATGCTCTCTCCCGCATCGAAGGCTTCTACAACCGGTTTGCCAGCTGATCCGGTTCCGGGCTCACACCAGCCCCGCGTCAAGGCTGGCAGCGACGTACATCCCTAACTCGCGACACTGATCTTCAAACTCATCGCGGTACTCACCCCTGCAGATCAGAGGCTCCTGTATCAGCTTCCAGCGCAGACCCGTCGCAATGCTTTCGATTGCCCGATTGGTGCCCGTTCCGTCATGGCCGGCCCGAATGTAATAGGCAAAGGGCAACCCCTGGGTTTTCTCGAGGCAGGGATAGTAGCTGCGGTCGAAGAAGTCCTTCAGGGCCCCACTCATATACCCGAGATTCTCAGTGGTGCCCAGAATGATAGCGTCGCAGGCCAGAATGTCTTCAGGCCCCGCATCCAGAGGTGCCATTACCTTGACTTCGACGCTTTCGATGTCTTCATGGCGTGCGCCCTGCTCAGCCGCCTCCCTGAGCTTGAGAGTATTCGGGGAAGGCGCATGAGCGACGATCAATAATCTCTTTTTTGCTTCCATACCGACTCTGATCTGTATCTGAAGAGCAAAGAAACCCAATACTCACCGAGTATGAATTCATTGTGATACCAGCTCAAACCAGAGGAACGGACAGCAAGCACAGATGATCATTATTTGAGCAGCACAGAGACGAAATTAAGAGATCTGTTACGAGAACATTTAAACCATCTGAACGGATACCCTGCAAAGACTCCTGCTTACTATGGACTGAGCAGTCAAAGGAGGAGAAACCAATGCATTTTCCCAACAGCAGAAAACTGCAGACTCTCTATCGTCAAATGAAATACAGAAGGTGGATCAGAATCCAGCTGCAACAGTCTGGAGGGGCAGATTACCTCAGGCGCCTGGAAGTCGACATCGGTGCTGAACCGGGCCACTTCAGGAGAGAGCTGAAAAGAAGACTGATACCTGAAAGGAAAGCCGAAGGCAACGGTGGTGCGGCAGGTCTGGATCTACACCTGCCGCCCCTGACATCGCTGAGGAAGGTTTAGAGAAGCTCGCCGTTCGCTTCTGCGGGCGCCTCTTCAGCGTCTTTCTTCGAGACCGGCTTGGGCATCAGCTTGTCACGAACCTTGGCTTCAATCTCGTTAGCAATGTCCATGTTTTCCTCCAGGAACTTGCAGGCATTCGCCTTGCCCTGGCCGATCTTGTCGCCGTTGTAGGCGTACCAGGCGCCGGACTTATCCACAAAGCCTTCCTTGACCCCCATATCCAGGACTTCCGCCATGTGGTAAATGCCCTTGCCGTACATGATCTGGAACTCGGCCTGTTTGAACGGCGGGGACACCTTGTTCTTGACCACTTTCACGCGGGTCTCGTTACCCACCACCTCGTCGCCGTCTTTAACGGAACCGATACGGCGGATATCCAGGCGCACAGAGGAATAGAATTTCAGGGCGTTACCACCGGTGGTGGTTTCCGGGCTGCCGAACATGACGCCGATTTTCATACGGATCTGGTTGATGAAGATCATCAGGCAGTTGGCATGCTTGACGTTACCCGTCAGTTTCCGCAGCGCCTGGGACATCAGTCGCGCCTGCAGGCCAACGTGGCTGTCGCCCATCTCGCCCTCAATTTCCGCTTTTGGTGTCAGGGCGGCAACCGAGTCAACGATGATCACGTCAACTGCGTTCGAGCGAACCAGCATGTCGGCAATTTCCAGGGCCTGTTCACCGGTGTCAGGCTGGGAAACCAGAAGGTCGTCCACATTCACGCCCAGCTTCTCTGCGTAGACCGGGTCGAGGGCGTGCTCGGCGTCGACAAACGCACAGGTTTTGCCCGCCTTTTGTGCCTCGGCAATCACCTGCAGGGTGAGCGTGGTTTTACCGGAACTCTCCGGACCGTAGATCTCACAGATTCGACCATAAGGAAGGCCACCAATACCCAGGGCAACGTCCAGGCCCAGGGAACCGGTGGAAACCGCAGGGATGGCTTCGCGGGGCTGGTCACCCATTTTCATCACGGCGCCCTTGCCAAACTGGCGCTCGATCTGCCCAAGTGCTGCGCTCAATGCTTTCTTGCGGTTGTCTTCCATCAGTGCAAACCCTCTGTCGCCTGGGCCGCCGGGCCCCAATCAAGGCCGGCAGCGAAATAGTGGATCGGGAATCTCTACAGCTTGACCAGTCAATTCCCTGTATATTTGAACAGTATTAAAACATAACCCGGAGAGGAGACCAACCCCTGCGGATGTGAAAGCCGTCAGAGTTCGCCCACAAAATCGCTAACCCCTTGAAGAGCAAACAGAACGGCCTGGCGGCGGACCTGATCACGGTCGCCCTCGAAGTGCTTTACCAGCGCCACGGTGGTGGCCGGACTGCTGCCCCAGGCGAACCAGACGGTACCGACAGGCTTATCCTCGCTGCCACCGCCAGGCCCGGCAACGCCACTGATGGCCACGGCAACGTCGGCATCTGTTGCCACCAGGGCGCCGGCCACCATTTCCCGCACTACCGGCTCGCTGACCGCACCATGCTCATCCAGCGACTTCCGGGTCACGCCCAGGAGCCCCTGCTTGGCCTCATTGCTGTAGGTTACCAGACCGCCGAGCACATAGGCCGAAGACCCCGCCCGGTCGGTCAGCACTTTGGCAACCCAGCCGCCGGTACAACTTTCTGCCGTAGCCACTGTACGGCCGGTGCGCAGCAACCGCTCACCGAGGCGATTGCCTGCGTCTTCCAATTCCTGATCGCTGGCCAGCATAATGACCTCCTTCATTTCATCGCGGCGGTTATTTTCTTACAATTCACGCCTTCATCCAAAGCAAGGCTACCGGACCCGTTCATGTCAGCAGCTCAGACCGATCTTTCCAAGCACACCCCGATGATGCAGCAATACCTGAAGATCAAGGGCCAACACCCCAATGAACTGGTGTTCTACCGCATGGGGGATTTCTACGAGCTGTTTTACGAAGACGCCAAGAAAGCGGCCGAGCTAATGGACATCACCCTCACGGCCCGGGGCCAGTCCGGGGGCAACCCGATCCCCATGGCCGGCATCCCCTATCACTCTTCTGAGGGTTACATTGCCCGCCTGGTTCGGGCAGGTCAATCCATCGCCATCTGCGAGCAGATCGGTGACCCTGCCACCAGCAAGGGACCGGTTGAGCGCCAGGTGGTTCGGATCGTCACACCGGGGACCCTGAGTGACGACGCCTATCTTGAGGATCGCCGTGACAACCTTCTGGTCGCCATATACAACCACCGGGAACAGTTCGGTTTTGCCTCGCTCGACATCTCCAGCGGCCGCTTTGCGGTATCAGAGCTGGAGAACCTGGAAGCCCTGCAGGGCGAACTCCAGCGCCTGCGTCCGGCGGAAATTCTGATCAGCGAGGATTTTCCCTACGAGGAAATACTGGAGGGCTTCACCGGTATCCGCCGTCAGGGCCCCTGGCTGTTCGAATCCGACACGGCCCGCCGGGTGATTACCCAACAGCTTCAGGTGAGAGATCTGACCGGTTTTGGCTGTGAGGAGCTCAATCTGGCCGTCTGTGCCGCCGGTTGTCTGCTGCAGTATGCCAGGGAGACCCAGCGAACCGCCCTGCCCCATATCCGCAAGCTGACCCGCGAACGCAGGGATGAAGCTGTGATTCTGGATGCCGCCAGCCGTCGCAACCTGGAAATCGACACTAACCTGATGGGCGGCCATCAATACACCCTGGCCTGGGTGATGGACCGCACAGCCACGGCCATGGGTGGCCGGGAGCTTCGCCGCTGGCTGAACCGCCCGTTGCGGGACGTGGAGACTGTCCGTCAGCGCCAACAGGCGGTTTCGGCACTGCTGGACGGGTTTCATTACGAACCGGTACACGACCTGCTGAAAGCCGTGGGCGACATTGAGCGGGTATTGGCGCGAGTTGCCCTGCGCTCAGCGCGACCTCGGGACCTCGCACGACTCCGGGATGCCTTCCAGGCCCTGCCGGACCTGCAGGAAACACTGAAACCGGTGAATTCCCACCATGTCGTCAAGCTGGCGACCACCATTGGTGAATACCCGGAACTGGCGGACCTTCTGGAACGCTCCATCATCGACAACCCTCCGGTCGTGATTCGCGATGGTGGGGTCATCCGGGAAGGCTTTGACGAAGAGCTGGACGAGTTGCGCAACATCAGCGAGAACGCCGGCCAGTACCTGCTCGACGTGGAAACACGTGAACGGGACCGCACCGGCATCAGCACCCTCAAGGTCGGCTACAACCGGGTGCACGGTTACTACATAGAAATCAGCCGCGCCCAGTCCGACCAGGCGCCGGTGGACTACATTCGCCGCCAGACCCTGAAAAACGCCGAGCGCTTTATCACCCCAGAACTCAAGGAATTCGAAGATAAGGCCCTCAGTGCAAAGAGCCGGGCTCTGGCCCGGGAAAAAGGCCTGTATGACGAAGTGCTGGAAACCGTAGCCGGACAGTTGGCGCCCCTGCAAGATGCCGCCCAGGCACTGGCCGAGCTGGACGTGCTTAGCAACTTTGCAGAGCGGGCCACTTCTCTGCGCTTTTCCGCGCCGGAATTCAGCGAATCTCCCGGGTTCGACATTGAGGAAGGCCGCCATCCGGTGGTTGAACAGTTGCTGGATGAGCCTTTCGTACCCAATGATCTGTTGATGGATACCCAACGCCGCATGCTGGTGATCACCGGCCCGAACATGGGCGGTAAATCCACTTACATGCGCCAGGCAGCGCTGATTGCCCTGCTGGCCTACACCGGCAGCTTTGTGCCCGCCAACCGGGCAGTCATCGGCCCCGTCGACCGCATTTTCACCCGCATGGGCTCCTCGGACGACATCGCCGGCGGCCGATCCACCTTCATGGTGGAAATGACCGAAACCGCCAACATCCTGCACAACGCCACCGAACACAGCCTGGTATTGATGGATGAGGTCGGTCGCGGCACCAGCACCTTTGATGGCCTGTCACTGGCCTGGGCCACCGCCGAGCACCTGGCCCGTGAGATCCGCTGCTACACCCTGTTTGCCACCCACTATTTTGAGCTCACCCAACTGGCCGATGAGCTGCAGCATGCCGTTAACGTGCATCTGACCGCCACCGAGCACGACGACAGCATTGTGTTCCTGCACAATGTCCACGATGGCCCGGCGAGCCAGAGCTACGGGCTTCAGGTGGCCAAGCTGGCAGGCGTACCCCAGGATGTGATCCGCAACGCCAAGACCCAGCTTTCCCATCTGGAAGGCAGTGCCTCACCGGCCGCGCCGGCGGCTTCGGCTGGTGAGCAGAAGGAAGACACGGTCCGGACCAAACCTGCGCCCCAGGTTAATGAACCTGTACTCCAAGGGGACATGTTCGCGAGCCTGGAACCCAGCGCGGTGGAAGAGGCCCTTAAAGACATGGACCTGGATGGACTCACCCCACGGGATGCCATGAATCAGCTTTATGAACTGAAAGCGCTGGTGAAGAAATAGCGAAGAATTGATCTGTGTAATAAGGTTATAGCAGTCGAACGCTTGCGGCTGTGCGGGTCGCTCCCTACAATATCGCGCACTAAAATATAACGGCGGCGCCCGAAGGCGCTCCTGATGAGACTGACCGACCACTGGACCAGGGATCTGACTATGGCGTTTATCGTTACTGATAACTGCATCAAGTGCAAATACACAGACTGCGTGGAAGTCTGCCCGGTAGACTGCTTCTACGAGGGACCGAACTTCCTGGTAATCGACCCGGACGAATGTATCGACTGCGCCCTGTGCGAGCCCGAGTGCCCGGCCGAAGCCATCTTTTCTGAAGACGAACTGCCGGCCGATCAGGTCCAGTTTGTGGAGCTGAACGCCGACCTGGCCGCGAAATGGCCAAACATCACCGAAAAGAAAGATCCGCTGCCGGACGCCGAAGAGTGGGATGGCAAGCCGAACAAGCTGCAGTATCTGGAAAAGTAAGCCTCCAGAGCTGGGGATCAAAAAAGGGAAGCCGCGGCTTCCCTTTTTCTTTGTCTGAAGGTAATCGGGTGGCCTCAGGTACTGGCCAGCTTGGCGCCCATGGCCACGAAAAAGCCGCCCGTCAGACCGTTCAGCATCCGTTTCATCTTCACATTCACGCCAAGGCTGCGGAAGGTGACCACCACCCAGGCCAGACCACACTGCCAGAGCATGGCCAGCAGAAAATGCACGCCCGCCAACATCAGAGACTGCTGGAAAGCGTTACCGGCGGGGTCCACAAACTGTGGCAGCAGGGCCATGTAGAAGAGCGCGGTCTTCGGATTCAGAACATTGGACAGGAGTCCTTCGCGGAATGAGGCCACCATGGCAACCTTCCGGCGAACGACCTCTTCTTTTTTTACCTCGGGCGCGTCTCCCCGGCGAAGGGCCTGGCGCAACGAACCGATGCCCAGCCATACCAGGTAGCAGGCACCCGCCCACTTCAGGGCGGAAAACGCCCAGGCGGTTTCCACCAACAGAAGTGAAATACCCAAAGCCGAGAGCGTGGCGTGAATGAACAGTCCGCTGCAAATGCCAACACTGGTGACACAGCCATCCCGCAAACCACCCCGGCCGGTGTTCCTCATCACCAGCAGGGTATCAACACCCGGTGTGATGGTGAGCAGGGTAATGGCAACGAGATAGGCCCAGAACAAATCCGATATCAAAACCGTCCCCTATCAAACTCTTGTACAGAACGCTTCAGGGGCCGGACCCGCAACCGGTAAGTCAGGCCTCCTGGTGGAGAATCTTACGCGCCGTGGCGGACTTATAAAACGGTGCAAGCCGCCGGCGAACCAGGGCCTCAACATAGCCCTCTTCACGCAATACGTCTATAACCGGAATTGCGTAGGCGTCGATCTCTGCCATGACCACCTCACGGCTGACACCCAAATCGCCCAGCAGTTCTGTGAGCGGTCTTTCGCCATATTTTACGAACAGGTGAGAAACCACCGCACGGGCACAGTTCTCGAAGTAGCCGGTCTTGCGAAACTGCAGCCAGAACTCATAGCCCAGCACGACAAACTCTTGCAGTTCGACGTCTCCCAGGCCCTCGTGCAGCTCGGCAATGGTGCGATCTTCCAGTGACACCCAGGCCGCCATCACGCTGTCCCGCAGTTCGTCGTCAGACAGAGCCCTGTGCAGAAACTGCTCGCTCCGGCTAATCAGCCCGGGCAGGCTGTCAGACAGCCAGGCCTTGAGGCGCCGCTCAAAGGTTTCATCCAGCCCAGGCACCGCCCTGTTGGCCATGCGCTTGCCAAACTTCATCATTGAACCGACGCCCGGCACGGACTTGGTGATCAGATTGTCCTCGTAGAGGTAGTTCACCAGACCGTGGTAAACCACGTTGGAGACCAACTCTTGATAGACCGGGTGAGCCATGATTTCACTGATCACCCGCTCCCGCTGCTGCCGCAATTCCAGAGCCTCCTCAAGAAAACCGGTAGCCTGTTCGCGGGTGATGATCTCGCCCAATGTGGTTTGCGATTGCACGTCGGCATTGAGCACTTCGGTTGCCATTTCGGCGGCCAGTTCAGGGATACCTGCATCCAGCTCCATATCCATAACAATACGCTGAATAACGCCCATCACCTGGTCTTCCGACGTAATCCGGTTCAGGGTTATCTCATTGGCATAGCCCCAAAGCTCATCCAGCTCCTGCTCCAGAAATTTACGCAGCTTCGTGCCCTTGAGCGAGGCCAGTTCATGCTTTACGTGCTGTTCCAGCAGCTGGTTGGCGAGATCCGTTTTGCCTTTGGTCATGGCGCAATTCTTCCTGTCGTTAAAATGAAAGACACTGATCAGAGGCTAACATGAAGTTCAGATTGGCAGGTTTGCCAAAACTACAGGTGGGAGGGTGCGGCCCGGCCAGTCCCGCACACCCGCGGACTGCGTGGCCGATTCACTGAAAATCGTTGAACGTGTGGGGCTCTGCCGCCAGGGCCAGGCAAAGACTGCCGGGGCCGACATAGATACTGCTGGTGATGCCCATCTGGGATAGTAGAAGTTCCACACCGTTACGCTCACAGGCATCCCGCAGGCGGTTAAGCCCGGGCAAATCCTCGATTTCAGTCCAGGTCAGGCCACAGGAAAGACTCACGTACGGGGTCAGGAGACCGGCTTCCACCCGTGCTGCGGCATAGTTCATCACCTTCTCCACCGCCACATCGAAACTGCGGGTTTTGGCCACCGGCTGGCCTTCGGCCCCCTGCCCGAAGATAACCGGAGTAATGTTCAGTGCCTTACCAAGAAAGGCCACCAACGCCGACACACTCTTGTCACCACGACGCCTTGCCCGCTCACGGATGTAATGCAGGTCCCGGGGAATCACACAGGTGTAGATCTTGTCGCTGAAGGATTCAACCTCATGCCGCAGGGCATTCTTGGAAACCTTCTGGTCGATCAGCTTGAGGGTATGTGCCGCGAGCAGGCCCTGACCGGCGAAGATCTGCTTGCTGTCGATCACCCGCATAAAGAAGCGGCCATCGCGACCGGCTGCCTGCCGCGCCCCTTCATAATTGGCCAGAACACTGTTCATGGCTTCGGTGGCGTTCTGGAAAATCAGGCTACGGGTTTTGGTGACCGTCTCGCAGATAGCGACATCAAACTGGGTAACGATCTTTTCCATGAACAGATCGTGGATCTGTTCGGCGGTGAAGGCGCGGGTTTCCGCCTGATGACCCTTCTGTAGCAGACCACTCTGATAGAACTCCTGGGTCCGCACAGGATCGTGCTCGTCTATGTAGGTCTGGCCGTCAATTACAGCGGTTACCGGAAGGATGAACAGGTCGTGCTTGCGGCTGAATTCATAAGGTAAGTCGCACGCAGAATCGACGATCAAACCAACTCGCATGGTGTGCCTCCAGCTCCGGGAAGCTTCTTGACCGGAAGCCCCCTTTTTTGTCGTTATTTTTTATGCCGCACAGTTTTACACACCCCGATCAGAATTTCAGCAACCCAGGTCTAACCCGCACTGGATGTCATGTCCAGCTCCCGAAGATTCCGTTCGAGCAGTTCCCGGTTATCCTGCTGCCAGGGATGAAATCCCTTGCGGAAATAGGCCAGGAATTCCGGCAGGCACTTGCGAAGCACGCCGGGCTTTCCCCACAGGAAATTCACGCCACCAAGCCAGGTACGAAGGCTCCAAAGCTTGCCATCGGCCTTCAGCAGGCTGCAGGTATTGAGAAAGGTGTACTTGAAGAAATTCCAGGTCACGAACAGGAAGACGATCCGGCGGAGCCGCTCGTTGCCGACACATTCCCGGTAGACATCAAAGGCCACGGATTTGTGTTCGGTTTCCTCGATTGCATGCCAGCGCCAGAGTTTCGCCATGGCCGGCGTAGCGCCCTCCATCCATTCCGGGTGGCTCAAAATGGCATTGGCCAGAACCGCGGTGTAATGCTCGGCGCCACAGGTGCCTGCCAGTTGGCGGCTTGGCGGTAACTTGCCCACCCATGCCATGTGTTTCTGGAACCGCCGGTCCAGGGCATCAATGTCATAACCCCTGGCCTTCAAGGCTTCGTTGTAGTCCTTGTGCTCACGGCTGTGCAGGGCTTCCTGACCAATAAAGCCGCGAATCTCTGCTTTCAGCTTGGGATCCTCAATTTTGTCCCGATAGAGTCGAACAGCATTTATGAACTGCTGTTCTCCATCAGGGAATTGCAGGGAAAGCGCGTTAAAGAATGCCGTCCGGAAAGCGTCGTTACCGTGCCAGAGCGTCTTGAGGTCTTCGCTGACATCGAACCGTAGATGCCTCGGCTCAACGGACACGCCCTCGGGCGTGGAGCTGATGGTCATGACTGCCTCCTGTTTTTGTAGTGTTGTTATCAGTAATGAACAGCGGACAAAAATTCATCAGTCAAAGCAGTTTAAACTCGAAAACCACACGGAAGGAATACTTCAAGAGGGAAATTTGGACAAATTGTCACGAAATGACATTCTGTCAACGATCGAGTTTCAAGAGAAAAGGCAGACACAAAAAAGGGAGGCACGAAGCCTCCCAAGGACACACAGGGGGTCAGCACTTTCCGGTGCAGAGCCGGAAAGCGCAGGTTTAGTGCTCTTCTGCGGCTCTCACGCCCGGCGCTTCCGGGTCGGCGGTAAAGCCAAGCAATTTGGTACGTTCAATCAGGAAATAGAGGATGGCGCCGGTTGCCAGGCCCCAGCCCGCTCCGTAGACAGCCAGGACCACACCCATGGTGCCGGCAATACCTCGCTCGGTGTTATTCTCCAGCTGCTCCAGCCCTACCATCAGGCAGATATAGCCGGTCAGAAGCAGGGTCAGTGACAGGGCAATCGGCAGTACTGGCTGGAAGAAACTGACCAGGGGCAGCACGAACAGGGCAATGAAGCCGGTAATCCAGAAGGTACCGCCGCCGCTGTAGATAGAGTCCATGGCATTACGGCCGTACTTGTAACGCTCGGCCATGGTGGCTGTGACGGCCGTCCAGATCGGCCCGGCCAGGCCCGGGTATGGTGCAAAGAAAGCGTGGCCACCATTGCGGATCGCGGTTACCAGGTGCACCCGGTCGATGCTGTTGTCGATGTCTTCATCTTTACGCAGGTGGTCAACCCGGTTCATCAGAGACTGGCCCACCACGATGTCGCCGAAGGCAATCACGTAGGCGATCACCGCCGTGGGAATGGCATACATGAAGACGTTAGCGTCCGGGAAACCGACAGCGAACGGCAGGTAGTTCCAGAGCTCGTCGAACGCTGGCTTGGTAATGCCCCACTCGACATTGGGCACCTCGTATTCGCCAGTGGCAAAGCCGACCAGAATCGCAACCACCATACCCGGCACCATGCCGTAGTTGGCAATCTTGCGGGCGATGGAGCTGCTTTCCACAAAGCCTTTGAACGATACGGAGAACATCAGGTACAGGCACACCAGGCCACCGATGATCAGGGAAATCGGCGTATTGGCCAGGCGGCCGCCCGCTTCGATTTCCCCCATCAGGGCCGCGATGCCGGCGCCAATGATGATCCCGCCTTTCATGGAACGGGGAATCAGCTCCACCAGCTTGCTGCCCAGGCGGGTAATACCCAGAACCAGGAAAATAATGAACACCAGGAACTGCAGGGCGAACAGAGCCTGGATGGCTTCGGGGCCTGGCTCGTAGTCACTCAGGAACAACAGGACAACCGGAATACCCGGGGTAATCCAGCCAGGCACCAGAGGCACACCCAGCAGGGCCGGCAGCATGAAGCCGATACCGCAGATCACCACGTATGCCAGAGCCACGTCGTAAGGCACTCCCAGGTATTTCTCAAGAAGGGGGATCATCGCCAGGCTGACCACGAACATGATCAGGGCCTGCACCATCTCCGCGAATTCCCAGCGGTAATGAACAAACGGCAGACGAACCTTGAAGGGACCAGCCGGCCAGTATGGCTGCTCTTCCCCGTTCTTTCGGTGAAACATTTGCATAAAAAGGTCTCCGGGCTCACGCGGTGCGTGTGCCTGACAGCGTTGTTTTTCTGGTTAAAGTCGGCTGCGCCAGGGCGGCGCAGCCGATCACAGGGTCAGTTCAGATCTTTGGCCTGATCTCTCAGCACGAACTTCTGGATCTTGCCCGTGGAGGTTTTGGGCAGCTCCGAGAAGACGATGGTCTTGGGCACTTTAAACCGGGCCAGGTGCTCACGGCAGAAATTGATGATGTCTTCCTCGCTGACCTGCCCCGCCTCCGGCTTGAGGGTAACGAAGGCGCAGGGAGTCTCACCCCACTTCTCGTCAGGCCTTGCTACCACAGCCGCCTCAAGGACAGCGGGATGACGGTACAGGGTATCCTCAACTTCAATGGTAGAGATATTCTCGCCACCGGAGATGATGATATCCTTCAGCCGGTCCTTGATCTCCATGTAGCCGTCTTCGTGCCACACGGCCAGGTCGCCAGTGTGGAACCAGCCGCCCCGGAAGGCCTCTTCGGTGGCCTTGGGGTTCTTCAGGTAGCCCTTCATCACGGTATTACCGCGCAGGAAGATTTCACCGATGGTCTTGCCGTCTTTGGGCACCGGCTCCATGGTGTTCGGGTCGCCAACCATGGTGCCGGCCAGGGTGTGGTAGCGAACGCCCTGGCGAGCCTTCTTGCGGGCCCGGTCGTGCAACGGCAGCGCATCCCACTCGGACTTCCACGCGCAAACCGTCACCGGCCCATACACTTCGGTCAGGCCGTAAACGTGGGTTACCTGGATACCCATCTCTTCGATGGCACCAATCACCTGGGCGGGGGGCGCCGCACCGGCTGTCATGGACTTCACTTCGTGGTCGATACCCGCTTTGGCGGATTCCGGCACGTTCAGCAGTGCGTTAAGAACAATCGGCGCACCGCACATGTGGGTCACCTGATGGTCACGGATCAGCTGCAGGATCTTCTCCGGGTCAACCCGACGCAGGCAGACGTGGGTTCCAGCCATGGCGGTGATGGTCCAGGGGAAACACCAGCCGTTACAGTGGAACATCGGCAAGGTCCACAGGTACACCGGGTGCATGTCCATGGACCAGACCGCCTGGTTACCAATGGCATTGATGTAGGCGCCACGGTGGTGATAGACCACACCCTTAGGGTTACCGGTAGTGCCGGATGTGTAGTTCAGGGAGATGGCGTCCCACTCGTTTTCCGGGAAGCTCCACTGGAACGCCGGATCGCCTTCCTGCAGGAATGCCTCGTAGTCCAGATCGCTGACCTGAACGCCCTCACCGTACTCGGGATCGTCCACATCAATTACCAGCGGCTTGGTGTCCAGGCGGCTGACGGCGTCCTTGATCACTTCCCCGAATTCACGGTCGGCAATCACAACCTTGGCCTCACCATGCTCCAGCATGAAAGCAATGGCTTCGGCATCCAGGCGAACATTCAGGGTGTTCAACACCGCACCAATCATGGGCACGCCGAAATGGGACTCCACCATGGCCGGAATGTTCGGCAGCATGACGGCAACGGTGTCACCTCGTCCGATGCCGCGCCCTTTCAAGGCCGAGGCCAGACGGCGACAGCGCTCATAGGTCTGCGCCCAGGTGTAACGGATCGCACCATGGATTACCGCGGGGTACTCCGGGTAAACGGTGGCGGTGCGTTCAATAAAATCGACGGGAGATTGGACGGCGTAATTGGCGTCAACGGGCGCCAGGCCCTGGTCAAATATCGAGGTCATTGCGTGGTCCTCTTGAGTGCTGTTGTTCTTATGGCGTATTCAGGAATATCGCTAAACTAGCTATACTTCGGGCTGGCCAAAATAGTATTGAATAGAATAAATACTAGAAATTATACCAACGTATTATAGTTTAGTTACTATATCGAAGAGCCATGAACGATAACTCCCCTTCAAGTGTATTTAGTTTGCACGACGCCGACCCGCAACCCGGATTAATCCTGGATGGCGCGGGCGCTGTCCTGGGGGAGAACCGTGCAGCCAGGGAACTGCGTCAAACAGCCGGCCTGGCCTCGCCCGAGGAGCTTCTGCCAATCAACGCCCGGGCATTGGTGAAATCATCCCTGGAACAAATCCGGGCCATTGAAAACGTCGAATCGCGGACGCAACCGGGCCAAACCGGGACGATCTTGATGTGGACGTTCATCCCGGACGTCAAGACGGCCCAGGTTCTGGCACGGGCAAGGGACGCCACGCAAGACGTCCGGACCCAGGAAGAGGCCACCCGCTCCAACCGCCTGTACCGGTTGATCACCGAAAACACCACCGACCTGATCTCCCGACACGCTCCGGATGGGCGTTTTATTGATGCCACTCCCGCATCATGGCGACTGTTGGGCTACTGGCCGGAGGAATTGCGTGGCAAACCCCTCGAAGAGGTCTTTCGCGGCAACCATGTGACCCAGAAACTGGCGGAGACCCGTAACCTGCTCAGGGATGACGGCTACGCCACCATGACCCTGGAGATCATCCACCGGGACGGCTCCCGTCGCTGGTTCGAGATTGCCAGCCGGGCCATCCGGGAAACCTATACCGGCGCCGTGATTGAGGTCATCAGCGTATCCCGGGATATCACCGCCCGGGTGGAATCCGAGGAGAACAACCGCAGGCTGGCCGAGGAACTGGCCCATACAGCCAGGCTCGCGACTCTCGGGGAGCTTGCCTCCAGCATTGCCCACGAAATGAACCAACCGCTGGCCACCATTGTGAACTTCGCCAGCGCCAGCCAGCGCTATCTGAAAAGTGCCCGAACCAACCCTGAATGCCTGGATCGCGTGGATGATGGCCTGCAGAAAATTGTTCACCACGCCAACCGCGCATCGGAAGTGATCAAACGCCTCCGGGCTTTCTTACGCAAAGGGCAGAAGCGGACCGCGCCAATCGCCCTGAACGACGTCGTGAGCAACGTGGCCCGGCTGTGTCAGTGGGAAGCGGAAAAAAACAATGTGCAGATTCTTGAGAGACTGGCCTGCTGCGCGCCGGTCATCACTGCCGACCCGGTGCTGCTGGAACAGGTGTTGATCAATCTGATCCGCAACGGCATTGAAGCCACGATCGATGCCCGTGGCCAAGAAACTCAGGACGCACCCGCGCAGATTGTCGTAACTACCTGCATCAACGATCAGAACGAAACCCTGATTGAAGTCACCGATGAAGGCCCAGGCCTGGATGAACAGGGCATCCGCCAGATGTTCCAGCCGTTCTTCACCAGTAAGCCCCAGGGCCTTGGCCTGGGGCTGTCCATGAGCCGTTCCATTATCGAGGGTTTCGGTGGCTTCCTCGACGCCCGCCCCGCCGCAACCGGTGGCCTGTCGCTAATCTGTCGATTCCCGGCCAGCCAGAACCAGAAGCACAAAACCGCAATCACGGAGAACCAGCCTGATGACTGACCATTCTGCCCCGGAAGCCACCACCGTCTACGTTGTTGACGACGACGCCGGCATGCTGGAGTCCACCCAATGGTTGCTGGAATCGGTGGGCCTGAACGTGGAAGCCTACAGCGACGGCCGAAAATTTCTGGACGCGGTAGGCAACAAGAAAGCCGGCTGCGTGGTTCTCGATGTGAGAATGCCGGGGCTCGGCGGCCTGAACGTTCAGGAAGAACTGCAGAAGAGAGGGCTTAACGTGCCCATCATTTTTGTCTCTGGGCATGCCGATGTACCCATTGTCGTCAGGGCGTTCAAATCCGGCGCTTTCGATTTCATCGAAAAGCCGTTCAACGAACAGCTCCTGCTGGACAGCGTTCAGCAGGCCCTACAGGAACATCAACACTCGGCCCCACAGCTACAGGGCGATGAGTCAACCGAAGCCCTGCTGACCACCCTCACCCGGCGCGAACGGGATGTGTTTCTGCCATTGGCCCAGGGCTACACCAGCCGGGAAATCGCCGAGCAGTTGGATGTCAGTGTTAAAACGATCGATCTGTACCGGGCCCGGGTGATGAAACGCCTGGGCGCCGATCGCCTGCCAGATGTCACCGGCAAAGCCATCGCCGCCGGTCTGCTTGACCCGCTGGACCTGCGTAGCGAAAAAAGCTGAGCAACTCCTACCCCGAGGCCGCCTGCACCTCGTGAGCCAGCACTCCCAGCCTGGCCACAGCCTGCTCTATACGTTCACTCCAGGGGTTAGCGCTGTTCAGCCTCAGGCAGTTTTCGTATTTGTCCGCGGTGGAGAACATCAACCCCGGCGCCACGTTGATATCCTCAGCCCTGGCCCTGTGATACACCTCGGTGCCGGAAACACCATCCGGCAACTGCACCCAGAGTACAAAGCCGCCCTGGGGCCGACTCACAGCCGTGCCCTCCGGAAATGCCCGGGCCACGGCTGTGCGCATACGCTCAGTAGATTCACGATAGTGCTGACGCGCTGAGCGCAGATAGCGATCGTAACCGCCCTGCTCCAGAAAATGCGCCACCGCCATCTGGGGAATCGATGAGGTTGCCAGGTTGACAAAGTATTTGTGCTGCCGGGCGCTGGCCATGTGCCGCCCCGGGACCATCCAGCCAAGCCGCAGGCCCGGTGAGATAGTCTTGGAGAACGAACTGCAGTAAATCACATTGTCCGCACGATCGAATGCCTTGGCCGGTTTTGGCCGGTCTCCGGAATGATGCAGATCCCCGTAAATGTCGTCCTCGATCAGAGGCACCGCAGCAGCCGCCAGCATGGAAACCAGCTGCTTCTTGCGTTCGTCGGACATTCGCGCACCCATGGGATTGCTGTGATTGGTCACCACCACACAGGCTTTCAGGGGCCACTGCTCAAGCGCCAGCTGCAAGCCCTCCAGGCTCAACCCCTCAGAAGGATGGGTAGGAATTTCAATGACCTTTAGCCCCACCACCTCCAGCGCCTGGAGAATTCCCGGGAAGGACGGGGATTCCACGGCCACAATATCACCAGGCTGGGTCACGGCACGAAGCGCCAGGATGATCGCTTCCTGGGCACCGTTGGTGGCGAGTACATCATCCGGCGTTACCGGTACTCCAAGTGTCGCCATCCGCTGGGCAATCTGCCGCCGAAACGATTCCTTGCCGGGAAAGGCATAGTCGAGTGTTTCCAGGCCTCGTCGTGCGGCCCAGAGCGTGCTGTGCTGGATTTGCCGAAGCGGCAGGTAATCAGGATGGGGAATCGCTGTCGCCAGAGGCACCATCCGCTTCTGCTCGTCGGCACAAAGGTCCAGGGTCATTTCCCGGGCGCTGACTGGCACCGGACGGCTGCGGTGCCTTCGCATCACAGGCTCGGGTGCATCCACCGTCGGCAGCCTTACGAAGTAGCCACTGCGCTCCCTGGCCTGCAGAAAGCCTCGTGCTTCCAGGGTCTGGTGCGCCTGCAGGATAGTCGAAATACTTACGCCATACTGCCGGCTCAGCATTCGCACGCCCGGCAATCGATCACCGTCACGGTAGACACCGTCCCTGATCAACTCCTGAAGCTGATCCGCCACCTGATTGTAAAGAATGCCCATCCTACGCCCCTCGTCTGACTGTCTTTCGGGAGTTGCCACTCCATTGCACCAGAAGCAGCACCTCTTCATGCAGTACAGATTCTGTCGAATATGACCGGCACAGATTCCGAAAACCACACTCTGTACCGGTTCAAAATGAGATTATCTGAATCTGTTATGTCAGTCAGTTCATTTCCTACAATAAGCTCAACATCCAAGGTGCTTCCAGGTGAGGCCAAACAACCCAAGGAGATGAGACCATGACACACCCCCTCTATCAGGTGGATGCCTTTACCAGCAAGGTATTCGGTGGCAACCCGGCCGCGGTCATGCCCCTGGAGCAATGGCTGCCGGACAATGTCATGCTCTCGCTCGCCATGGAGAACAATCTCTCCGAGACGGCTTTTTTCGTGCGGCTTCCCGAGGACGAAGAAGCCGATTTCCATATCCGCTGGTTTACGCCGGGCACAGAGGTGCCGCTGTGTGGCCACGCCACTCTGGCCAGCGCCTGGGTGATCTTCAACAAGCTTGGCTGGGATGAAGAGCGAATCCGCTTTGACTCCAAAAGCGGCTGGCTGTCCGTCAGGCAGTCCGATGACGGCTGGCTGGTCCTGGATTTCCCGAATCTGGCCTTCGAGGAGCAAACCACGCCAACGCTGATTCGGGAAGCTCTGGAAGGCGCACCTGATACCGCTTTTTTTGTTCCCAACGACACCAACTACATGGTGGTTCTGAAGGACGAAGCGGCCGTGCGTGCTGCCCAGCCCGACATGCGCAAATTAAAGCAACTGGGTAACCAGGGGCTGATCATTACCGCACCGGGCACCGACTGCGATTTTGTCAGCCGATATTTCGCTCCGGGCGCCGGCATTGATGAGGACCCGGTGACCGGTTCCATTCACAGTGTACTGGTACCCTACTGGGCTGAGAAACTGGGCAAGACGAAGCTGGACGCCAGGCAGGTTTCGGCCCGGGGCGGTGCACTGCGCTGCGAACTGAAAGGCGACCGGGTCGATATCGCCGGGCAGGCTGCCTTCTACATGGAAGGCTCAGTCTACCTGCCCTGAGACTGGTATACTGCCCGCCGTTTTCTTTGCAGCGGCGGGCAGCATGACGGCAGGTTCAGCATCACAGTACGACGTAATCATTATCGGCGCCGGCGCGGCGGGCCTGATGTGTGCGGCAACCGCCGGCTATCGCGGCCGCCGGGTGCTGGTGCTGGACCACGCCAACAAGCCGGGCAAGAAAATCCTCATGTCCGGAGGCGGGCGCTGCAACTTCACCAACCTGAACAGCACACCCGCCAACTTCCTGTCGGACAACCCGCACTACTGCATCTCCGCGCTCAAGCGCTACACCCCTCAGGACTTCCTGGAACTGGTGGATCGACACGGCATTGAGCACGAGGAAAAAGCCCCAGGCCAGCTGTTCTGCAAAGACAGCGCCAAGGACATCCTCAACATGCTGCTGACCGAATGTGAGTGGGCCGGCGCGGAAGTGAGGATGAAGACTGCGGTCGACCGCATAGCGGAAACCGACAACGGCTATCGCCTGCGCGTCGGCTCCGGCGATCTCACCTGCGAATCCCTGGTGATAGCCACCGGCGGCCTGTCCATTCCCACCATGGGCGCCACGGCGTTTGGTTACCGGGTGGCCGAGCAGTTTGGCCTGAAGGTACTGCCCACCCGGGCAGGCCTGGTGCCCTTTACCCTGCAGCCGGAGTTGAAAGAACAGCTTGCCCCTTTGTCTGGTATCAGTTGCCCGGTGGACGTGCAATGCCATGACCAGCACTTCCGGGAACCCATGCTGGTTACTCATCGGGGGCTCAGTGGCCCGGCGATGCTCCAGATCTCAAGTTTCTGGGAACCGGGGGACAGCCTGGCTATCAACCTGCTGCCGGCCTGCAACATCAGGGACGACCTTCTGGGCCTGCGGAAAACCCGCCCGCAATCGACCATTGCAAACTACCTGACCCAGCACCTGCCAAAACGGTTTGCCCAGGCCTTCAACGAGCTGCGGGGCTGGACCGGCCCTTTGCAGGGCTACAAGAACAGCGATATCGAACAGGTTGCCGATACTCTGGGCCAATGGTCGATCAAGCCAGCTGGCACCGAGGGCTACCGAACCGCAGAAGTCACCCTGGGGGGCGTTGATACCCGCCAGCTCTCCTCCAAGACCATGGCAGTGCTGGAACGGCCAAACCTGTATTTCATTGGTGAGGTCGTGGATGTGACAGGCCACCTCGGCGGCCATAACTTCCAATGGGCCTGGGCCTCGGGTGTGGCAGCCGGTAACAGCGCCTGAACGGACATCCGATTGCCCAAAGCTGGCGTAGAACTGGTAACCTGAGTCCATGTATTGGCATAACCAGACACTACGACCGATAAGGGGAAAGGATGCTCCACAGCCACGATGACACCGCAACCAGCAATGCCCTTGTAGTGGAGGGTGGTGCCATGCGCGGCATCTTCGCCGCCGGTGTGCTTGATGCGTTTCTGGAGCAGCGCTATCAGCCGTTCACCGAAGCCTGGGGTGTCTCCGCCGGTTCAACCAACCTCATCGGCTACCTCTGCGGCCATCACGGCCGCAACCATCAGGTGATTACCGACCACGCGTGCCGCCCGGAGTTCATCAACTGGGGCCGTTTCTTTCAGGGCGGGCATCTCTGCGATGTTCACTGGCTCTGGCACCGATCCTACGAGGACGTGCCGCTCGACCTGGAACGCTACCTGTCTGGCACCACCAGGCTCTGGGTAGCAACCACATCAGTGGTGACCGGCGAGGCCCGGTATTTTTCCGTCGACGACCAGAACATCCATGACGTGCTCACTGCCTCCTGCTCGATTCCCCTGGCCTACCGTGATTACCCGATCGTGGAGAATGAGCCCATGAGTGATGGCGGCATTGCCGATTCCATTCCGGTTGCCGAGGCCTATCGGCGGGGCGCACGGGATATTACCGTCGTTCTTTCCCGACCTCTGGGCTATCAGAAAAAACCTCTGGCCTTTCCGGCACTCACCAAACGGATGTTCCGGGAGCAACCTGGACTGGCCGAGGCCCTGATCCGGCGCGGCGAGCGATATAACGAGACATTGGAGTTCATTCAAAATCCGCCAGACGACTGCCATCTACGGATTATCGCACCGCCAGAGGATTTTCCGGTGAGTCGACTAACCACAGACCTTAACAAGCTGGATCTGGGCTATCAGCAAGGCCACCGCGCAGCGATGGCCTATCTGGCCGACATAGCCCGGGAAGTCGCCTAGCGAAGCACCACCAGCGGCTTTCTGGCAGTTTCGAGCATCCGGGTGGTGGTACTGCCTACCAGAAACTGGCGAATGCGGGAGTGCCCATAGGCGCCCATCACCAGGATGTCGATATCCTGCTCTTCCTGATAAGCGTGCAAAGCCGGTTCCACATCGCCGGCCCGGATCGCCAGCGTGATCTCGGATTCCAGCCCTGCCAGCATTTTCTCGGCTTTCCTGAGCTGCTCCCAACGGTCGTTGGTATCCGGACCCACCATTACAAGGTGCAGCGGCATGCCCTTCAGAACCGGGCTGCCAGCCAGCAATTCCACGCCCTTGAACGCCGTGGCGCTGCCATCAAAGGCAAGCATGGCGCTTCGGGGCTCAGTGTACTCGTCGGGCACCAGAAGAATCGGGCGATGCATACTACGAATCACCGTCTCCAGTTGGCTGCCAACGTGGGTGTCACGGTCGGAGCTGCTCTCGCCGTGCAGCCCCATCACCAGCAGGCGAGTCTGGTTCTCCAGCGCCAGCAAGGATTCAGTAAGATCACCGTGGCGCTGGCGCTGGATCACCTCACCGATGCCGGCTTCGGTGACGCGCTTGTGCGCCTCATCCAGCATGTGATGGCCATGTTCCAGGGCAAGCTTGGCGCGCTTGCGGTCCAGCTCTGCCAGGTCCTCGAGGAGCTGTTCACGACTGCCCAGACCAATATTGCCTGCCAGATCCGGCTCTGCCGGGTAACGCTCTTCATCAAGGACGTGCAGCAACATCATGGGGGTTTCCATGTGCTTGCTGGCCCAGGCAGCGTAATCGCAAACTGCGGGGGCAGCCTGGGAGCCATCGATACAGGCAACTACTCGTAGCATCTCAACCTCGCCTTCTTGGTCCTTGTGATTTTTATTCTGGCCGGAATCGGTGTTGGATTCCCTGGTCTGTGTCATATCAGTGCCCCATCAACTGGTCGACGGCGTCCGGCTTGTCGTGCACGCCAAAGCGGTCAACTATCGTTGCGCTGGCTTCATTCAGCCCGATGACGTCAACCTCCGAGCCTTCCCGGCGGAACTTGATCACGGCTTTATCCAGGGCACCCACGGCGGTGATATCCCAGAAATGCGCGCGACTCAGGTCGATCACCACATTATCGACTGCTTCCTTGAAATCAAAGGATTCCATGAACTTTTCCGAGGAGCTGAAGAACACCTGGCCCACAACCCGGTAAGTACGGGTATCGGTGGTTTCATCCAGCTCGGAGGTCACCAGCATGTAATGGCCCACTTTGTTGGCAAAGAACAAAGCCGCCAGCAGGACGCCGGCCAGTACGCCAAAGGCCAGGTTATGGGTGGCAACCACGACAACAACCGTCACCAGCATCACGATGTTGGTGGAGAGAGGATGTTTGCGAAGGTTGCGGATGGAATCCCAGGAGAAAGTACCAATCGAGACCATGATCATGACCGCCACCAGAGCCGCCATGGGGATCTGGACCAGGACATTGTCGAGCAGCAGCACCATGATAAGCAGGAAGACACCAGCGGTGAGTGTGGAAAGCCGGGTCCGGCCGCCAGACTTCACGTTGATGATGGACTGGCCGATCATGGCACAACCGGCCATACCACCGATCAGGCCAGAGCCGATGTTGGCGATGCCCTGACCCTTGCACTCCCGGTTGCGGTCACTGGTGGTGTCTGTCAGATCGTCCACAATGGTCGCTGTCATCATGGATTCCAGCAGCCCTACGATGGCCAACGGAATCGAATACGGCAGGATAATCATCAGGGTTTCCAGATTCAGCGGCACATCCGGCCACAGGAAAACGGGGAGCGTATCCGGCAGATCACCCATATCCCCCACCGTGCGGATATCCATGCCGGTAATCACGGCAACCGCCGTCAGAACAACGATGCAGACCAAGGGAGAAGGCAAAACCTTGCCCACCACCGGCAGCAGCGGAAACAAATAGATAATCCCCAGACCGGCGGCGGTCATCGCGTACACATGCCAGGTGACGTTCGTAAGCTCAGGCAACTGGGCCATGAAGATCAGGATGGCAAGGGCGTTCACGAAACCGGTGACCACCGAGCGTGACACGAAGCGCATCAGACTGCCGAGCTTGAGATAGCCTGCAATCACCTGCAACACACCGGTGAGCAGCGTCGCGGCCAGCAGGTACTGCAAACCGTGCTCCTTGACCAGCGTTACCATCAGTACCGCCATGGCCGCCGTTGCGGCGGAAATCATCCCGGGGCGCCCGCCAACGAAAGCAATGATTACGGCAATACAAAAGGAGGCATAAAGCCCCACCTTGGGATCGACACCAGCGATGATCGAGAAAGCAATGGCTTCCGGTATCAACGCTAGGGCCACAACGATACCGGCGAGTACATCGCCACGAATGTTTGAAAGCCAGTTGGCTTTAAGGGAATTCACCATGATTTCGGATTTCCAGCTTGCTAGGAATTCAAAGGTCGCGAAGCTTATCAGCCCCCTTACCGGAAAGTAAGGTCGCTAGCGGTATCTTCTTAGAGGTCTAACGACCGACCCGCTGTACTGCTATCATCAGAACATTCATTGATTAACAAGAGTTTGCACCAACCCATGGACGACGTTGCCTCCCAATTTCTGGCCGGAAACCAGACCACGCTGAATCTCGCTGTTGCGCTTTTGCTCGGTGCCATCATCGGGCTGGAGCGAGGATGGGATGCCCGGGAACAGAAATCGGGCGAACGCATTGCCGGTATCCGCACCTTTGCCATGGTCGGTCTGCTTGGTGGCATCTCGGCCGTGTTGGCCCAGGAAATTACCGAGTGGGCGTTTCCGGTGCTATTGGTCAGCGTTGTGGCTATGGCCATTGTGGCTTACAGCGAGCGGCTTGAGCACATCCGCAACTTCAGCATCACTGGCATGGTCGGTATGGTGCTGACGTTTTGCTTCGGTGCGGTTGCAGTAGCAGTGGACCCGGTGATCGCCACTGCCGCAGCGGTCGTGACTGCAATCATTCTGGATAACAAGGAAGAAATTCACGGCTGGGTCAACAAGCTGAAGGAACATGAACTGGACGCCGCACTGAAACTGCTGCTGATTTCCGTGGTCATGCTGCCGTTGCTGCCGAATGAAAAGATGGGGCCCGGCGGAGTGCTGAATCCCCGGGAAATCTGGTGGATGGTGGTGATGATCGCTTCCATTTCCTTTGTGGGCTATTTCGCCATACGGGTGGCGGGCACGCGAAAGGGAATCCTCTTTACCAGCCTTTTCGCAGGACTGAGTTCCTCCACCGCCCTCACCCTGCACTTTGCCCGCCAGGCCTCGAAAAATCCGCAGCTCAATGCCCAGTTCGCCACCGGCATACTCATCGCCTGTGGCACCATGTTCCCGCGCATTCTTGTGTATTGCCTGGTGATCAATCCGGACCTGCTGCCCAGCCTTGTCTGGCCGGTCGTTGTGATGACCGCGCTGTTGTACTGCCCAGCGTTATTCATCTGGCGAAAAAACGAACGACAGCTTCGGGTCAGCCAGCCGGCACTCAACCAGAACCCGCTGGACCTGACTTCGGCTCTGGTTTTTGGTGGGTTACTGACGGGCATCCTCCTGCTGGGCGAGTATCTGGGCACCTGGCTGGGTGACGCCGGCATCTATTTTCTCGCGGCCACCTCCGGTATTGCCGACGTCGATGCCATCACCCTCTCCCTGACCCGCATGTCCAATAACAGTCTGGCAGCAGGCACAGCCGTAATCGGCATTGTGATCGCCGCAGCCACCAACAACCTGGTGAAGTCGGGGCTGGCTGGGTTTGTCGGCAACCGTCAGACAGGTTTCCTGGTCGGCATCCCCATGGTGTTCTCCCTGGCAGCCGGACTGCTGGTCGCCTGGCTGCAATAATTTCTTACCTGGCTCGGCGGAACGTGAGGTTGTAACGGTAACCGCCTGTCAGCGGATGCTCTCCGGCCTTGAGTGTCAGCACACCGTGATAACGCATCCGGGCAGGGCCACCCCAGACCACGACATCACCGTGGCCAAGGGGCACACGCATCGGGCGTTCGTTGCGCTTCAGGCCGCCGAACTGGAAAACAATGGGTAAACCGAGTGAAACCGACACAATCGGCTGGCTGAAATCCTCTTCATCCTTGTCCTGGTGCAGCCCCATTTTTGCCCCGGGCTGATACCGGTTAATCAGGCAGGCATCCGGCTCAAACCCCTCGAAACCGGCGGTGTCTGCAGCGCTTCTGGCAAGTTCTCGAAAAACAGCCGGCATGGCAGGCCATGGTCTGCCGGATTCGGGATCTTCGGACTGATACCGGTAACCTTGGCGATCGGTGACCCAGCCAAGATTCCCGCAGCAGCTCATGGCGGCAGACATCGAATGGCCGCCCGGGGTTTTCATGTGCCTGAATGGCGCTTCTGAGGTGACCTTTTCAATACCTTCCATGAGCGATTCGGCATTCGGGAGCGCGAATTGTCGTATAACCAACGCGCCGTCCATAAGATGCTCAGTCGCCCGATCCGGTGCCAGGTCATCAAACAGGTCATGGTTCATAGATGACGCTCCCCCTCTTAAAAGGCTCAACCTAATAATTTACGAGTTCTTTTGAAAGGTCGATGAAAGCCTGTTCATGAAGCCGGCCTGAAAAACACGTATATTCTATGGGCTGATTCATCCCTGTTAAGGACATCTTAATGCTGTTTGCAATCATAATTGGCGGCCTGATTGGCTACGCCTTTGGCAAATTCCCCGGTTTTCTGATCGGTGCGGCGATTGGCGCCTTTCTCTTGAACCTTCTCAAACGCCGGCTGATTGGCAAGCTCCAGAGCATCCAGTCCGGCTTTATTGAATCCGTCTTCGCGGTAATGGGCGCCCTGTGCAAGGCGGACGGCGTAATATCCAGGGATGAAATCCAGATGGCCGAAGCCATGTTCGTGCGCTTCCGCCTGAATGAAGACCAGAAGGAAAAGGCCAAAGCCGCCTTCAACCGGGGCAAGGAGCCGGACTTTGATCTGGATGCCGAGCTGAACCGCTTTCTCCAGGCCAGCGGGCGGCAGCCGGCCTTCCTGCAGATGTTTCTGCAGGTTCAGGTATCGGCGGTGGCTGCGGACGGCAAGATACATCCGGCCGAACACGAAATGCTGGTGCGGATAGCCCGGGGGCTGGGATTGCCAGAGAGCCAGGTGGACCAACTTGAAGCCATGCTTCGGGGCGCCCACACCCACCGGGCCGGCGCCGGCCAGCCTTCGTCAGCGGATCAGATCAGCGATGCCTACAAGGTTCTGGGGGTGTCCTCTTCGGCCAGTGATGAAGAACTCAAGAAGGCTTACCGGAAGCTGATGAGCGAGAACCACCCGGATAAACTCGCGGGCCGGGGATTGCCAGAGAGCATGCGGGAGATGGCGGAGGAACGCACCCGCGAAATCAGTCATGCCTACGATGTGATCAAGGAAGCGCGGAAAAAATCCGCGTAGTGCCATTGCCGGTTATCAGGTCAGAACCAACGAGGCACGCGCACCCGATAACGCTCGTAATCTTCGCCGAACTTTTCCGCCAGCGCCTTCTCCTCCTCCCGGGCCTGGCGGGTAATCACCAGGACGCCAGCCACCAGACACACCAGGGAAAACACACTGGGCAGCGCCAGGAAAAACCCGAGCTGTCCCGCCATAACAGCCATAAACAGAGGGTTCCGCGAGCGGCCAAACGGACCGCTTGTAAGCAGTTTGCGCTGATCCTTGCGCGGATCAATCCCGGAGCGCCAGTCTTCGTGCATGTAGGCCTGCAGATAGTTTACGGCCGTATATGAGCCGATCAACAGCAGCATGCCAGCCAGCAAAACGGGCCAGACGTAGAGCGGGCCGAAAACGCCCAGCCAGCCGTCAACATCGGCAAAAATGCGCACCACGCAAATACCCAGAATGAGCGCACGAAAGACATTGAAAATCTGTCGATGCCACCAGGGCGCAGTGCCTCGCTCACCATAGTTAATGTGCGAAAAGTGCATACGCTGATACAAGCCGAGGCTCCGGCCAGCAAACTGCAGACCGATCATCAGAAAGAAAATGCCAAGAAAGTGGCGTACGAGGGGTTCAATAACTTCCATCGGGATCGCTTACAACGGGTTAAGGCCGACAGCTTATTATCTGTAGGCGTCTGTGAAAAGGGTTTGGGGTGGGAGTCAGGGCACTCTGGGGCCAACCCTTTCTAAAATGACATATCATCACGTTTTTAAATGCATTAGAGTGGATAAGTCATTTTCCGGAGAATTCTGTTATGAGCGCCCCCGAAATCCCTCAGTCTTGCCATACATTCTGCAACGACGTGATGGGGCGCGATGACGCAACAACCCTGGCAGAGAAAATCCGCAACCGGGAGATTTCAGTCACGGAACTGACCCGCGCTGCCATCGCCCGGGCCCAGGCAGCCGACCCGCTGATCCATGGCGTGGCTCTGGCGAACTACGACGAGGCACTCCAAACCGCCTCCAGATGCGACGCAGAGGCAAAGGCGGGTACCCAGAGCTTGTTCCGGGGCATTCCGACCTTTATCAAAGACAACACCAACGTGACAGGACTGGCCACACGCCAGGGCTCTCTGGCCGTGCCTGAAATACCGGCTTCCGATACCAGCCCATTTGCCCGACAACTGCTTGCCCAGGGTTTCCTGTGCCTTGGCAAAAGCACGCTGCCCGAATTCGGCTTCAACGCCTCTACCGAGCCTGCCCATGGACCGGCCACGAGAAACCCCTGGAATCTCGCCTATTCATCTGGCGCGTCATCCGGCGGTTCCGCAGCCCTGGTGGCCGCCGGCGTGGTGCCCATTGCCCATGCCAATGACGGCGGAGGCTCCATCCGCATTCCGGCCGCTTGCTGCGGCCTGGTCGGCCTCAAACCCACACGAGGACGATTGATCGATAACGAGGCGGCCGCTTCCCTGCCCATCAACATAATCAGCGAAGGCGTGGTGACCCGTTCGGTGCGGGATACAGCCAATTTTCTCGACCAGGCTGAGAGCTATTACCGGAACCCGAAGCTACCAGCTGTGGGAAACATTCAAGGGCCTTCGGGTCGGCCCCTGAGGATAGGCCTGGTGCTGGACTCCACCAATGGCCATAAAACCGACAACATCACTCGCCAGACCGTCGAAGAAACCGCTCTCAGACTGGAAAGGCTCGGGCACCGGATTGAACCTGTCCCCGTACCCGTGCACAGCGCCTTTCCTGAAGATTTTGCTCTCTACTGGGCCCTGCTTGCTTTCGGTGTGAGGACCAACGGCCGGAAAATACTTCACCCGGACTTCGACAAACGCAGAACGGATGGGCTAACCAACGGGCTGGACAGAATGTTCAGACGACAGTTCTGGCGCCTGCCCGCCGCACTCTGGCGGCTCAGGCGCTCCTGGCACGACTACGCCCATGCCATGGCAGGTTTCGATGCCGTGCTCACGCCGGTGCTCGGCCACACAACGCCCACCCTTGGTCACCTGAGCCCCGACGTACCTTTCGATACCCTGTTCGAGCGGCTGCGCCAGTATGTCAGCTTCACCCCACTGGCCAACGCCACGGGCGCACCGGCAATCTCCATACCCGCGGGGCGAACCCCCGATCATCTGCCGGTATCCGTTCAATTCATGGGCCGTCATGGGGGCGAATCTACGCTTCTTGATATCGCCTACACGCTGGAGGCTAACCATCCGTGGCCACAACTCTACGAGCTCAAACAGCAAGATTTAACCAACGAAGACCGTAACGCCAGGGACTCTCTGGCCGACACCCTGTAAAAGTGGACACCCATAACAACAGCTGCCATATTCTTTAGGAAGCTCAGAAACAACCTGACCTCTGGGCCGAACCGACACCGAGGACCGTTCGTATTTCCAGTAAAGGCACACCATATTGAGCCCTGCCATGCGTGACAGTGAAGTCCTGGTGACCCATCACAGGTCACTGATGGAACTGAGCCATAACATCAGGTTTATCGAAATGCCCCGGCCCCGGAAGCTGGCAGCCCTCATGGAGCTGTGCACCCGCTTGCTGGGTGTAAAACGGGCAAGTGTATGGCTGTTTCCTCCAGAACGGGACCGCATCACCTGCGAATGGCTGCACGACCAGGAGCAGTCCGACAGCAACTGTTGCCTGGCGCAGAATGGCGCCGAATTCAACCTTTACCGCTCGGACCATCCCGAATACTTCCAAGCCATTACAGAAGAACGGGTCATTGCCGTGGATGATGCCCGCAAAGATATCCGCACCCGTTCCTTCGACCGGGATTATCTGACTGTTCAGAACATCCATTCCATGCTGGACGCGCCGATTTTCGATGGAGAACAGCTCAGCGGTGTTGTCTGCCTGGAATCGGACACCCCCCGGGAATGGTCGGTCCCGGATATATCGCTGGTCGCTGCCATTGCTGACACCATAAGCCTCATGAACACCCACGAAGCGTGGCTGAGGTCCAAGCGCGCCCTCGATTTCGTCAGCCGTTACGATTCTCTTACCGGCCTCGCCAACATAGATTCGCTGCGCGACCGGTTGAGCCACCTGGTGCGCAAGATCAAACGTCGGGGTACCGGCAGCCTGGCGCTGCTCTGGATAGATGTCGACCGTTTGAAAACCATTAACGATGGACTGGGCCCCCAGGCGGGCGATCAGGTGATCGCCGACATCGGTATGCGCCTGAAAGACATCCAGTTGGCGGGTAAGGACTTCCTGGCCCGAATTGGTGGCGACGAATTTGCTCTCGTCATCCGCAACTACACCCTGCCCGGGTTTCTTGATGAAGTCACCCAGGAGATCCAGACCCGGATCCGCCAGCCAATCCGGGTGTCCGACCAGGACCTGAACGTGAGTGCCAGCGTGGGTATCTGTCACTTCCCGGGCGACTGTCGTGAACCCGAGGAACTTCTCCGCGGCGCTGAAGCGGCAATGTATCATGCCAAAAGGCAGGGCCGGGACCGATCCACGCTGTTCGACTCGGAAATCCAGATGACAGCACGCTCCCGATTTGCGCTGGAAAGCGAATTGCGGGAAACGCTCAAAACCAACGGCCTCGATGTATTCTACCAGCCAATCATGGACCGCACGGGAACACAGCTGGAAAGTGCCGAGGCGCTGGTTCGCTGGAAGCATCCACAGCGGGGCTGGCTGTCACCGATCGAGTTTCTCGACGTAGCGCGCAGTGCCGGGCTGATGTACGAACTCGGCGCCTGTGTACTCAAGAACGTCTGCGCCCACTGGCGTCAGGCGAAAGACCAGAACACTCCCTTACCCACCATATCCGTCAATCTCTCCGCCGAGCAGGTGCTGGTGCCGGAATTACCGGAGTTGGTGAGGGAAATCTGCAAGAACCAGGATATGCCAGTCAGTGCCCTTCAGTTTGAAGTGACCGAGGATTCGATCCAGGGCGATTTCAGTGGGATAGGTCGGATTCTGGAGCAGCTGGTCGAAGCAGGCGCGGAGCTTGCCATAGATGATTTCGGCACCGGTTATTCATCGCTGTCGCGGCTAAAAACCCTGCCCTTCTCCCGCATCAAAATCGACCGATCGTTTATCAACAACCTCCCTGATGACGACAACGATTGCGCAATCACCCTGTCGATCATCGGGTTGGCCAGGGGACTCGGGCTTTCGGTGGTCGCCGAAGGGGTAGAAAGCGAAGCCCATGAAGCCTGGTTGTTCGAGAAAGGCTGCGACTACCTCCAGGGCTACCGTTACAGCAAACCGCTTCCCTATTCCGACTTCATCAGCCGTTATTGTTCCAGGTGATTGTGCACATCAAACCCGGGAAATATTGATAACACCTCAAGGAAGCTCGCCTCAGGCGCGGCACTGATCGTCAGGGGTTCACCCGAAACAGGATGGCGAAAGGCCATCATTGTCGCCGCCAGCATCAGACGCCCCTCACCGAAACGCTCGGCAAAATAACGGTTGTGTCGGCCCCGGCCGTGATTTGCATCGCCAATCATCGGGTGGTTGATATGCTTCATGTGCCTTCGCAACTGATGCTTGCGGCCTGTTTTTGGGCACAGTTCTACCACCGCGTAACGACTGGTCGGGTATTTCTCGATTTCCACCGGTATCTCGGTAGTCGCCAGGGTGCGGTAATGGGTAAGCGCATTGCGCACCGGGTGTTCGATCCCTTTCAGCCGCCGATCTTCTGGCTCTTCCCTCAGGGGATAATCAATCTCCCCTTGTTCCGGCGGCCAGCCACGCACCATGGCCAGATAGGTTTTCGCCACATCCCCGGCCATCATTGCCAAACCCAGCGTGCGAGCGGTGTCGCTGTCCCTGGCAAACGCCAGGATGCCCGAGGTGGGCCGGTCCAGTCGATGTACCGGGTAGACATGCTCGCCATCATTGAGCGCCCTGGCATATTGCAGGGCAAACTCGGTTTCGTGTCTGTCGATGGGGCTTCGATGCACCAGCAAGCCAGCTGGCTTGTGGACAATCAGAAGATACTCATCCCGATAAAGAACACTCAGCGGATTCGCCATCAGAAACCTGTCATAAAAAGTTCATAAACAAATTGATATAAAGTCTCATGGTTTTAGTTGCGATGCCGACATATCAATAAACATATACTAGAAACTGCCACGACAAATGATCTGTCACCTACATCCTGATCGGTAAGTATCAATGAACTGGTATTCCAAGAGCATTCTCAACCGGGTCCTTCTTGTCGTCCTTACGGCAAACCTGATTGTCGCCGCCGTGGCGGTGATTTACCTGAATTTCTCCCTGAAAGTCAAAGACGACTTCAACGAACTCGTGGGCACCAGGATGGTCAATGCTCTGGAAGCCCAGGACGTGCTTTCAGAGTTCAAGACCCAGGTCCAGGAATGGAAAAACGTCCTGATCCGCGGGTCAGACCCTGATCAACTGGATAAATACTGGGGCCGATTCCAGGAGCGCGAGGCGTCTATCCAGAGCCAGCTTGATGAGCTTATTCCCCGCATCCAGGAGCCCGAAGCAAAAGCTCTGATGTCTGATTTCAAACGGGCACACCAGACGATGGGAAGAGCCTACCGTCAGGGGTTTGAAGCATTCACCCGGTCCGGATTCGATCCGAACGCGGGCGATGCGGCGGTACAAGGAATTGACCGGGAACCCGCCAGACTGATCGTCGATGCCGCAGCCGCGGTCCGGGAAGATAGCCTTGTAAGGGCCGATACCCTCAACACCGTAGTTACAGAACGTAGCTGGCTGGTTGCAGGTCTGTTGATCGCCGCGATCGTTCTGGGCACCATCGCCCTGATTCTGATCCTGCTGTCGGGCGTGGTTCGTCCAGCCCAGAAGCTTACGTCACAGATTGCTCGTCTGGGAGACGGTGACCTTTCCGATCCGGTCACCATGCAACGCGCCGACGAATTGGGACAACTGGCCGATGCCGCACGAAGCCTGCACCGTTTCCTCAGCGATACCGGAAATCAGCTGAGCGAGAACGCCAGGCAACTGAACGAGACCGGAGAGTTGATCCGCAAGAACGCCGACAGTGTTGTCAGCCAGTCCGACCTGGCCCACCAGCGCATTGAGCAGATCGCCACGGCCATGAACGAGATGTCGGCGACGGCCGAAGATGTCGCCAGTCACGCGGCTTCAGTGGCTACCGAAGTCAGTCAGACATCTGACGAAACCGCCACTGCCGACTCACAGATAAACACGGCAGTAGACAGTATGCGGCGGCTTACAGACCAGATTCGAAGCTCCGCCGAAACCGTCAATCAGCTCGCCAGCGATGGTAAAAAAGTGGGCGACGTCATGCAGGTCATCCGGGAGATTGCGGACCAGACCAACCTGCTGGCGCTGAACGCCGCCATCGAAGCGGCCCGGGCAGGCGACGCCGGTCGTGGCTTTGCCGTGGTTGCCGATGAGGTGCGCAATCTGGCGGCGAAAACACAGGAAGCGACTGTCGAGATAGACCAGATCATTGGCGCCATCAGTGGCGCTTCAAGAGACGCCACCGAGTTCATGCAGGCGTCAGGCGTTGTGGCTCAGGAAAGCAGCGAGGCGGTGGAAGCCGTGCGCGCCACCCTGGGGGAAATCAACCGGCGGATGGGCAGCATCAATGATGCGACAACCCAGGTAGCCACGGCAGCCGAAGAGCAGACCAGCGTCTGTGAAGACATTAACCGCAATGTCACAGATGTAGCCGAAACGTCAGAAGCCATGCACCAGGCCGCAGAAAACAACCTGCGTACCGTTCCTGAACTTGAGGCCATGGCCACCAAAGCCCGGGAGTTGGCGAACCGGATCAGGCACTAGGCGCTGCGAAACCGGCTGGTCAGCCTTCCGAAAGCCTGGCCAGCCCGGTTGCCCAATACCAGCAATGACGGCGTGAGCAACAGCGTCAGCACCGTTGCAAATGCCAGTCCCCCGGCGATAGCACTGGAAAGCTGGGTCCACCACTGGGTAGAAGGCGCGCCCAGACCGAGGGACGGCGTAATCAAATCCACGTTGACGCCCAGAACCATGGGCATGAGCCCCAGCACGGTGGTGATCGCGGTAAGCAGAACCGGCCGCAGACGCAGGCAACCGGTTTCCAGGGCGGCCTCATAGGCCTCCATGCCGTCCTTGCGCATCTGGTTATAGGTATCGATCAGAATGATGTTGTTGTTTACCACGATACCCGCCAGTGCAATCGTGCCCATTCCCACCATCACAATGCCAAACGACTGGCCCGTGAACAGCAGGCCCAACAGCACGCCCGCCGTCGACAGTACGATCGCCGACAGAATCAGGAAGGTCTGGTACATCGAATTGAACTGTGTCACCAGTATCAACAGCATCAACCCGATAGCCACCAGGAAGGCGGTCGCCAGGAAGTTGGAGGCCTGTTGCTGATCCTCGTTCTCGCCGGCAAACTTCACCGAAACACCCTCGGGTGGTTCTGGCATCTCCGCCTGCAGGGCCCGCAGCAGCTCGTCCACACGACGGCCCGGTGCCAGATCGGATTTGATCGTCACGGTCCGCTGGCCATCCACCCGGACAATACTGTTGGTCTTGTCACCCGCGCGAAGATCCACGAATTCTGAAAGCGGCACCTGGCCCCGTGAGGTATGGATGGTCTGGCGTTGCAGGTGGTCCAGTTCCCGCCAGTTGTTGGGCACGCGCACCACAATATCCACTTCGTCCCGCACGTCTTCCGGGCGATAGGTCGCCAGTTTCAATCCGTTGGTAACCAGGCGCACGGCACTTCCGATACCCAGGACATCGGTGCCAAACCGGGCAGCGGCTTCCCGGTCTACCTGCAGTCGCCACTCGATACCGGGCAGGCTCCGGTCGTCTTCAATATCCACGAAGCCACCGAGTTCGCGCATTCGATCTTTGATTTCGTCCACGTAGCCATTGAGGCTGTTCGCCTTCCGGCTGCTCACCTGAAGCTCTATCGGCTTGCCTTCTGCAGGACCACCCTCCTGCTTGCGGAATTCCAGTTCAATGCCAGGAATATCGGAGGTCAATTCCCGGAAGTCCTCGAGAATCTCACTGGCCGGTCGCCGGGTGAACCAGTCAGTAAACTGGAACTGCAGAACGCCGATAACATCCGGCGCCAACTGTGAGCTGGTCTGTACCATCGAGCGAGCGTAAAGGGCCTTCACCTCGGGCATACCACGCAGTCGCTGCTCCACTTCCCGCACAATGGCATCCCGTTCCCACACCGAGAGATCGCCTCGCGCCCTCACCTGCACCTGGGCGGAATCCGGCTCCACACTGGGGAAGAACTCCACCCCGTGGTTGAAGCGGGCGTATGCGGCATAGATCACGGCGATCACACAGAGCACACCGATCAACGTCAGCCCCGGTGACTTGAGCAGCAGTGCCAGTACCTGCCGATAACCCTGCATCAGTCGACCCTGTGAGTTTCCCTGGCGCGCGCGCCGGCCGCCACTGGTGCTACCCAGCACGGGCAGGAACACCAGCGCCATGGCCAGGGAAGCGATCAGGCAGATGATGACTGTCAGCGGCAGGAATTTCATGAACTCCCCCACCACGCCCGGCCAGAACAGCAACGGTACAAACACGGCCAAAGTGGTTGCGGTCGACGCAATGATGGGCCAGGCCATGCGGCTGGCCGCCTCGGCCCAGGCGTGCTTGACCGTCTGCCCTTCCGAGAGGTTCCGATCCGCCAGCTCGGACACCACAATGGCGCCATCCACCAGCATGCCCGCTACCAGGATCAGGCTGAACAGCACCACAATGTTGAGCGTGAGCCCCATACTCCAGATCACCAGGATACCCGTGAGGAACGCGCCCGGGATGGTCAGCCCCACCATCACCGCTGAACGGGGCCCCATGGCGGCAATCACCACGATCAGGACCAGCACAATGGCGGTGAGTACGTTATTCAGCAGGTCACTGAGGATATCCCGCACTTCCTCGGACTGATCCATGATGTAGCGAATTTCCAGCGAATCCGGCAACTGCGGTTTGGCCTCTTCGATCAACTGACGGACCTGGGCAATGGTCTCGATGATGTTGGCACCGGAGCGTTTGGAAACTTCCAGCACCAGCGCCGGCTCGCCGTTGATACGGGCAAAGCCGGTGGGGTCCTTGAAGGTGCGCTGGAGCATGGCGACATCGCCAAAGGTGACTACCGTATCGACGTCCACCTTGACCGGCATGGACATAACATCCTCAATGGTCTCGATCACTCCGGGCACCTTCAGCGCCATGCGGCCATTTCCGGTGTCCAGAGAGCCTGCAGCGACCAGCTGGTTGTTGCGCGTTACCAGGGAAGCCAGTTGATCGAAGTCGATTCCGTAGCTCTCCAGCACCTGGGGATCGACCACAATTTCCAACAGGTCCTCGCGATCACCACCAATCTCCACTTCGAGCACTTCCGGAATGGACTCGATGGCATCCTGGAACCGGCGGGCAATGGTGATCAGCTCGCGCTCCGACAATGGGCCGGAGAGACCCACGGACAGGACCGGAAACAGGGACACGTTGATCTCGTTCACCCTGGGCTCATCCGCTTCCTGGGGCAGTTTGGTACGGGCGGTATCCACCTTCTCCCGCACATCCTGCAACGCCTTGTCCGGATCAAACCCGGCATCGAACTCCAGCATGACCGACGCATGGCCCTCCGAGGCCGTTCCCCGCATTTCCTTGATACCCTCCAGAGAACGCAGCTCCTGCTCCATCGGGCGCACCAACAGACGCTCGGCATCCTCCGGGCTGATACCGTCCAGGGGCATGGACACATAGATCATCGGAATGGTGACGTCGGGGTTGGCTTCCTTGGGAATGGTCTGGAACGCGGCGATACCGCCCAGAATCAGGAACAGCAGCGTGAGCAGGGTGGTCCGGCTGCGGTCAATGGCGGCGAAGATCAGGCTGCGCATCTGCCCTACCCCCTGTTTTCGGCGGCATCAACGGGCACCACCTGCTCGCCGATGCTGACAAATCCGCCACCGCGGGTAATCAGCCGGATCTCATCCGGCAAACCGGTAACCCAGGCGCCTTCGGTGGACACGCTCAACAGCTTCACTTCACCGAACTCCACGCGATTCTCGCCGTTCACGTACTTCACACCGGGGCGACCATCGTCACCGAGGGACAGGTAAGCAGGCGAGATAAACATGGCCTTCACCTCCGGCAACGCCACCCGCAGGCTGGCACTGCCACCCGCAACCCGCTTGCGATCCGGATTCTCAACGGCGATTTCAACAGCAAAACTCCGGGTTTCCGGGGAGGCGGCGCTGGCGACAAAGGTCACAACGCCAGAAAGACGACTGCCATCCAGCAAATCCACACGAACCGCCTGGCCGGGCGCCACATCACCCACTGATTGCTGGGGGATCCGCGCGGTGGCCTTCAGTCTATCCACCCGCACCAGCTCAAACAGTGGTGACCCCACCTGCACCAGATCGCCTATATCCACCGATTTGCTGTTGATCGTGCCGTCAAATGGTGCCCTGGGGGTGAGGTGACTGACCGCCTGACGGGCACTGGTCAGTTCCGCTTCCGCCCCCGCAAGCTCACTTTCCAGACTCAGGATCTGCGACTCCGAAGCAAGGTTGTTGGCACGCAGCCTGCGGGCGGCCAGAAGGTCCGCTTCAAGCTCCCGAACCCGCGACTGCCAGCGCGAAACCGCAGCACTTCGGCCCTCATCCGATATCCTCAGCAGCGTCTGCCCCTGCCGAACCTGCTCACCCAGACCCACCGCCAGGGATTCCACCCGGCCGGGCACCTGGGCACTCAGCGTGACCGAATTCCAGGGCTCCAACTGGCCCTGCAGCATCAGCCCCGGCTCATGAAGTCGAGCCGCCAGGGTTTCCACCTGAACCGTCGTGAGCTGACCATCGCCGCTATCCTGACGTTCCGGAGCCTCGTCACTGGCGACCTTCACCTCACCGGTCGCCATCCAGACCACCAACGCGATTACGATCAGAAGTGACAGTCCGAGAGAACCCCATTTTGCTTTCGTCATTGAATGCTCACTGTTCCTGATTCGAAGGGTGACAGAAAAAACCGGCAATTAACGGTTGCATCCGTCTGAAAACGTGGGGTAGATTCTACACAGAATCTTTTTACGAATTCAGAGCAGACTGTCGATTTTATGAATCTCAACGCAGTGATTGTCCTTGTGAAGCTTGTCCTGGTGGTCGTGGTACCGTCCGGGGGCTTCTGCGTGGACAAGCGGGTGAGATAGCGACAAACCTGACAAAACACCAGAAACCCCCGGCTCCGAAAGGTCCCGGGGGTTTCTTTTTTTACGGCAAAAGAAAAGGGAAAAACGACCATGAACGGCGCACAGCACATTCTTGAAGCGTTCCACCGCCACAACATCAGCACGGTATTTGGCTATCCGGGCGGCTGCATCATGCCGCTATACGACGCGCTGGTGGACGATGTGGGCGTGGAACACGTGCTGTGCCGCCACGAACAGGGCTGTGCCCTGGCGGCCGATGGCTACGCCCGGGCCAGCGGCAAGCTGGGCGTCTGCATTGCCACCTCTGGCCCCGGTGCCACCAACCTGATCACCGGCGTTGCCAACGCCCACCGGGATTCCATTCCCATGCTGGTCATCACCGGCCAGGTGCCGTCCGGCCTGATCGGCACCGACGCCTTCCAGGAAACCGACGTACTGGGCATGACCCTGGGCATAGTTAAACACAGCTACCTGATCGACGATGCCGACAGCCTGCCCGCCATCATGGAAGAGGCGATCGAGCTGGCCCAGAGCGGCCGCCCCGGACCGGTCTGGATTGATATCCCCAAGGACCTGTTGCTGAGCAACGTTGCCGATGCCCCCTTCCCCCAGGCCCAGTCCTGTGAGCCAACTTCGCCAGACCTGAAGGAAGCCCTGGCGATGTTGCGGGCCGCTCATAAGCCCCTGCTCTACAGTGGTGGCGGTATCAGCCTGGCCCATGCCGAGGAGACCTTCCGGGCCTTTGCCGAATCCTCAGCCCTGCCGGCGGTTGTCACGCTGAAGGGCATTGGCAACCCCGGCAAACACAACCCCTACAACCTCGGCATGCTGGGCATGCACGGCTCCCGGGCCGCCAACAAGGCCGTCGACGAGTGCGACCTGCTGCTGGTCATCGGTGCCCGCCTGGACGACCGCGCCACCGGCAAACTCGGCGGCTTTGCCCCCAACGCCAAATTGATCCACATCGACGCCGACGCCGCCGAGATCAACAAACTTCGCGACGCCGATCTGGCCATCCGGGGCGACCTGAACGAAATCCTGACGTCACTGACTGAGGCATTGCAAGCAGAGCCACTGGCCATCAAGGAGTGGCAAAAACAATGCCGCACCTGGTACACCACCGGTGGCTTCCACGCCGCCGACAACGAAGAGCCCCTGGCCCCGATCACCGGCCCGGCCTTCATTCGCCAGCTCTCCCGGATCGCTCCAGACGACACCATAATTGCCTGCGACGTTGGCCAACACCAGATGTGGGTGGCCCAGCACTACGATTTCGATCACCCACGCCACCACCTCACCAGCGGCGGCCTGGGCACCATGGGCTTCGGCCTGCCCGCAGCCATCGGCGCGCAGTTTGCCGACCGCAACAGCACGGTGATCAACGTGACCGGCGACGGCTCGTTCATGATGAACGCCCAGGAACTGGCCACCATCCGCCGCTACAACCTGCCGGTAAAACTGATCGTGATGGACAACCAGTGCCTTGGCATGGTCCGCCAGCAGCAGGAGCTGTTCTACAACAACCGGGAAAGCCAGATAAACCTGGACGACAATCCTGACTTCGTCGCCATGGCCCGGGCCTTCGACATCCCGGCCCTGCACATCGAACGCACGGACCAGATCCGCCGTGGCATCGAAACCATCCTGGCCTACAACGGCCCGATGCTGCTGCACGTAGCCATCAGCCGGGAAGAAAACGTCTGGCCCATCGTCAAACCCGGCGCCAGCAACACCGACATGATCGACGAAACCGCCCGAACCGCCAAAGCCAGCAAGGAGCAAGTTGCATGAACCCGCAAAACAAGCCATCAACGCCCAGCTACACCATCAACTGCCGGATGACCCAGGAAGCCGCCGCCCTGGAGCGGCTCTGCCAGGTGGTCCGCATCCGAGGGTTCCGGATCGCCACCATGGCCGTCGAAACCGCCGGCGAGCATCTGGATATCGCGTTGACGTTGGAGGGCACGCGGCCGATTGCCATGTTGCAGTCGCAACTGGAGAAACTGCATACGGTTGCAGAGGTTGCCCTGGCGGCTGGGTCTGTGGCCCGGTCTCGATCGGCCTGAGGCTATGGGGGCATGGTCTTTTCGTAGCCTGAGATTTCGCGGGCAGGGTCTTTTTGTAGCCTGAGGTCTGGCGGGCAGGTACGGGGGTGGCAGGTGGATTTTTCGCCGGAAAAAGATGTCTGAGCGAAGCGAGTTGCTTTTTCCAAGAGAAATCCACCTGCCACCCCGCAAGCCCGCCCCTCAACCAACAGCCTACAAAGGCGGGCCCACTCCGAAGCTTCCGTTCGAACGTTTACCAAGCCTTATAAGGCAGGAACTTCCCGTTCATAGTCACGACAACACGGTCGCCCTTCGGATTCTCTTCCTTCTCGATGTCCATGGTGAAATCGATGGCACTCATGATGCCGTCACCGAACTTCTCGTGGATGAGTTCCTTCATGGTGTCGCCGTAAACGCCCACCACTTCATACAGACGGTAAATCAGCGGATCCTGGGGAACGGCGCCATCCCAGGCTTTTTTCGGGCAGACCTGCAGGGCTTCGGCCACCGGCTTTTCCAGGCCCAGGGTTTCGCACAGGGCAAAGGCCTTGTCTTCGCTGAGGCTGTTCATGCCCAGGGCGGCCGAGGTGGTGAACACCGGGGACATGCCGATGGCTTCGGCGATGGCTTCCCAGGTCATGCCCTTGGACACTTTGGCTTCCAGGATTTTTGCGGTCATCAGTTCTTTGTTCATCATGGCTGTTTTCCTCTCTTGGGTTGTAACGTCAGGCATTCACCGCGCGGGCGGTGGTTTCGGATTCGGTTTTGGACACCTCGGGCGTTGATTGGCTAACGCCCTTGGCAGGCTCGGCAACTTTCGGGCTGCCGTCTTTTTCCGGCAGGGCCGAGCCGCTGCGGTTGACCAGGAAGTCCACCAGGTAGTCCCGGGTTTTGTGGTAGGCCGGGTTCTGGAAGATGGTGGCCCGGGCCCGTGGGTGTGGGATATCCACTTTCACGCTTTCGGCGATGCGGGCGTTGGGCCCGTTGGACATCAGGAAGATGCGGTCGGAGAGCAGTATGGCTTCGTCCACGTCATGGGTGATCATGAACACGGTCTGGCGGGTTTCTTCCCAGATTTTCACCAGTTCGTCCTGGATCACGCCACGGGTGAGCGCATCCAGCGCGCCGAAAGGCTCGTCCAGCAGCAGGAGTTCCGGCTGGGTGGCGAAGGCCCGGGCGATACTCACCCGCTGGCGCATACCGCCGGACAGCTGGGACGGCTTGCGGTTCAGGGCATGGTCCAGGCCCACCATTTTCAGGTAGCGCTCGCTATGTTCCTTCACTTTCTCTTTTGACCACTCAGGCCAGCGGGCTTTCACTGCGAACACGATGTTGCTGAGGGTGGTTTTCCAGGGCAGCAGGCTGTAGTTCTGGAACACAACGCCGCGCTCAAGGCCGGGGCCTTTGATTTCCTTGCCGTTCATCACCACGTTGCCGGCGCTGGCTTCGTCGAGGCCTGCCAGCACGTTCAGGATGGTGGATTTGCCGCAGCCGGAGTGGCCGATGATGCAAACAAACTCACCTTTCTCCAGGGCAAAGCGGATATCCTCGAAGACGGTCAACTCACCGCCCTGGCCGTCCGGGTACACCTTGGACAGGCCATCTACTTCCAGGAATGATTTACTCATAACAGGTCTCCATTCGGAGGGTTGAGGCCGGCACCGGAAGCCGGTGCCGGACCGCTCATTCTTTGTATTCCACCAGTTTCTGGGCCTTGCCCAGGGCCAGGTCGAGCAGCATGCCCACCACCCCGATCATCAGGATGGAGAAGATCACACTCGCTAGATCCAGGTTGTTCCACTCGTTCCACACGTAGTAGCCAATTCCAGTGCCGCCCACGAGCATTTCCGCGGCGACGATCACCAGCCAGGCGATGCCGATGGAGATGCGCATGCCGGTCAGGATGGTGGGAGCGGCGGCCGGCAGAATGACCGTAAGCGCGGTCTTGATCGGGCTGAGCTCGTGGGTACGGGCCACGTTCACCCAGTCCTGCCGTACGTTGGCCACGCCGAAGGCCGTGTTCAGCAGCATCGGCCAGATCGAGCAGATAAAGATCACGAAGATCGCCGAGGCGTCGGAGTCCTGGATGATGAACAGGGCCAGCGGCATCCAGGCCAGCGGTGAGATCGGTCGCAGCACCTGGATGTAAGGGTTCAAGGCCTTGTACATCAGCGGCGACATACCGATCAGGAAGCCAATGGGCAGTGCGATGGCCATGGCCGCCAGATACCCGGTCAGCACCCGGTATACCGAGTAGGCCAACTGGATACCGATACCCTTGTCGTTGGCGCCGGCGTCATAGAACGGGTTGGACAGCTCTGCCCAGGCCAGCTTGATCACCGCCGAGGGTGGCGGCACACGGGATTCCTGATCCGCGCCACCCATCAGCATTTCGTATTCGGTCATTCCGGTCTGGGCCTCCGGGGGCTGGGTTGCCATCTCCCAGAGCCCCAGGGCCAGAATCAGGAACGACACCGACAGCAGTGCTGCCCGGACGTTCAGGGAAGCCATGATTACACCCTCCCGATCGCGAAGCTGCGGGTGTACTCTTCGGCGCTATCCGGATCGAAGGTTTTACCCATGATGGTGTGGGTCTTGTAGGTTTTATCCGGTGCGGAGTAACCCATTTCTTCCATCAGCTTTCCGGTCTCGCTGGCCAGGTACACCTGCTCGGCGATGGCCTTGTAGTCCACATCACCCTCGATATACCCCCAGCGCTTCATCTGGGTGAGAATCCAGACGCCCATGGAGTGCCAGGGGAACGGATCGAAATCAATGCGGTCCGGAACGTCTTTCACCTCGCCAAGACCATCCGCGTAGTATCCGGTCAGCACCTGCTGGATCACTGGCACCGGCTGGTTCAGGTAGTTCTTGGGCGCAATGGCTTCGGAGATTTCCTTGCGGTTATCCGGATTGTTGGAGTACTGGGTCGCGTCGATGATGGCGCGAAGCAGAGCGCCATAGGTGTTCGGGTTTTCGGTGGCGAACTTCTGGCTGCAGGCAAAGGCGCAGCACGGGTGGCCTTCCCAGATGTCTTTGGTCAGCATGTGGATAAAGCCCACTTTCTCCCAAACCGCACGCTGGTTGAACGGGTCCGGGGAGAGGTAACCGTCGAGGTTACCGGCGCGCAGATTAGCAACCATTTCAGGTGGCGGTACCACACGGATTTGCACGTCTTTGTCCGGGTCGACGCCATTCTCGGCCAGGTAGTAGCGCAACAGGAAGTTGTGCATGGAGTACTCGAACGGCACCCCGAACTTGAAGCCCTTCCACTGCTTGGGATCGCGCTTGTCCTTGTGGTCCACGTGCAGGACGATCGCCTGGCCATTGATGTTTTCAACCGCGGGCATGATATACGGCTCCGGTGTGGAGCCAGCGCCCATGGTCATGGCCAGGGGCATGGGAGTCAGCATGTGGGAAGCGTCGTATTCGCCCGCCAGTGACTTGTCGCGAGCCACCGCCCAGCCGGCGGTCTTGGTCACGGTGACATCCAGTCCGTAGCGCTCATAGAAACCCATCGGGTGAGCCATAATGATCGGCGTGGCGCAGGTAATGGGTACAAAGCCGACGTTCAGCTTGGTTTTCTCAAGCTTGCCGAGAGACTCCTTCACCGCGGCCTTGGCCTTTTCCATAGGGAACACACTGCCCAGAACGGCCGCTGCGGTGCCCGCTCCCATCATCTTCATGAAGCTGCGCCGGCTGTGTTCGTTGTGACCAAACACTGAGCGCACGACGGCGCCTTCAATGGCACGATCCATCATCGCTTCCGAGTCCAGATGCTCATCCGCCACTGCCTGCTGGCCGGCAGAAGGCTTGAGATCAAGGGAAATAGACGGGGCGCTGTCGCCCGGCTTGCACTCAGGGCAGCCGCAGGTCTTTGCGTGAATCAGGGATTTGTCACCATCAAAAGGATTTCCGAGGCTTTTCGTGGTCATGGGGCACTCTCCTGCGTTTAGCGTGATTTACTGGTTATTTCTGCACTCTTGTGGTGCAACAAAGATGCGGCTCGGGCCCGACGGTCGAAACAGGGGCAGGCCGGCTACGCGTTCTGAAGGGGGTATCGCAGGGTTTGTGCCAAGTGCAGAAATTTTTTTAACTCTTTGTTTTTAAATGCCCAATATTCAGAAATCAGCAAACAGTCGAGCTACGATATTTCGTAATTAACGATTTTTCGTAGCGTCGACTGCGAATTTTCGTAGTTGGCACGGGGATTGATTCTTCTCCGTCAGACTGACTCGGGAAGCCACCATGAATAACGAAGCCATCATCAGCCCTGAAATAACCGGCAACTGGATCGATCATCTCCCGGAAGCGGCCCTGCTGGTGGACGCTGCGCGGGATCTGATTCTGTCAGCCAACAGCGCCATGGGCCGGATGATCGGCACAGACCGTCAATCGCTGACGGGGAAACCCTGCACCCATCTGTTTACAGACCAGCGCCCGCAACTGATCGCCTTTACCGAAGAGACTCTGTTTCGCAGTCACGGCTGGAGCCGCGATTTCTTTCTGCAGCATCGGGACGGCCACACTGTGGAACTCGAAATCTCCTCGTCCCGGGTCGGCGAGGCGGAATCCCAGAACATACTTCTTTTGCTTAGAGACCGGCGCCAATTACGCACCCTCCGGGAACGCCACGATGCCAACCACTACCACCGGGGCGGCCTGCTCGAGTGGCGACGGGTGGAAGAGCTGTTCAAGGACATGGAGAGAGAAAACCAGTTGATCCTGCATGCCGTCGGGGAAGGCATCTACGGGGTGGATGCCGAGGGCCGAGGCACCTTCGCAAACCCCGCAGCAGAACGCATGCTGGGTTGGCGAATCGACGAGCTTATGGGTCGGGTTCTGCACCGGGTGGTGCACCACTCCCATGCCGATGGCAGCCTGTACCCACTCAAGGACTGCCCGATATACGCCGCCTTCCGCGATGCGAGCGTGAAGCGGGTTGGAGAGGACTGGTTCTGGCGCAAGGACGGCAGCGGCTTCCCGGTGGAATACACCAGCACACCCATTCTCGACAACGGCCATCCGGTAGGTGCTGTGGTGGTATTCCGAGATATCTCCGCCCGCCAGGAAGCCCAGAACGAATTGCACAAGGCACTGGAAGAGGTGGAGACCCTCAAGCGCCGCCTGGAAATGGAAAACGCCTATTTGCAGGAAGAATTAAGCGCCGAGTACCACTTCCACGAGATCTTCGGCCAAAGCGATGCCATCAAGGCCATCGTACGCCGGATTGGCATGGTGGCGCCCACCGATGCCAACGTGCTGATCACCGGTGAATCCGGCACGGGCAAAGAACTGATCGCCCGGGCCATTCACCAATCCAGCAGCCGGCGGGATCGCCCCCTGATCCGGGTGAACTGTGCAGCCATCCCCAAGGATCTGTTCGAGAGCGAATTTTTCGGCCACATCAAAGGAGCCTTCACCGGCGCCGTCAGCGACCGCGTCGGCCGGTTCGAGCTGGCCGACGGCGGCACCCTGTTCCTGGATGAAGTGGGCGAAATCCCGTTGGAGCTGCAGGGCAAACTACTCCGCGTGCTTCAGGATCAGCAATTCGAGCGGGTGGGGGAAAACCGCACCCGGGCCGTGGACGTGCGCGTTATCGCCGCCACCAACCGCGACCTGAAAGCCGAAGTGCAGCAGAAAACCTTCCGGGAGGATCTGTATTTCCGTCTGAACGTGTTTCCCATCGAGTCCGTTCCCTTGCGCCGCCGCCTGGAAGACATCCCCATCCTGGCCCAGGAGTTTCTGAACCGGGCCTGCCAGAAGTTCAACCGCCCCACCCTGGCGCTGCGCGAGAGGGATGTGGAAACTCTGAAGGCCTATCATTGGCCGGGCAATGTGCGGGAACTGGAGAACGTGATCGAGCGCCAGGTGATCACCGCCGACGGCCGGCTGGACTTGGACCTGCCCGGGCCGGATTCCACCGCCCGTATAAACACAACAACGCCCCCCGCGAGACATTACAGCGGCGAATTGATGACGGAACAGGAGTTACGGGAGCTGGAGAAACAGAACCTGACCCGGGCCCTCACCATGAGCAGTGGCCGGGTCTTCGGCGAAGATGGCGCAGCGGCCATGCTGGGCATAAAACCCACCACCCTGACCTCGCGCCTGAAAAAACTGAAGATCGAACCCCGGGAATTTCAGGTCAGGCCTGAGTAATGCCCATCTGGTTCAAAGCGTAAGTCACCGCGATCCATAGCAGCATTACCAGCGGCAGATAGCGGCCAACCAGGTACATCCGCCATTCCCACCAACGGCTTTCCGTGCCCAGCACAGTCCGGATCTTCTCCGGTGGTATAAACCAGCAGAACATGGCCGCGCCCAGGACCCCGGAGAAGATAATCACATTGCCGCCGGCCACCCGGTCGATCACATCCAGAACCGGCTCCCCGGCAATGTTCCACTCCAGTGGTGTGAAACTCAGCGCCGATGCTGTACCCAGCACCAGCATAACCAGGGTAACCAAACTGACCGCCCGGCCATTGCTCAGCCGGAACTCTTCCGCCACCGCAGCAATCATCACCTTCAAACCGGCCAGACTGGAACTGAACGCCGCCATGAAGAACAGGCTGAAAAACAGCGTGCCCACCCAGTAGCCACCAACCATGTCCTCGAACACCCGGGGCATGGTCACGAACGCAAGTTGGCTGCCTTCTGTGGGCTCCATGCCAAGGCTGAACACAAACGGAAAGATCATCCAGCCTGCCAACAATGCCACGCTGGTCTCCGTGCCTGCGACAATCAGACAGGCCCTGGGAACATGAGTCTGCCGGGGGATAAAACTGCCGTAGGTCACCAGATAGCCCTGGCCAATCGCCAACGTGTAGAACGCCTGACCGAAGGCGAATGCCCAAAGCTTGCCATGCGCCAGCCGGCTCCAATCCACCTGGAAAAAGAAATCCTTGGTCTGCTCCCAACCGGGCGTTCGGCTGGCGAAGACCACCAGCCCAATCATCACAATGATCAATACCGGCATCAGGATCTTCGACATCAGCTCAATGGCTGTCACATCCTTGGCCAGGATGATGGCGCCCAGCAAAGTGACGGCGAAGAAGTACCAGAGCGAGTTATACCCGGCGGTAAAATCCCCGAACACCCGGAGATCGTCCGTTGCGGCATCCACCGCATACCCCAGGGTCCAGCCGGTAATCACCAGGTAATAGCTGGTAATGGCCATGGTGATCAGAACCACAAACCAGCCATAGACCACGCCAAAGCGGTTCACCTGCCGGTAAGTCTGAACGGTACTGCCCTTGGAGAGCCGCCCGGCAGACACTTCCAGAATCATGATGGGCAGGACCACCACAATCAGCGCCAGAAGGTAAGCCACCACAAAAGCGCCACCACCGTTCTCCCCCACCATATAAGGGAACCGCCACAGGTTCCCCAGCCCCACGGCAGCGGCCGCCATGGAGGCCACAAACGCGGGCTCAGAACTCCACTGTTTACGGGATTCCTCAATAAACTCGTGGCGCTTTCGCACGGGGTTTCCTTCTCCAATGCCGGGGAATTTCAATGCATTGAAGGCTAGCAAATCATTGAATTGGCCGCATGACTGATATCAAGTCAGGCTTTCTGGGATGGTGGGACTTCTGCCTTGGGGGATGGCCGGCAGTGGGGGTGGCTGGTGGATTTTTCGCCGGAAAAAGGTGTCTGAGCGAAGCGAGTTCTTTTTCCAAGAAAAACTCCACCGGCCACCTCGTAGCCCGCCCCTACACAGGCAGGCTACGAGGAGAGGCAATCAGATCAACTCAATGGCAACAGCAGTCCCCTCGCCACCACCAATACACAGCGAAGCCACACCACGCTTCAGCCCACGCTGCTTCAGGGCATTAATCAGGGTAACGATGATCCGCGAACCGGAAGAGCCTATCGGGTGCCCCAGGGCACAGGCGCCGCCGTGGACGTTGACCTTTTCAGCCGGGAGCTTCAGCTCGTTCATGGCCGCCAGGGTAACCACCGCGAAAGCTTCGTTGATTTCGAACAGGTCCACGTCGTCGACGCTCCAGCCAGCTTTCTTGAGCACCTTCTCGATGGAACCGATGGGCGCCAGGGTAAACTCGGCTGGCAGGCGGGCGTGGGTGGCGTGAGCCACGATTCGGGCCTGGGGAACGAGGCCACGGGCGTCGGCTTCGGCGGCGGAGGCCAGTACCAGGGCGGAGGCACCGTCGCTGATGGAGCTGGAGTTGGCCGCAGTCACGGAACCGTCTTTGGCGAAGGCCGGCTTCAGGTGCGGGATTTTCTCCGGTTTGGCGTTGCCCGGTTGCTCGTCGGTGTCGACTTCGGTGTCACCGCCACGGCCGGATACGGTTACCGGAACAATCTCGTCACGGAACCAGCCGTTTTCGATGGCGGCCAGGGATTTCTGGAGGGAGCCGATGGCAAACTCGTCCATGGCCTGGCGGCTGATGTCGTACTTGTCCGCGGTGCGCTGGGCGAAGACGCCCATCAGGCCGCCTTCGTAGGCGTCTTCCAGGCCATCCAGGAACATGCTGTCCATCACTTGGCCGTGGCCCATGCGCATACCACCGCGGGCTTTGGGCAGCAGGTACGGTGCCTGGCTCATGTTTTCCATGCCGCCAGCAATCATGATGTTGTTGGTGCCGGCTTTGATCTGGTCGTGAGCCATGATCACGGCCTGCATGCCGGAGCCGCACATTTTGTTGATGGTGGTGCAGCCTGAGCTGTCGGGAATGCCGGAGGCGCGTGAGGCCTGGCGGGCCGGGGCCTGGCCGAGGCCTGCGGGCAGTACGCAACCCATGATCACTTCCTGCACATCTGCAGGCTGTAGGCCGGAGCGCTCGATGGCGGCCTTGATGGAGATGGCGCCCAGGTCTGGAGAGCGCACGGAGCTGAGGGAGCCCATCATGCCGCCCATCGGGGTTCTTGCTGAGCCTGCGATTACTACGTCGTTACCATTCATGTTAAATGCCCTCTAATTTGGTGCTGGGCCAAGTGCCAGACGCCTTTCAGGGACACGCTGTGAATACGTCCATGTACGCTTGACTGCAGCATCCATGCTGCAGACAGTCCCTGAAAGGCATCTGGCACCCGGCCTTCAGATTGTGAGTTCGTCTGCCTTTATCAGGCTTTACCCAGTACCGACCGGGCAATAATTTCTTTCATGACTTCCGAGGTGCCGCCATAAATCCGCTGCACCCGCGCGTCGATAAAGGCCCGGGAAATCGGGTATTCGGTGGTGTAACCGTAACCGCCAAACAGCTGCAGGCAGCCATCGGCCACGCGGCACTGCATTTCAGTGGCGCTGTACTTGGCCATGGAGGCGGTTGGCGCGTCCAGTTCGCCCAGGTCGTACTGGTCGATGCACTGGTCCACGAAGGCCTTGTTGACCCGGTAGTCGGTTTCCATGCGAGCGATTTCAAAGCGGGTATTTTGCAGTTGGGCCAGTTTCTGGCCGAACAGTTCCCGCTCCTGGGCGTAGGCGATGGTCAGGTCCAGGGAACCACGGGCGGCGGCTACGCCGAGAGCACCGATCACCAGGCGTTCCCGGGGCAGTTCCTTCATCAGATACACAAAGCCCTGCCCTTCTTCACCGAGAAGAGCGGAGGCCGGGATGCGCATATCGGAGAAGAACAGCTCGGAGGTATCCCCGGAGTGCTGGCCGATCTTGTCGAGGTTGCGGCCTTTGCTGAAGCCCGGCAGCGAGGTGTCTACCAGGAACAGGCTAATGCCGCGGGCGCCGGCCTTTGGATCGGTTTTCGCGGCAACGATCACCATATCGGCGTGCTGGCCGTTAGTGATGAAGGTCTTGGAGCCGTTCAGAATGTACTCGTCGCCATCTTTCACGGCGCTGGTGCGAATCGCTTGCAGGTCGCTGCCGGCACCGGGTTCGGTCATGGCGATGGCACCTACGGCTTCGCCGGAGACCAGTTTGGGCAGCCATTGCTGACGCTGCTCTTCATTGCCCATGTGGCTAAGGTAAGGCGCCACGATGTCGGAATGCACCATCACGTTGGTGGACAGTGCGCCGAATCCCATGCGGGCCAGTTCTTCGCCCACAACGACGGAGAACTGGAAGGGGGCACCAATGCCGCCCCACTCTTCAGGCACATCCACACAAAGCATGCCGGCGTTGCCCAGGGTGTTCCAGAGTTCGCGGGGCACCAGACCGGATTTTTCCCAGGCTTCGTAGTGCGGCGTCACTTCTTTTTCCAGGACCTTGATTACGGAATCCCGGAACATCGCCAGTTCTTCTTTATCAACAGACACGGTCATGTATGTCTCCTGCAATTGGATGCTTCACTTGGGCGCCATGCGGAGCGCGCAGTCCAGGCGAATCACTTCGCCGTTGAGAATCGGGTTGCGCACCATCTGGTCAACCATCATGCCGAACTCTTCCGGCTTGCCGAGACGCTTCGGGAACGGCAGCGTGGCTGCCAGGCTTTCCTGAACTTCCTCGGGCATACCCGCCATCATGGGTGTCATGAACAGGCCAGGTGCAATCGTATTTACACGGATGCCCTCGCGAGCCAGCTCACGGGCTGACTGAAGGGTAAGCGATACCACACCGCCCTTGGAGGCACTGTAGGCCGCCTGGCCAATCTGACCTTCATAAGCTGCCACGGAAGCCGTGTTGATGATTACGCCGCGCTCACCATCGGCATTGGGTTCACGCTGAGCCATATCCGCCGCGGCCAGACGCAGAATGTTAAAGGTACCAATCAGGTTGACCTGAATAACCTTGCTGAAGTTCTCCAGCGGCATCACACCTTCGCGGCCCAGAATCTTGGAAGCCGTGGCAATACCGGCACAGTTCACGGCAATACCGCAGGGACCATGGGCTTCGCGGGCAGCGTTGATAGCTGCTTCGGCGCTGTCGGGGGAGCTCACGTCACACTCAAGGAAAATCCCGCCGATGTCCTCGGCCACCTTACGGCCCTGCTCTTTCTGCAAATCCAGGATCGCCACCTTGCATCCCGATGCCGCCAGTGCGCGGGCCGCACCCTCGCCCAGACCGGAAGCGCCGCCTGTTACAATGGCCGCCACGTTTTTGAATTCCATCGTTCACTCCCCTTTTCAGGATTCTGTTTGTTTAAAATCGGACCAGAAAACTACTTTACGTTTACGTAAACTTTATCTAACCTAAGTCGAAAAAGGAAATCGCAATGGTCGAAAAGAAAACGTTCAGCATCAGCGAGCTCTCACAGGAGTTCGATGTCACAACGCGAAGCATCCGCTTCTATGAGGATCAGGGGCTGCTGAAGCCGCGCCGACGCGGACAGACCCGTATTTTCAGCACCAAGGATCGTGTGCGTCTGAAACTGATCCTTCGCGGCAAGCGCATGGGCTTCACCCTGGCGGAAACCCGGGAGCTATTTGACCTGTGGGATGAAACCCTCACCGGTAACGAAAAACAGCTCCTGAAAATGCTGGAGATCCTGGACGGTCGCAAAGCCATGCTGGAACAGCAGAAGAACGACATTGCCCAGGCAGAGATGGAAATAGACACAGCGGAAGCCCGGTGCCGAGAAGCCCTGGCGGAGCTACAAAAGAAAAAGAAACAGCAGGCGCCGGCCAACGACGAGGCCAGGCAGACCGCTGAAAACTAATGATCGACAGAAATCAAAGGTAGCCAACGATGAAATCACAGTACTCAGAGCTCAACTTCGGCCTCGGCGAAACCCTCGATATGCTCCGCGAGCAGGTCAACGGCTTTGCCGCTGCAGAAATCGCGCCACGCGCCGAGGAAATCGATCGTAACAACGAATTCCCCATGGACCTGTGGCGGAAAATGGGCGACATGGGCCTGCTGGGTATCACCGTGAAAGAAGAGTACGGCGGCTCCGACATGGGCTACCTGGCCCACGTGATCGCCATGGAAGAAATCAGCCGTGCTTCCGCCTCCGTTGGCCTCTCCTACGGTGCCCACTCCAACCTGTGTGTGAACCAGATTCACCGCAACGGCACCGAAGAACAGAAACAGAAATACCTGCCAAAACTGGTAAGCGGCGAGCACATCGGCGCCCTGGCCATGTCTGAGCCCAACGCCGGTTCCGACGTTATCTCCATGAAACTGAGCGCCAAAGACGCCGGAGACCACTACGTTCTCAACGGCAACAAAATGTGGATCACCAACGGTCCGGACGCCCACACCTACGTCATCTACGCCAAGACCGACACTCAGGCCGGCTCACGCGGCGTGACCGCCTTCATCGTAGAGCGAGACTACCCGGGCTTCAGCCGCCACCAGAAACTCGACAAGCTCGGCATGCGTGGCTCCAACACCTGCGAACTGGTGTTCGAAGACTGCAAAGTACCCAAGGAAAACGTACTGGGCGGGGAAGGCAACGGCGCGCGGGTCCTGATGAGCGGCCTCGACTACGAGCGTCTCGTTCTTTCCGGCGGCCCCCTGGGCATCATGCAGGCTGCCATGGACGTTGTCGTCCCCTACATCCGCGAGCGCAAACAGTTCGGCCAGGCCATCGGCGAATTCGAGCTGGTACAGGGCAAAGTTGCCGACATGTACACCTGGATGAACACCGCCAAATCCTACGTATACATGGTTGCCATGTCCGCCGACCGCGGCGCTGAAACCACCCGGAAAGACGCCGCCGGCGCGATCCTCTACTCCGCCGAAATGGCCACCAAAATCGCCCTGGACGCCATCCAGCTGCTCGGCGGTAACGGCTACATCAACGAATACCCGACAGGCCGCCTGCTGCGCGACGCCAAACTGTATGAGATCGGTGCTGGTACGTCCGAGATCCGCCGGATGCTGATCGGTCGTGAGCTGTACCTGAACAAGTAAGCAGCCGTTACAAGGCGAGGCCGTTCAACCCTGCACCGGGGACGGCCTGCTCCCAAGTTAAAACGAGGGAGTGGCAGGGTGTCTTTCCGGGAATGTCGGCGGCCATGGATGGCCGACGTCAAGCGCACATGGATGTGCTCGTAGCGGTTCCCGGAAAGACAGCCTGCCAGTCCCGCCGCCCCGAACCTCGAGGCCCGAAACAATGACAATACTGCAAAGCAAGATTAACCCCAGGTCCGAAGAGTTCCAGGCCAACCAGGAATCCATGGCCAAGGCCGTCGCCGACCTGCGCGACAAAGTCGCCACCATCCAGCAAGGTGGCGGCCCCTCCTACCAGGAGCGCCACATCGCCCGCGGCAAACTGCTTCCCAGAGAGCGCATCAACCGCCTCCTGGACGACGGTTCCCCGTTCCTGGAAATTGGCCAGTTCGCCGCTTACAACGTCTACGATGAAGAAGTCCCCGCAGCAGGCGTCATCGCCGGCGTGGGCCGCGTCTCCGGCACCGAATGCATGATTATCGCCAACGACGCCACCGTAAAAGGCGGAAGCTACTACCCGCTGACGGTCAAGAAACACCTGCGCGCCCAGGAAATTGCCCTGCAGAACCGCCTGCCGTGCATCTACCTGGTCGACTCCGGCGGTGCAAACTTGCCCCGCCAGGACGAAGTTTTCCCGGATCGCGACCACTTCGGCCGCATCTTCTACAACCAGGCCCGCATGTCCGCCGACGACATCCCACAGATCGCCGTCGTCATGGGCCTGTGCACCGCCGGTGGCGCCTACGTGCCCGCCATGGCCGACGAATCCATTATCGTCCGCAACCAAGGCACCATCTTCCTGGCCGGGCCGCCGCTGGTAAAAGCGGCCACCGGTGAAGTGGTCAGCGCCGAAGACCTCGGTGGCGCCGACGTCCACTGTAAAATCTCCGGTGTGGCAGACCACTACGCGGAGAACGACGCCCACGCCCTGGAAATCGCCCGGCGCAGCGTCTCCAACCTGAACCGTCGCAAGCCAACGGATGTGGAAATCCGCAAGCCGAAGGCGCCGCTGTACGACGCTGAAGAAATCTACGGCATTGTCGGCACCGACCTGCGCAAACAGTTCGACGTGCGCGACGTGATCGCCCGCACCGTCGACGGTTCCGAGTTTGACGAATTCAAACGCTACTACGGCCAGACCCTGGTCACCGGCTTCGCCCACATTCACGGCTATCCCGTGGGCATCATCGCCAACAACGGCATCCTGTTCAGCGAAGCGGCCCAGAAAGGCGCCCACTTCGTTGAATTGTGCTGTCAGCGCAACATCCCGCTGCTGTTCCTGCAGAACATCACCGGCTTCATGGTCGGCCAGAAATACGAATCCGAAGGCATCGCCAAGCACGGCGCCAAGATGGTTATGGCCGTGGCTTGTGCCAACGTGCCCAAGATTACCGTGCTGATCGGCGGTTCCTTTGGTGCGGGCAACTACGGCATGTGTGGCCGTGCCTACAGCCCGGATTTCCTCTGGATGTGGCCGAACGCCCGCATCTCGGTCATGGGCGGCGAGCAGGCTGCCGGCGTACTGGCCCAGGTAAAGCGCGAAGGCATGGAGCGCAAAGGCCAGGAATGGAGCGCCGAGGAAGAAGCCCAGTTCAAGAAACCGGTCATCGACAAATACGAAGAGCAGGGCCACCCCTACTACGCCAGTGCCCGCCTGTGGGACGACGGCGTCATCGACCCGGCCCAGACCCGGGAAGTGGTTGCCCTGAGCCTGTCTGCCACCCTTAACCGACCCGCCAAGCCGACACGCTTTGGCGTGTTCCGGATGTAATCGGGGAGACTGACATGACAGACAACGAATCCGCAGTTCTGCTCAGGCACCGTTCCGAAGGCATTGCCGAGGTGGTTCTCAACCGCCCCGACAAGCGCAACGCCTTTGACGACGTGATCATTCAGCAGTTGATCAGCACCCTCACCGAGGTGAACGCCGACGAAAGCGTGAAAGTGGTCATCCTGCGCTCCGAAGGCAAACACTTCTCCGCAGGGGCCGACCTTGGCTGGATGCGTCGCATGGCTGAGAACACCCGCCAGGAAAACCTCGACGATTCGCGGGAACTGGCGCGGCTGATGAACGTACTCAACCACCTGTCCAAGCCGGTTATTGGCCTGGTACAGGGTGCGGCCTTCGGTGGCGCGGTGGGCCTTGCCGCCTGCTGCGATATCGTGATCGCTACCGAGAAATCCAGCTTCTGTCTCAGCGAAGTGAAACTTGGCCTGATTCCGGCGGTGATCAGCCCCTACGTGGTGCGCGCCATCGGCGAGCGCCAGGCCCGGCGGTATTTCATCTCTGCCGAAGTGTTTACCGCAAAGCAAGCTCAGGAATACGGCCTTGTCCACATCGTCTGTGACGATGTCGAAGCCATGGAAGCCCGCTGCAACGAGATGCTCCAGCAACTGGCCATGAACGGGCCCGAAGCGATGAAAGCCGCCAAGGATCTGGTATTCGCCGTCAGCCACAAACCGATCAACGACGACGTGATTGACGACACCGCACACCGCATCGCGGATATCCGGGTGGGTGAAGAAGGGCAGGAAGGGCTCAGCGCCTTCCTGAACAAGCGCAAGGCCAACTGGGTTCCGGAGGAAGAATAACAATGTTCAGCAAGATTCTGATCGCCAACCGGGGCGAAATCGCCTGCCGGATCATACAAACCGCCCACCGCATGGGCATTCGGGTCGTCGCCGTCTATTCCGACGCCGACGCCAATGCCCGGCACGTGGCCATGGCCGACGAAGCCTTCCACATCGGGCCCGCACCCAGCTCCGAGAGCTACCTGCGCGCCGAAAAGATCATCGAGATTGCCAAGAAGAGTGGTGCCCAGGCCGTTCACCCGGGCTACGGTTTCCTCTCGGAAAACACCGCGTTTGCCGAAGCCTGCGAAGCCAACAACATTGTCTTCATCGGCCCGCCCTCTTCAGCCATTGCCGCCATGGGCTCCAAGTCTGCAGCCAAGGCCATCATGGAAGAAGCCGGTGTTCCCCTGGTGCCCGGTTACCATGGCGATGACCAGTCCGTTGAAACCCTGCGGGCCGAAGCCGAGAAATGCGGCTTCCCGCTGCTGCTCAAGGCCGTTGCCGGCGGCGGTGGTAAAGGCATGCGCGTGGTCAACAGCATGGGCGAATTTGACGATGCCCTGGCGGCCGCCAAGCGTGAAGCACAGAACGCCTTCGGCAACCCGGACATGCTCATCGAACGCTACCTGACCCAGCCGCGGCACGTGGAAATTCAGGTGTTCTGTGATCAGGACGGCAAGGGCGTGTTCCTGGCCGAGCGTGACTGCTCCGTGCAGCGCCGTCACCAGAAAGTCCTGGAAGAAGCCCCAGCCCCGGGCCTGAGCGAAGACACCCGCAAGGCCATGGGTGAAGCGGCCGTGCGCGCTGCCCAGGCCATCAACTATGTGGGTGCCGGCACCGTTGAATTCCTGTACGACGTGGACGGTTCCTTCTTCTTCATGGAAATGAACACCCGCTTGCAGGTCGAGCACCCGGTTACCGAAATGGTCACCGGCCAGGATCTGGTGGAATGGCAGCTGAAAGTGGCCTGGGGCGAGCCCCTGCCGCTGGAACAGTCCCAGGTGAAAACCCGTGGTCATGCCCTCGAAGCGCGAATCTACGCCGAAGACCCGGACCAGGACTTCCTGCCGGCCACCGGCAACCTGCGCTACCTGAGCACCCCGGACGAAAGCGCCCATGTGCGGGTGGATACCGGTGTGACCGAAGGCGACGACATCAGCATCCACTACGACCCCATGATCGCCAAACTGATCGTGTGGGACGAAACCCGCGACCAGGCAATCAACCGCATGGTCCAGGCCCTAGAGCACTACCGCATCGCCGGCGTGAAGACCAATATCCGGTTCCTGCACGCCCTGGCCGACGCCCAGCCGTTCCGGGAAGCCGACCTGACCACCGGCTTCATTGAGGATCACCGGGAACTGCTGTTCCCGAAATCCAAGCTGGATACCCACAAGGCCCTGGTACTGGCCGCCGGTTTTGTTCTGGAACAGCGCAAATCCCGGGAAGTGGTCAGCACCGACCCCTGGTCGCCGTTCGGCCGCCAGAACAGCTGGCGCATGAACTCCGAGTTCGCCCAGCCATTGCAGCTGCAGGTGGGTGAAGAGATTCACGACCTGAAGGTCCTGGAACGCGACGACCGCTATCAGGTGTTCGTGGGCGACAGCGTATACAACCTTACTGCCCGACTGGACGATGACTACCTGCAGGCCGTCATCAACGGCCACCGCATCAGCATCCACGGCAACCTGCACAACGACCAGCTGGTGCTGTTCTACGAAGGCGACACCTTCAACTGCACCGTGTACAAGGAAAGCTACGGCTTCGAGGAAATGGCCGGCGAAGGCAGCCTGGCCGCACCCATGAACGGCGCCATCGTGGCCGTGCAGGCCAAGGTGGGTGACAAGGTCACCGCCGGTCAGAGCCTGGTGATCATGGAAGCCATGAAGATGGAACACGCCATCAAGGCCCCGGCCGACGGCGTGGTTACCGACATCTTCTTCGCCGAAGGCGACCAGGTGTCCGAAGGTGCCGAACTGATTGCCATTGAAGTAGATGAAGAGGAGGCAGGCTGATGGCCTTTCCCAAACAGGTTCGCCTGGTTGAGATGAGCCCCAGGGACGGACTCCAGAACGAGCCCGGCCCGGTGATCGCCACCGCCATCAAAACCGGGCTGATCGACCGCCTGGCAGACAGCGGCCTGAGCCACATCGAGGCCGCCAGCTTCGTGTCCCCTAAATGGGTGCCACAGATGGGCGATGCCGCCGAAGTAATGGCCAGCATCAACCGCAAGGCCGGCGTTCGCTACTCTGCCCTGACCCCGAACCTGAAAGGGTTCGAAGGCGCACTGGCGGCGAAGGCCGACGAGGTCGCCGTTTTCGGCGCCGCGTCCGAATCCTTCACCAAAAAGAACATCAACTGCACCATCGCCGAAAGCCTTGAGCGCTTCGCCCCGGTGGTGGAAGAAGCCCGCAAACACGGCATCCCCGTGCGCGGTTACGTTTCCACCGTGATGGGTTGCCCGTACGAAGGCGACATTGCACCCGAGCAGGTGGCCACCGTGGCCAAAGCCCTTTACGACATGGGCTGCCACGAAATCTCCCTGGGCGACACCATCGGCGTCGGCACGCCGCTGAAAGCCAAACGCATGCTCGAAGCCGTCGCCGCCCACGTACCCATGGAAAAACTGGCCGCCCACTTCCACGACACCTACGGCCAAGCGCTGGCCAACCTCTACGCGGTGCTCGAAGAAGGTGTATCAGTGATCGATGCCTCCGTCGCTGGCCTCGGCGGCTGCCCCTATGCCAAAGGCGCATCGGGCAACGTCGCTACCGAAGACGTGCTATACCTGCTGAACGGTCTGGGCATCGAAACGGGTGTCGATCTGGACAAACTGGTCGCCACCGGCGACTGGATCTGCGGCCAACTGAACCGCCACAACGGTTCCAAGGTCGGCCAGGCACTGGGCGGTAACTGTTAAAACCAGGAGTAGTCATGAGCAACAAGAATGTGGTCGCACTGGATCTGCCAATTCCCGAGATCAGCGACATGCCGGAAGACACCCAGAAGTACTTCCAGATCTGCCAGGAAAAGCTGGGCATGATCCCGAACGTACTCACCGCCTACAGCCAGAACCTCAAACAGCTTGAGGGCTTCACCCGCCTGTACAACGAGCTTATGCTCGGCGAAGGTGAACTCTCCAAACTGGAGCGGGAAATGGTTGCCGTGGTGGTCTCCTCCGAGAACAAATGCTTCTACTGCCTGGTCGCCCACGGCGCCGCCGTACGCGTCCTGAGCGGTGATCCCCAGTTGGGTGAGCACATGGTGATGAACTACCGCAGCGCCAAACTCGACAAGCGCCAGCGGGCCATGCTGGATTTTGCGTCGCACCTGACCCGCTCGCCGGCCACTGTTACCGAGGACGACATCCAGGCCCTGCGGGATGCCGGACTCAGCGACCGGGGCATCTGGGATCTCAGTAACCTGATCGGTTTCTACAACATGTCCAACCGCGTAGCGATTGCCAGCGATATGCAACCTAACCCCGAATATCACAGTCAGAGTCGCTAGCAGGTACACCACCCTGCTCGCCCTCGAATACAAAAACAATGGAGGCAGAGATATGAGCAAGACTCTACCAAGCTATACCAGCGGAACCGCGGAAGTGCCCCTGCTTGGCATGACCATCGGTGAAATGCTCGACCGCACCGCCGAGAAGTACCCCGACAACGAAGCCCTGGTGTGCCTGCACCAGGACATTCGCTGGACCTACAAAGAGTTTGTTGAAAAGGTCGACGAGGCCGCCCGCGCCTTCATGGCCATCGGCGTAAAACGTGGCGACCGCGTGGGCATCTGGTCCCCCAACCGCTACGAGTGGACCGTTACCCAGTTCGCCACTGCCAAAGTCGGCGCCATCCTGGTGAACATCAACCCGGCCTACGGTGTGCACGAACTGCAATACGCCCTGAACCTGGCCGGCATCACTACCCTGGTAACAGCAGACAGTTTCAAGGCCTCCAATTACCGGGAAATGATCTACGAGCTGGCACCGGAGCTGAAGCGTAGCGCTCCTGGCAAGCTCAAGGCCGACCACGTTCCGGAACTGCGTGCCGTGATCAATGTGCACGAAGACAAACACGATGGCATGTGGACCTGGGAGGAATTCCTCGGCTTCTCAAGCGACGTATCCCAGGACGATCTGGTGAAGCGCCAGGGCGAACTGCAGTTCGATGATCCCATCAATATCCAGTTCACCTCCGGCACCACCGGTAACCCGAAAGGCGCCACCCTCACCCACCACAACATCCTCAACAACGGGTACTTTGTGGGCGAGAGCCAGCTGCTGACCGAAAAAGACCGCCTGGTGATTCCGGTGCCGCTGTACCACTGCTTCGGCATGGTCATGGGCAACCTGGGCTGCATCACCCACGGCTCCACCATGATTTACCCGGGCGAAGGCTTCGAGCCCAAGTCCGTGTTGCAGGCTGTGCATCAGGAGAAGGCTACCGCCCTGTATGGCGTGCCCACCATGTTCATCGCCGAACTGGCAGAGCCGGAGTTCGAGACCTACGATCTCTCCACCCTGCGCACCGGCATCATGGCCGGCTCCATCTGCCCGGCCGAGGTGATGAAGAAGGTCAACGGCAAGATGAACATGAAAGAGGTTCAGATTGCCTACGGCATGACCGAAACCAGCCCGGTTTCCACCCAGACCAGCTCCCTCGACCCGTTCGAGAAGCAGGTCACCACCGTGGGCCGCACCCAGCCGCACCTGGAAACCAAGATTGTGGATCCGGGCACCGGCAACGTGGTCCCGCGCGGTGAGATCGGTGAGCTGTGCACCCGTGGCTACAGCGTGATGCTGAAGTACTGGAACAACGAAGAGAAAACCCGCGAAGCCATCGACGATGCCGGCTGGATGCACACCGGCGACCTGGCCACCATGGACGAAGAGGGCTATATCCAGATCGTTGGCCGCATCAAGGACATGGTCATCCGCGGTGGTGAGAACATCTACCCTAAAGAAATCGAAGAGTTCCTCTACACCCATCCGGCCATCGAAGAAGTGCAGGTAACCGGCATTCCCGATGACAAATACGGCGAAGAGCTGATTGCCTGGGTGAAGCTGGCACCGGAAGCGGCGCCCGTCACCGCAGAGGACCTGCAGGCCTTCTGCAAAGGCAAGATTGCCCACTTCAAGATCCCCAAGAACTACAAGTTCGTGGACGAATTCCCGATGACCGTCACCGGGAAGATCCAGAAGTTCAAGATGCGCGAGATCTCGATCGAGGAAATGGGACTGAAGAAATAATCAGCCTTTCTTCCAGGTTGAATTCACAGACCCCGGCTCCGCGCCGGGGTTTGTTGTTAACAGCACCAGCAAAAGCGGGCCGAATCCGTGCTTGTCAGCGCTCCATCGCCATGCTTCACTTCTCTGATTAGCATGCAACCGGAGACGCCTCTATGCCCATACCCGCTACCGACTTCCCGAAGACACAAACCAGCATCCAGCGTTTCTGGTTGTTATTGTTTGCCACTGTGCTGCTGGGCGGGTGTTCCACGGTGTACTACAAAACCATGGAAAAATTCGGGTATGAAAAGCGGGACATACTGGTAGATCGGGTCGAAGATGCCCGGGACAGCCAGAACGACGCCCAGGAAACCTTCCGTTCTTCGCTTGAGCGTTTCCAGAGTGTGGTGGACACGCCTGACACCGAGCTCAAGGAACAATATGCCGAAATCAGCGATGCCTACGAAGACAGCCTGGCGAGTGCCGAAGAGGTTAGAGACCGAATCGACAAGGTGGAAGAAGTCGCCGAGGACCTGTTTGATGAATGGGAAGACGAGCTCAGCCTCTACGAGAGCGCCTCACTGCGCCGCAGCAGTGAGCAACAACTGAAGGATACCCGTGTTCAGTACAGCCAGCTGATCAGCCGAATGCACGATGCCGAGGATCGTATGGAGCCGGTGTTACAGGCATTTGAAGACCAGGTGCTGTATCTTAAACACAACCTGAACGCCCAGGCGATCGGCTCACTGGAAAACGAACTGGTGAGTATCCGGCAGGATGTGGATTACCTGATTCGCAATATGGAACAGTCAATCGCGGAGTCTGAAGCCTTTATCCAACGCTTTCGTCAGGGCGGATAAAACCGCAAGGGAGCCAACGCTATGGAGCGCCAAGACCCAGATCCTGCGCTCAAGCCGGCACTGATGCAGTTTGATATGGCGCTGGCAGAGTTTGCCCGCGCCCGCCGCGCCGATCCGAAGGCGTCCAGTCTTGGCGTACTGGAGCGTTCCAGACTGCTGATGACCCTGCCCGGCGGGTTCGACGCCCTGTACCGCAGGGTTCGCTCACTGGAATCCGCCGGTATTTTCGGAACCAGTGACTGGGCCCGGCCAGCCCTGTTGCAACCCGCCCTGGCAAAACATTCGCTTCGGGCGGCCGGTGCGGTCACCACCATCGTCGAGGCGCTCAGCGAGCTGCGCATGCTGGCCGTTACCCGGGGCGACTATTTCCATCCCGGTATCTCTGCGGAGCAGGCGAGGCACTTCCTCACCCAGGTGATGGCCCTGAACCTGGATCTGCTGTCTGGCCAACTCACCGAAGCCGATCGGGAACGTCCGAAGCAACTCGGCACCATCGTCCTCGAACTCTATCGCTATCTGGTCTCTCACCTCGGCTACGAGAGCCTGCTGGACAGCCTGGTGGCTGAAGTGTGGCGATTGCTGGACCAGGGGCCAGTGCAAGTGGACAGCATCTGCGAGATGATCGGGCAGATTGCCAAGTGCCTGTATGACCCCGAGATGAAAACCCGGGGGAGTTCCGACGCCACCCGGCTGGTGAGAGCACTGTTTGCCCCTACCCCCGCCAGTGCGGAGGACCCGGGCCTTGCGGTTTACGAGCAACGCCTGAAAGATATGGATGACCTGGCGCTGTCCTCCGAAGCCAGCAGTTTTGCCCGCAGCATGTTCGATACAGGCCTGGCCTCCCCCTACCATGCCGTGATGCTCAGGTTTCTCCGCGATACCGGCCAGGACGAACTGATCCCCAACACCCTGGGCCTGACCATGACCGGCCTGGACGATCTCTACTGCTACACCGAACTGGTCCATGCACTGATTGACGAGGCCATTTACCCGGAAACCTGCCAGGCCGTGTATGGCCTGACCATGATGCTGGAGCGCGGGTCGCTGTTTACCCCCTCCGTGGCCCAGGCGTTATGGCGGCAAATCAAGCTCCAGCCGTCTGCCGAAACCAACCAGGCCCTGGCAGAGACATTCGGCGATGCGCGGCCGCCGCGGGTTTTCCTGCTCGCCGGTGTTATCAATCTTCTGGGACAGCCACTGGGTGTTGGCCAGGGCAACAACCCCACCTGCCAGTCTGCCATTGGCCTTTCCATGTGGGCATCGAACGAGGCGGATTACCTGCTGCAGGTTCTGGCCTGGGCGGCTCGGGACAATGAGGTACTCAGTCGATTCGAGGGCCAGGAGGTATCATCCCGGGATCTGGAGCCGGGGCTTGTCAAAGGAACGCCCGTGGATGTCGACCCGGTTTCGCTGGTTCTCATCCCCCATCTGGACCGCCTTTACGGCGAAATGTGGCGCCGCTGTGAGAACCGGGATGAGGATGCCCACCGCTGGATCAACCCGGAATTCTACGGCTGGTGGGTGAGCCATGGTTTCCGCGCGGTCACCGATGTAAAAACCGGTGAGGTGCACGACTATGAAGGTTTTATCCGGCATTTTTACGCCAGTTATCACCCTTTCTACAACGGCAACATCCCGGTGATTCACGCCCAGCCCGCCGGCATTGCTGTTACCGACAGCGCCGCCCGATTCGTCGGCCGCCACGCCATTAACATACTGCGGGTTGCCCTGAGCCCAAAAAACGAAATGCGGGTCTATTTCTTCAACCCAAACAACGACAGCGGCCAGAACTGGGGCCAGGGCATTACCTGCTCAACCCACGGCAACGGCGAATTTCGAGGCGAAGCTTCCCTGCCTATTGCCGAGTTCACCTCCCGCCTCTATGCCTTCCACTTCGACCCCCTGGAGCTTGGCGACCTTTCGGCCATACCGGATGAGGAAGTCGCCCGCGTTATGGACCTTGGCTATACCAGCTGGGCAGCGCCCACCGACGGGTCCCCGGGCTAGCCCCTGAAGCGGCGCAGCCTAGTAGCTCTCAGTCTTACCTGTAACCGGCGAGTAGGGTTCGCCTTCCTCGTCCTGAAGCTGGTAGTCATAGGCGGCCTGCAGGCCGGTATCCTCTTCAGTCTCCTCCTCCGGCTCATACTCGAGATACCGCGGATAGAAGGGAGACAGCATGGCCACAACGATGCCGATAGAGCAGAACATGGCAAAGGCATCGGCGTAACCCACGCTGCCGACCAGAAGACCAACCACTGGCGAGCCAGCCGCCTGGCCCAGGGATACGGCGATAAATGGCAGCACCGGCCCCATGGACAGCCGCCCCGGCAACAGGCGAATGCCGGTCATCAGATACAGGCCGGTCAGACTCATATAGGCCAGGCCAAAAACCAGTGCGGAAAACGCCGAAATCACCAGGTTGTCCGGGCTGGCTGCCAGCAACGCCAGGCTCACAGCCAATGTCATCAACATCAGGGCCTGGGTAACCGGCGGATTGTTCCGGTCTGCCAGATCGGCCACCACCGCACCGCCCAGACCTGCGAAGCCAACACCCAACCACAGCCAGCCGGTGGCATCGGAGGGCATGGATCCGAGGTTAACGACAAGGTCCGGCGCGAAAATCCAGAAGGCGGCAGACACAAACCCCATCATGAAGGCGAACAAAGAGAGCCGGAGCAGTCGCCACCACTGATCCGCACTGATTGGCTGCACGGGCGCCGCATTGGCGGGAACCACACGTGAAACCGAGGGAATGAAGAACCAGGTGGCAATCACGCCAATAACCGCCAGCACCGCAAAGAACGCGTAGGCATAGCGCCAGGCACCGGCCAGGAAAAGAATGGTTGGTACAGCGACCATGACACCCACACTCGTGCCCGCGTTCATTACCGAGCTGACCCGGCCGTGGAGGGAGCGTCTGACCAGCGCCTGCATGGCGGCGGTGAGCGTACAGTGCGAACGGTTTCAGCCTGCAGCCTGGGGCAGAAATCGGCGATCCCAGACCCGCTCCACCGCCTCAAACAGGCTATCCACGGTGAGCGCCAAGAGCCCAATCAGAATCGCACCCTGCAGCACGTAGGCCGTGTTGCCATTCACCAGACCGGCAATCACCGGATCACCAAGGGTTCGGGCCCCAATGGTTGAGCCAATGGCTGCGGTGGCAATGTTGATCGTCACCGAAGTGCGAATGCCGGCCAGAATCACCCTGCCCGCCAGCGGCAGTTCCACCTGCAGAAGCACCTGCAGCGGCGACATGCCCATGCCCAGGGCTGCCTGCCTGACGGTGGTATCAACCCCCTCAAGGCCCGCCAGGGTGTTGCGCAAAATGGGCAATAGGCCATACAGGATCAATGCGACTAGAATCGGCGCCTCGCCGAAGCCAAGAACCGGCACCGCCAGGGCCAGAACCGCCACCGGCGGGAAGGTCTGGCCAATGGACGCAATCTGGCTCACCAGTGGCAGAAAATCCCGGCCGGAAGGCCGGGTGGCAAAGATTCCGCCCGCTACCGCAGCAACCGTGCCCACAAGCGCGGAAATCACCACCAGCGTCAGATGATTCTGCAGCAGAAACAGGAAGCTCTCCCGCTCATAGATGACGTTCTGTTTGTCCGGCTGCACCCATTCGAATAGTGGCTCCAGAGCCGGCATGCCCGCACTCAGGGCGCACAGCAGCGCGGTCAGCAATACCGGTGGCACCCAGATCCGCATCAGGCACCTTCCTGGATAATGCGTTCGCGCGTGATGGTTCCGGTTTCCTGGCCCTCGGCATTGAACACGGGCACATGGTTCCAGTTCTGCCAGAGCATGATCGACAGCGCCACCCGCAGACTGTCGTCTTCGTTGAGACCATCGGCTCCGGGTTCCGGTTGCCTCGGCTGTGGGTATGCTTGCATCAGGTCACGCACGCTGCGCAGGCTCATCAGTTTTAGTCCCCGGTCCTGCTTGCCCACCAGATTCTCGACAAACTCGGAGGCCGGCCGGCGGAGGATGTTCTCTGGCGTGTCGTGCTGAATGATACGGCCCCGGTCCATAACGGCGATGCGAGACGCCAGTCTCAGGGCCTCGTCGATATCGTGGGTCACGAACACCGTGGTTTTTTTCAACTGTCTCTGGATGCGCAGCATTTCCAGCTGCAGATTTTCGCGCGTGATGGCATCCAGCGCACCGAAGGGTTCGTCCATCAGCAGAATATTAGGATTGGCCGCCAGTGCCCTGGCAACCCCCACCCGTTGGGCCTGGCCGCCGGACAGTTGCTGGGGATACTTGTTGGCATGGACGGCCGGGTCAAGGTCCAGCAGCGTCAGCAGCTCATGAACACGTTCGTCGATCTGCTCCCGTGGCCATTTCAGAAGCTGGGGCACCATGGCTATGTTGCGGGCCACCGTCCAGTGCGGAAACAGCCCGGTGCCCTGGATGACATACCCCATGTTCAGCCGCAGCTGCTCCGGGTTCATGGCGGTCACATCCTTGCCGTCCACCAGAATCTCGCCCTCGCTGTGGGGCAGCAACTGGTTGATCATCCGCAAGGTGGTGGACTTGCCGCAGCCCGAGCTGCCCACCAGCACGCAAACCTCTCCTGTTTCGACCGTCAGATTGATGCTGTCCACGGCGACGGCGTCACCGAAGCGGCGGGTTACGTTTTTCAGTTCGATCATCCGGGCTTATCCTTTTCCTGTCAGGCCGTCGCCGGTGTCGGCTTCAGACTCGCCGCCAGCATGGTAAGCAAAGCATCCGCCAGCAGCGCGAGTGCAATCGTTGGCAAGGCGCCCAGCAATACCAGGTCCATCGCCGCCTGCCCCAGGCCCTGAAAGATAAAACTGCCGAAACCGCCAGCGCCGATCAGTGCGGCAACCGCCGTCAGGCCAATGGCCTGAATCGTGGTAATGCGAACGCCCTCCACAATCACCGGCAGTGCCAGCGGCAGCTTGAGTTTGAAAAACAGCTGCCGTTCATTCATTCCCATTCCTCGCCCAGCATCGGAGAGGCTTTCGGGCACTTCAGTGAGCGCCACAAAGGTATTACGCACCATCGGCAGAAGACTGTAGGCCACCAGCGCCAGCAAAGCCGGCGCCCAGCCAATTCCGCGGATCCCCATCGCCTGAAGTGCCGGAAAGGCAGCCGCCAGAGCGCTGAGCGGCGCGATCAGCAAACCAAACACCGCCAGGCTGGGAATGGTCTGCAGAAAGCTGACAGCACCAAGGATGGGCCGGCGCCAGGCGACGCTGCGAATCATCTTCAGGGCAAGGAAAAACGCCAGGCACGCACTGATGCTGACTGCCCCGAATGCCAAAGCCAGGTGGGTCCAGAATGCTTGCTCAAACTTGTCTGGCCGGGCGGTGAACTCCCGAACCAGGGACAGACTCTCAAGGCCATCGCCTCGCAGGAACCACAGCCAGCTTCCGCTGACAAAGGCCAGAATCAGCAGCTGCAGCCCTCGCCCGCTTCCAAGACGCCCGAGAATTTCGATCAGCATCAGGGACAGCAGAAACAGCAGACACCAGAAACCGGCACCGATGGACGATCGTGCGTAAGGGGCGTTCTCTGGAAGATGCCGGCTCGCAAAAACCTCAAGCAGCAGTGGCAACAGCGCCAGTGAAAGCCCTACCAGAGCCAGCAGCGGCAGGTAACGGCGGCGCAGCGGCAGAAGAGACAGCAAGACGCAACCGGCCAGGATCAGCGAGACCAGACCGGCCCCGGCTCCGCCGAGCGCCGACAACAGGCCGTGACCGGTACCCGGGACAATCCGGTTGGGTTGGATCACGCCCAAGTCCAGCAACCAGACCAGCGCCAGGGCAAGACATCCCAGCACGGGCAGGACACGGTTAGGCAAGAAATTCGGAGTAACGGAGCTGAAAATTGACAAACCTCAGTCCTGGGCGAGGGAATCCAGGTAATCCCGCGCGACAGTATCCGCAGGCACCCCGTTTACCGCTACCTGGCCATTCAGGCGCTGCAGGGTTTCAAGATCCAGCGATTCAAAGATCGGAGTGAGCACCTCCCGGATCTGCGGGTAGGTTTCCAGCACCTCGCCACGCACTATGGGCGCAGGCTGGTACACCGGCTGAACGCCCGCGGTATCTTCCATCACCTTCAGATCCAGCGCATCCAGGCCGCCATCGGTACCGTACGTCATCGCCCCGTTCACGTCGTTATTGTTCAACGCCGCCGCACGCAATGTAGCCGCCGTATTACCACCTGAAAGAATCAAAAGCTGGTCGGATTCAAGCTTGAAACCATAGGCCTCCTGGAACGCCGGCAGGGCACTGGCGGATTCCACAAACTCGGCGCTGGCCGCAAACTTGAAGGCACCGCCTTCGTTGATATAGCGCGCCAGATCCTCGAGCGTGGCCAGGTTGTTCTCACGGGCCAGATCTCCACGTACGCTCATGGCCCAGGTGTTGTTGGCCTCTGCCGGTTCCAGCCAGACAATGTTGTGTGCCTCTTTATCCAGGCGAGCGGCCTCCTGGTAAGCTTTTCCGGCATCCTTCCAGATATCCCGGTCGGCCTGGTCGTGGAAGAAGGCAGCGTTGCCGGTGTACTCCGGGTAAATATCTACTTCCCCGGCCTTGATGGCATTGCGGACAATGCTCGTACCGCCCAGCTGAAGCCTGTTTTCAACCGGAATACCGGCTCCTTCGAGGGACTGCAATACCATCTGGCCCAATACCGAGCCTTCGGTATCAATCTTCGAAGACACCACTACCGGGTCGGCAGCCAACAAAGATCCGGACATCACGAAAGCGAACAATGCCAGTGTGCGGCGAAAAAGGGTTTTGGGAGTCACGGCCATTCCTCTGGTTTTGGTTACCTATAACAGTCTAGAGGCCGCATCTACGAAGGCAAACGCGAATTGGTCTTGCCGGGTGGAAGCGCGACCCGTCCAGTTGAAGACATGTACAGAGATTATTCAGGTTTGAATTCCCAAAACCCGCTGGGTTAGGCTGTCTGAAAAGCGAGCAGCATGGTAGTGACGGCTATGGCACAGACCCAGGAAATACCCCGCGAACCCACCTCCACCGTAGCGGCCCTGAACCCGGAGAACGTGACTCTGCTTGAACAGCACGGTTTGTCGCTTAAGCCACTGGATCCCATCGGCGTTGAAATCTACGGCGCCGACGTGCGCAACCAACTGCCAGAGCCCGCCATCAAGGCCCTGGAAGAGGAAATGGCCAATCGCGGATTCATCGTTTTCAAACACCAGGCCGGTCTATCGCCCGAAGAACTGATTGATGCCTGCAAGTGGTGGGGCGGCCGTGAAATCCACTCCACCCACGGTGTTCATCCGGCAACGCCCGGCCGGAACCGGCACATCTTCCGCTGCTCGAACGATGGCCGCCAGGGCATCCTCGGCGTCGGTCCCCAATGGCACAACGACGGCAGTTTCGAAGCCGCTACCTTTTCCCACAGCGCCTACTACATGGCTCGCGCGCCGGAAAACGGCGGCGGCACCCATTTCGCTCACCAGGGCGCCGCGTTTGATTCACTGCCGCCGGAGAAGCAGGACTTCTGGGAACGCCTTGTCTCGGTTAACTCCGCGTCCAGCGTCACACACCCCGTGGTTCATACGCATCCGATTTCCGGCCGAAAAAGCGTGTGGCTGCACCTGGGCATGACCGGCGCCGTCATCGAACGCCTGCCGGATGAAGGACTGACAATCGACCAACTCAAAACTCTCCCCGCACATGCAGACAGTTTCCGCCTGCTGGACGAAGCGGCTATGAAAGAACTGTTCAACGACTACAACGATTTGCTGAACGATTCCTTCGAGGATGGCTACGGCATTCGCTTCGAGTACGACACCGGCGATCTGCTGTTTATCGACAACTGGGCGGTGGCCCACCGAGCCTCACCGGAGGCCCACCTGCCGGCAGAACAACAGGGTCTGCGCATTATGGACCGGGTTACCATAAAGGCCCCTCGCAATCTGTCGCCTCACTTCGGTTTACCGCAGTACATTAATATGGCCGGCCCCCATCCGTTCAACAAAGACGGCGTGTGGCAAGCCGGTGGTGTTGGCTTTCGCTGGAAGGATGATATTCGCCTGCAGAACTGACTCGTCCGTTCTGCAGGCGCCTGAATTCCGGGACGAATGGAAAAAAATCACCCGCGAACTAAGCTAAGCGGGTTCCCTCAAACATTTAGAGTATGCTCATGAAAGCTTGTATTCAGGTCGTTCTCGCTTTTGCTCTGTTGGCGGGTCTTACCCTGAGTGCAAGCCTTCCGGCGGCGGCAGACACCGTGCTGCATGTTGCCTATGAAGATAAGACCCAGTTCCCATACTACATGGGTGACACCCAACGGGTACTGGACAAGCCTGGCGCCGCGGTTGAACTGGTCAAAATGCTTGAGGAACGGATACCTGGCCTGCAGATCAGATTCAGCCGCTATCCCTGGAAGCGTTGCCTCACGATGCTCAAAACCGGCCAGGTAGACGGGATATTCAACGCCTCTTTCAACAGCTCGCGTACCCGCATTGGCGAATACCCCTGGGAGGATGGCCAGGTTGATCCCTCACGCCGCCTGACCACCATTAGCTACTATCTCTATACCCTGCCCAACACTGAAATCGGCTGGAACGGCGAAGCGTTCGAAGATCCGGACATCAGCATTGGCGCCCCACTCGGTTACTCAATCGTGAACGATCTTGAGAATCTTGGTGTCTCCGTGATCAAAGTCCGCAGCTCGATGCAAAGTCTGCAGTTACTCAAGGCGAAGCGTGTAAAAGCCGTGGCGCTGCAATCGGTGACCGCCGATTATCTGTTGGCCAACAATCCCGACCAGTTGGAGGGTATTGTCCGGATCGCCCCGCCCCTCAAGACCAAACCCTACTACCTGATGCTTTCGCGCCAATTCACAGCAGCCCACCCAGAGCTCTCCGAGCAGATCTGGGATGCCATCGGCGAACTCAGAGAAGAAAAACTTGAGACATTGGCGCGGCCATATCTCTCCGAAAACGATTAAAAACTGGGCTGTGCCAGCCCGTAATCGATGGCCGCACAAACCGCAGTAGCCTGCGCGGCATTGCATTGCTCGGGGGTAACTCGCGGGCTATCCGGATAAACCTCGGTAGTGGTTCGGTAGGGCGCCCGAGTCATGCCGGCGCACAGGCCCCACTGGGCAAGTGGGTACTCAATCACGCCCCGCGCAACGACCTTGGAGCCGAAGATCTCGCCATTCTCATCCGCTGGCGCAATGTGCGTCACCTGCTCCACCGCCTTGATCACCGCCTGCTGAAAATCGGGTTTCGGGTTCTCACTGTCATCAACCACGTAAAAGCCATCGGGAATGCCTGCCGGTTCGAACGGCTTGCCGTCGCGGGCTGCCAGCGCCGGGCGAAATTCTGATTCGTCGGTATCAGTGGTCTCGTGAAGATCGATATGAATCAGAGCACTGTCACGAATAGGCGCTACCAATCGCATGAGTGCGGCAGACTCCTCCGCCCGACTACCTTCGTGGAAGGAACGGTTGGGGTCGATCGCATTACGGTTCCAGCGATGAATACGCTCATACGCCCAGGGACTCACGCAGGGCGCAACAAGCAGGTTCACGCGGCCCGCATACTCCGCCGCGTGTTTATCAAGGAACTGCAGCGCCCCATGCACCCCGCTGGTTTCATACCCGTGAACCCCGCCCGTGATCAGTACCACCGGCAAATCGTCGTTCCAGTCACGGCTGCGAATAGCCATCAGCGGGTAATAATCCGGGCCGTAATCCAAAGCGCCATACTCTTCCACATCGAAGCGCGAGCGAAGGCGCTCGATCACACTCAACACCTCCGCCTCATAACTACGCTGACGGGTCTGGCTAGACAACCACTCGGCGCATTCCGCATCGCCCCAGGGCGTGCCAGGAGTACCGATTGGGTAAGTTTCAGCCGTCTTCATATCGCTTCTTTCTCCGATCATTGCCAATGCGAGAAATCCATTACTATGGTTCACAAACAAAGAACCCACCTCTGCGGGTGGTGGCACCGGAAAGTCCGGTTACCCGATGATAACTAATAAAATTACGATGATGGGCATTATCAGGGCCATCAAAAAGCAGGGCCACATGACAGAAAAGGTTTGTCGATCTTTTCTTGCTCTGATATAGAAAAAATTAGCAATTCCTGTCGCGGGAATCGCGAACATACCAAGTAGCAAAGCGGCTAAACCAGCCCATGAACCGTTTCCGGTATTCATTGCAATCACAATAAAAACAACAAAAGACTGAAGAAGTATCGGGATTAGCACACCTATGATGTATCGCATTCTGTCCTCTTTTTTAGCTAATGCTCTGCCTTCCAGGAGTGTCAGAGCGCACCACAAGTGCATCCGCCAACAGTAGCCCAGCGGTGAGTATTATTGACGGGATCGGAGTGCTGCACCATAGGCCAGTGTCGCCCAATGGCACATCTCCGATGGGTCTTCCAACGCCTCTTCGGGTGCCTGGTAATACGACATGCCCACCATTTTCTGCCCCTTAGGATACATAAACTGGGATAACCCACGTTCCTCAAAACAACTGACAGTCTCAGAGTCGACTTTCAGGTAGAGCGTATCCTCGGCGACAAGGCCGATCATCACATCATCGTGGTAGAGGCCGTAGCCACCAAACATCTTTCTGGCGCGAATCTCGCCGAACTCGGCGAAAGCCTCTTTCAGGTATTCTATGTACTCACTCACCATGGTCGCTCCCCCCGAAACAACGGTGCATAACTCTATCCGACAAACTCGCCCCATTGCCAGAACGCGGCTAGTCCAGGTTCCGGGACAGAAACCAGGATTGCAGAAACTCAATGCAGCTGAGCAGTTTCGGCTGCGTAAACTGCCGGTTCGGGTATAGCGCATAAAGCGTTAGGTCCGGGCGGCTAGCCTCCGGCAGCACTTCCACCAACTTGCCCTGCTCTATACTTTCCCTGGCCACAAAGCTGGGAAGAAAACCGATGCCCAGCCCGTCCTCAATCACCTGTTTCATGAACAACGTGCTGTTCACCTTGAGGGAACCACCGACGGTAATACCCTGCGCCAGCGGCCAAAAATTTCCCGATTTGAAATAGCTGTACACAAAGCAATTATGGGCGGCCAGATCCTCCACATCACGAATCGGCGGATGGCTCTCCAGGTACCCGGGTGAGGCGCACACCTTGTAGGTAAAACGGACCAGCGGTTTGCCTACATAGTTGGAATCGAGCATCTGGCTGGACGCCCGAAACCCCAGATCGAATCCATGCTCGATCAAATCCAGGCTCTCGTCTCCCAGCTGTATGTCCAGCTCCACATCCGGGTATTGCTTCATGTAGGCGGAGAACAGTTGCGACAGATCGGTAATGCCTAGCGCCATAGGAGCGTTGATGCGTAACTTGCCGCGCGGGTTGTCCTGCATGTGCTGCACATAGGCGTCCGCATCGTCTACCTGAACCAGCAATTCCCGGCACCGCTCCAGGTATCCCTCACCAATGGACGTCAATTGCTGCCCGCGGGTCGATCGGTGCAGCAGCCTCACCCCCAAATCCTCCTCCAGCCGCCCTATCTCCTTGCTGATCATCGAGGTGGTTACATTCAGCTCGTTGGCCACACTGGTAAAGCTACCGGCATCCACCACCCGAACAAACATCCGCATTGCCCGCAATTTGTCCATACTGCCCGGCCTTACTGTTTCCAAAATGTTGATACTGATAAAACATTATTGCCATTTAAGAACACGAAGGGAAGCGCCAAACTTCACTTGCAGTCACGCAATAACCCAACAAACGAGGTTTTATATGCACACCCTGTACTTCATTCCCGGCGCCTGTTCACTGGCCACGCAGGCGATTCTCAACGAGCTCAACCAGGAAAGCACCCTGGTTCACAAGCTGGAAGCCGACCACTTTGAAACCCTGAACCCCGCCGGAACCGTGCCAGTACTGGTCGACGGCGACAAGGTGCTGAACGAGGGCGTGGCGATCATCCTCCATCTGCTCAACAAGCATAAGAACAACCTGATCGCTGAAAGCGGGGACGCGCGGCATCAGGCCATCGAAAACATGCTGTTCGCAAACGCCACCATGCATCCCGCCTACGGCCGCCTGTTCTTTGCCCAGGCCAACGTGAACGATGCAGCAGCCAGACAGCAGGTTTTCGATTCTGCGGCGGTGGCCATCAACAAACTGTGGCAGGTGGTGGAAGCGAAGCTGGAGCACATGCCCTACCTCGGGGGGCATGACATCTCCCCCGCCGACATTCTGCTGGCCGTGTACTCCCGTTGGGGCGACTTCTTCCCCGTGGATATCGTACTCGGCCCGCGCAGCCGGCAGATGGTGGATGCCGTATTGAGGCGAGACAGCATGCAACTTGCCCTGCAGCGGGAAGAGGCATACAGCGCGGGGGCCGCGGCATAAATGGACACCGAAAAACGCCAGTTGGAAACCATGGTGAATGAGTATTTTCAGGGCCTGCACACGGGGAATGCCGAACGACTGGCGCCGTTGTTCCACAGGGACTGTGTACTCAAGGCACCCGGCCTGCGGCGCACACTGGATGAATGGCTGGCCGATGTCGCAACGCGACCAATACCCGCGAACATCGGACACCCGGAGGACTATCGCATCCTCCGGGTGGAACTGGCCGGAAACCAGGCCATGGTGAAAGTGGCGTGCCCCCTGCCCCACGGCGACTTTACCGACTATCTGGGTTTCCTCAGGGAAGACGGTGTCTGGAAGATCGTAAACAAAATGTACGCGCCAGCCACCGCCTGACCGAAAACCCGAAACCATTTATCGAGAGGAATTTCGAATGCCTTATGTCAATATCAAAGTCACCGACGACAACGTAACCGTCGAACAGAAACGCCAATTAATTCAGGGAACAACGCAGCTACTGGTCGATGTCCTGAACAAGAATCCTGACGCCACCCACGTGGTCATCGACGAATTGTCGACCGACAACTGGGGCGTGAAAGGAGAAACCGTCACCAATCTGCGAAAACGATAACCAACAAACAGGGGAGCAACACTTACCATGACCATCCTCAGGGAATTACTGAAAGTGGAGTATCCAGTGATTCAGGCACCCATGGCCGGCGTGCAGGACAGCGCGTTGACCATCGCGGTTTCCAAAGCGGGAGGGCTGGGTTCGCTCCCCTGTGCCATGCTCACAGGCGACAAAATACTCGAAGAAGTCGCCAGGATAAGGTCCGCGACCGACCGGCCCTTCAACCTGAATTTCTTCTGCCACACCCTGCCACCGGAAGACCCGGAGAAAGAAGCGGCCTGGCGACAAAGCCTGCAACCTTACTACGAAGAGCTGGGGCTAGACCTGAACGATGACGCCGGCGGCGCAAGCCGTCGACCCTTCGATGAACAAACTGCCGATCTGGTGGCTGAACTGAAGCCTGCGGTAGTGAGCTTTCACTTCGGCTTACCGGCCCCCGACTTGCTGGCCTACATAAAATCCAGCGGAGTGAAGGTACTGGCCAGCGCCACCACCGTGGCCGAAGCCTTGTGGCTGGAGGAACGAGGCGCAGACGCCATCATTGCACAAGGGCTCGAGGCCGGTGGCCATCGCGGCCACTTTCTGTCTGGCGACCTTGGCCTGCACATGGGTACCTTTGCGTTGCTCCCCCAAATCGTATCCAGGGTAAAAATCCCGGTTATTGCGGCAGGGGGTATTGCCTCCGCCGCAGGCGTCGAAGCAGCCAGAAAACTGGGCGCCGTCGCCGCCCAGGTCGGCACTGCTTACCTTCTCTGCACCGAAACGAAAACCAGCGCCATCCACCGTGCCGCGCTCCAGTCCGAGCAGGCGTCCCACACCGAAATCACCAATGTATTTTCCGGTCGCCCGGCGCGCGGCATCGCCAACCGCCTTATCAGAGAGCAAGGCCCTCTCAGTACGCGCGTGCCGGACTTTCCCAATGCCGCAGGTGCGCTGGCGCCCTTGAGATCGGAGGCTGAAAAGTGCGGAAAGGGAGACTTTTCGCCACTGTGGGCGGGGCAGAACACTACGGGGTGCGAGGAAATCGCAGCCGGGGAAATGACGTTGAAATTGGCCGGAGCACAACAAACTAGCTGATATCGTATTTCTCAGACCACACCCTCAGGTCATCAAGAATCTTCAGCGCGCTGCGACCAAAATCGGTCAACTCATAGGTAACCGCGACCGGCCGGTCATTGATGACCTTTCGCACCACCATCTCCCGCGACTCCAGCTCCTTGAGGCGCTGATCAATCATCTTCTTGCTGGCACCGCCGAGCATGCGGGCAAGGTCGTTGAAGCGCACCGGGCCGTCTTTCAGGTGATAAATGATGGAGCCGGTCCATTTTCCGCCGATGATGCGCATGCCCCTTTCAATAGCGCAGGGTTCCATGCAGGCGTTAAAAACTTTTTTCCGACCGTAATCGTCTGTTTCTACGCGACTTTCCATCCGTTCTCCAGCACTTGGAACAAGGTTACCAAAAGTATACTAATTGATCATCATTTACAGGTAACCATAGTATACCAGCACTACATTCGTTACCACAGATGGAGGTTCCGATGAGCAATATCCTCATCATCAATGCGCACCATTACTATCCCTTCGCAGAAGGCAAACTCAACGGAACTCTGGTTCAGATGGCCGACGAGTTGCTTACTGCCGACGGGCATCAGACAAAAATCGTGGAAGTCGATAAAGGCTGGGACGTGGACCAGGAGCTGGAAAACCACCAGTGGGCAGACATCATCCTGCTGCAAACCCCGGTTAACTGGATGGGCGTGCCCTGGAGCTTCAAGAAATACATGGACGAAGTCTACACAGCCGGAATGGGCGGCGCGTTGTGCAACGGCGATGGCCGCACCGAAGAAGCACCCAAGGCGAATTATGGCAATGGCGGCACGTTGCAGGGCAAAAAATACCTGCTCTCGCTCACCTTCAATGCCCCCGAAGAAGCCTTCAATAACCCGGATGAATATCTCTTCCGGGGCGGTAGCGTGGACGACCTGCTATTCCCCATGCACATGAACTTCCGCTTCTTCGGCATGGAAGCGTTGAACACCTTCGCCTGCTACGACGTGATGAAAAATCCGCAGGTGGAGCAAGATTTTCAGCGTTTTCGGGCCCACCTCGCTGCCCAAATTCCAACCGCCTAAAGGAGGCAGCCATGCCCAGCACCAATCTACGGAACCTGTTTTTCGGCGCCGCCTTTCTGGCGGCCACCGGGGGCGCCACCGCAGAAAGCCAGGCGGACCAAGCCGCGCACGTGGCCTCCCCCGAGTATTACAGCGTGCTCAAAGAGAACGAGCATGTTTTAGTGCTGAAGATGGTACTGCAGCCTGGTGAATCAGACGCCATGCACCGCCATCACAATGAAACGGTCTACTTCCAGAAAGGCGGCCAACTCACCATCACCAAGCCGGGCGGAGAATCATTTCAGGCGAACGTGCCTGATGGACACGTGATGTGGCACGAGAGCTGGACCCATCAGGTCACTAACAGCGGCAAGAGCGAGGTGGTTGCAATCATTGTTGAGGACAAACCATGAGCAATCGGAGCCGCTTATGGCTCGATCGCTCGATGTGCTCCTCATGATCCATAGCCTTCACCGGGTTCATCCGGAGCAACGCTAGTGCGAATTCAACGTTTTTAGTCAGGAGGAAAGCACCATGACTGAAACACATCAAGTACATTGCGACTGCGGCACCGTGGAAGTCACCATGACCGGTGAACCAAAAGTCCACGCTTTCTGCCACTGTGAAGATTGCCGAGACCTGCTTCAGGTCCCCTATCACTCAGTGCTGGCCTGGGAAGCAGAGCAGGTTTCGGTGACAAAGGGCGAGCCGAGTGTGAAAACATTCCAGCACCCTTCCAAACGCATGAAACGCGTGTTCTGTGCTGACTGTGGCGAGGTGCTTTACAACACCAACGCCATGGGCTGGAAGCTGGTTTCACAGATCCTGGTGCTCAAGACCAACGGATACACACTTCCGGAGTCTTATCAGCCCAACGGGCATTTCTTCTATGACCGTAGAATCGTCGACATTGATGATGCGCTGCCCAAGCGATAGCGCCTGGTAGGTTAGAGGGACTAAGCGACGCTGAGCGGGGATTTGTGAGCGATGGCTGGCCAGTTATCTCGCGCAGCGTTCTGTTTGGGGGTTCGAACAACGGTCTACAGGCGTGACAATACCGCTGCGATAATCAGGCCAATACCCAAGCCTCCGATAATTGAGCCAACAAATGCCAAAGCTGAGGTCGGCAAAAAAACAAAACCAACGCCAAGCCCGAGCAATACGCCGCCACCTATAGCCCAGCTTGTTTTATCACTTGGTCTGTTTTTCTCGTCCATAATCCAGACCCTCACATTCGACGAATCTCAAAGTCGATCGCACTAAATCTCCCGCCTGGCCCCAGAAATTATAGTCCTTATTCTCACCGCAAGTGTCCGTGGCCGAAGAACTCAGAGCCCCAGACAGCTCAATGTGGCAGTCCCTCGAACTCTGGCACTCCCGCTGACGCCTCTTCCCAGGCGGCTTTACTGGATAAAAAGATATGCGCCGTTGGCGACAAAGAGATCTCCGTGTCCAGGCCCCCTGCTGGAACAACGAGCAAACCGGCTATCTGAGTGTCGGGCAATGCTGAACCACACAGCTTACAAAAGCTCTTGTTATGACGAGTGCCAGGAAGCGTAAAGGAGGTTACAGCATCGGCACCGGCCAACCAGGTTAATTCAGCGGACTGTGAAAACAGGTTTGCCGCGTGAGCCGATCCAGTATCTTTTTGACAGTGCCGGCAGTGACAGAGGTAGAAGCTCTCGAAGTCGCCCTCTATCTCATATTTCACGGTGCCACACAGGCAAGAGCCAGAATGCGTCGTCATCTTAATCCCTTACTGAGCAGTTAGATGGCAACATCACTGCGCACACGAGTGGCGCGACGTGCCAAATTCCAGGCCGGTTTAAAGCCATTTCCTGGTTTCCGCAATTATAGTCCGCATTCTCGCCGCAAGTGCCCGGTGCCGTGGAACACACAGATACAGCGTTTCACTCACCGGGTTAGCAAGACGATGAGCTCTGATGTGCTCACGCTTCTCAAAGGCTTCAACGGCGTGGGCAGGCAGAACGGTAAATCCCAACCCCATACTTGCCGGTTCCAGAATCAAACCAATCTGGTTTGAGAAGCCTTTCTTCGGAAACAGGTTGCTGTGCTGAAACTCGGGGTAATTGGCACCAAGAAGCAGACTGGCGTGATGACTGCCATCGGGATGGTCGATAAAGCCGAGGTTCATCAGCGTGTCCCAATCCGGTTCCTTCACGGTGGCCGGTGTTACCAACAGCAGCGATTCCTGGGCGACGGGCGTGCAACTTACGTCGGCCAGCGTCGATCTCGACGTCATGAATCCGAGGTCAACAGCAGACCCGGCAATGGCAGTTTCCACATCGGGGTTCGGCGCAAACCGGTAATCGATAACCAGCTTCGGGTGTTTGCTCTGAAGAGCCAACAGGTGTGGATAGAGCTTCAGCCCGACACTGCCCGGCGACATGATTCGCACACTGCCTTCAAAAGGCGGGTCCTCTCCCACTGTCTGCTCAAGATTCGACAACGCGAAAAGGATGCTCTGCGCCTCGGTGTACAGCCTCTCTCCTGCACCGGATAGAGAAAACTGCTTGCCCTGCCTCACCAGCAATTCGGCACCCAGTTGCTCCTCGAGTTTACGCACATGCTGACTCACGCCCGACTGTGTCATGTGAAGGCGTTCAGCCGTACGGGTGAAATGACCAACTTCCACCAGTGTGCAAAAGGTGCGCAACCAGGTCGTATTTATCATTACACTACATAATCTTTACGAGAATAAATGATAATTTTAAATGATCAATCAGCAAATGTAACCTGCTCTCAGTCTCAACAGAGGAGGACAGGACATGAACAACGCTTACCCAAGAAATTTCTCACACATCGGCATATCCGTGCCCGACCTTGAGCAAGCCGTAAAGTTTTACACAGAGGTGATGGGTTGGTACCTGATTATGGAACCAACCGAGATCGAAGAGGACGACAGCGCCATCGGAGAGATGTGCACTGATGTATTCGGCGCAGGCTGGGGCAGCTTCCGTATCGCTCACCTGTCAACAGGCGATCGAATCGGCGTGGAGCTTTTTCAGTTCAAGAACCAGACCAACCCGGAAGACAATTTCGAGTACTGGAAAACCGGGGTGTTTCACTTCTGTGTGCAAGACCCGAACGTAGAGGAACTGGCTGAGAGGATTGTGGCTGCGGGCGGTAAAAAGCGCATGGAGAAACCCCGCTACTATTACCCTGGCGAAAAGCCCTACCGCATGATTTACATGGAAGACCCCTTTGGCAACATCCTGGAAATCTACAGCCACAGCTATGAGTTGATTTACAGTGCGGGGGCCTACCAATAAGCACCCAGGTGTTTTAGGGAGACTTTCCGCAGCGGAAAGTCTCCTTGATTCAACACTAGCCAGCATGCGCGGCTACAGGGTCTACTGCTCTCCGACCCATTTCCCATCAACATTAATGATCTTGCACGGGTATTCAGCTTCATGTCTTTTGTTGTTTCTTTGGCAATCTTTCAAAGAGTTCTCTATCGCGTACCTGACTGAGGTTCTGTTTGATTTCCAGGACCAGGCACCCACATCAGATTGCGCAAAAGCTTTGTGTTCGGTTGCATGAACATACCCTTCTCGGTAAGACTTTAAGGCTTGATTTGTCATGAGCGAGTTCTCTCCAACAGCCTTTTGGTCGAAAGAGGATTCGACGATTTCGCCTGTACTTGTTGCTGTAGAAATGGGTTGCTCATGGGTTGCACATCCAACCAGCAAAGCACTGACTACAATGAAGATTCCTGATCTCAAATCTGACTCCTTGATTTATGGCATGGTTCACTATCACCGGTGACAAAACCGGCGCGAAGCAGAGGTTCTGGTCTCCGGTGCATAGTCTGTTTATTCACTCTCACGGATAGCACAAACATCCTCGATATCCACTGGGCGTGAGAGCGCGGTCTTATAATGGACCAAGTCCTCTTTCAACATAAGGGGAAGTTCAATGCCAAGCAAAGACACCGTCGCATATCGAGAGAAATCTATGCTAAGCGGAACCCAGGTTTGCCTGTTTGCATCAAAAATTCGCGGACCATCAGAACTGCCCACCTCCACTTTGACACCTTCATACTTGAACTGGACGTAGGTCAGATCCCAGCCTTCCTCCCGACGGTGAGCGGCAGCTTTGGATACAAATTTCTGGCCAGCCTCAACCACTGACCAAAAGCATTCACCGGGCACGAAAAGATCGATGTCATTCAGATCGCGCTCAGAGCCATATCCCTTCGCTGCGAGCCCGCCACAGATCAGAAAGGGAATATTCCTATCCCTCAGTAACCCCACAATCCACTGGACAGCTAGATGATGCACGCCTTCTCCTTATAGCACCTATGGTAACCGGAGCCGGGACGCAGCGGAGGGAACCCAAAGTGGCAGGCTTTTGGCGTGCGGTTGACCGCTTGGTTAACGGCTATTGGCACCGGCCCACACATACTTATTAAATATTGCCGGTGCTAAGACTGTTACGACCACAGCCGCAATCAACCCAAATGTACCGGACCAATCCTCGGCGAAATCCAGAAAGTGGCAGAGCCACGCACCAGGGTTGCCATAACAATACTGCGGCGCAGACTTTGTCGCTGGGACGGCAAAAGGGAAATATCAGCAGTGCTCCGATCAGAGTTTGAATCCCGTAGCTCGTACAACCACTGAAAAACGCGAAGCGCTTTGGAGAGCAAAGCCCCTTCCATCTGGCAAAGAAATAACCCCACAAGACGGGTAACCAGAACACAGCGGCTAACCCTATGCCTATCGCTAACGAAATGCCGAAGATCTTAATTTCCACTCTAAACTTCCATATCTGAGACTAAAGCCGATAACGCCTGGCTTTCCGGCGTGCCGGAGCGCCAGCGCAGGCGCGTCCGACAACAGCCATTGGTTAAGCTGCCTCGAAGTCCAGGGGATGGATTCCATCCAGGTTGACCGTTTTGCGGGCCACCCACAGATCGTACATATCCTGCATCGCCAACCAGCTTTCAGGTGTACGCCCGAGAACCTTGGATAGCCGCAGAGACATTTCCGGACTTATGCCGCTATCTCCTTTGAGCAGACGAGACAACGTGGAAGGTGAGACCCCCAGGCTAGACGCAAGCTGACGGGAACTGATGCCAAAAGGCTCCAGGTACACCTCCCGAATGAATTCACCAGGATGCGGCGGATTATGCATAGTCATTAGTGATAATCCTCATAATCAAGAATGTAGGCGTTGCCGTCCTGAAACTCGAACGTCATGCGCCAATTTCCGTTAACACGAATCGACCACCGCCCTTTATCTCTACCCTTCAATGGATGAAGCCGGAAACCCGGTATATCCATATCTTCCACCAAAGTGGCCGTATCCAGAGCAGCCAGCTGCATTCGCAGCTTCTTGGCGTGGTCAGGCTGTATGCCAGACGTGTTGCCAGTTGAGTAGAACCGTTTCAGTCCTTTGTGACGGAATGATTTAATCATGAGGAAAAGATAGCATGTTGCGCATCACGCAACAATAAAGCTTAACGCCCGCAGCACGCGAGGCTTTGGAATGGAGGCTAAGCCGCAATGGAAAAGACGTCGCCGTACCTGCGATTGTTAAGTTCTTTTGACTGCACCCTCTAACTCCGCAGCATGCTTTTGGATAACATCGAATACCTGAGCGCTCACGTCCTTTTTATCTTGAAAACGCTTAACCTCAGATTTGACTGTCTCGTAATCAAAACTGAAGGTCGAGCTACTAACCCCATGGACTTTTAGGGTTATGTGAAAATGGTTGTCGTCCCAGGAAACGTCGACTTCTGGAAAATTCGTAAAAGTAAAATTGTTGACCCTGAGATCGTGAAGCAATGCAGACGCAACAAACCCGCCTACTTCACAGCTACTGAACCCTGAACTCGTAAAATATGTTCCCATGTTGCCTCTCCTTATCGGGTAAATGGTAGAACTTCACGCTGATGGTAACCGGCGCCGTAGCGCAGCGGAGGGAACCAAAAGCGGTACGCTTTTGGCGTCCGGTTGACCGATTGGTTAGAGCCTGATGATCTCAACGTCATTGCTGCCACCGCCCTCGACAACACACATGCGAGCCATGCTTTGAACATCTTCCAGTGACTCGTCCGAGTGGCTGGTCGTGGTGATATGATGCTCTTCAATACGATCAGGATCCGTCGCAAACAGGTCCATTGCCGACTCCCACTGCTCACAATGGGCTCCCCATGCGCAAAACAATTCTATGCGCCGGTTGAATAGTTCTTCCAACAGTGGCTCATACTGATCAGAGTATCGTCTGTTGGTCGCTAGAATAACCTTTCTGGGCTTCATGGTTTATCAGCTCTAACGCCAATATTCAGCGGCCTTTGCGTAGCGGAGCGGAGAAAAGGCCGTCCGGTGGAGGCCCGCCAGAGCCGTAACGAACTAGAATGAATGGTTAGGAATCTTGGAAAATCTCAGCTATTGGCCCCAATGCCTTCGCTTGCGGCACAAGCAGGACAGTAATAACGGGATCCATTCCAAATTGTCCAAATTTGTGAATTCGGTGCCTGGCTTGCTTCCCTTGAGCAATCACAACAGCTGGCGGTTGGTACTAGCGCTGCGAGCTTTTCAGCAGATATGTGGCGCGCACTCATTTTTGACCTCCCTGATACTCAGATAAGAGCTTTTTACCTTTCTCTGTAATCACATAACCATTTCCAGTTGTTGTTACAGCTTTGTTTTTGTCTTTGCGTGTCACAAGTCTATTGTCTGTTAAAAAATAGCGGGTCTTCGATGCAATGTCCCGATCACCGATCTTGGCGAGATTAGTGGAATCAATAGCCATGACCGCTCCTGCATCTAGAAGCCCCAGCACTTCAGCTTGCACTTTGGTTAATTTTTGGCTTTTCTTGTCGACCATATAGATTCCATCAGGCTTCCTAACGCCAATATTCAGCGGCGGCCTTTGCGCAGCGAAGCGGAGAAAAGGCCGTCCGGTGGAGGCCCTTCAGGGCCGGAACAAACTGGAATGACTGGTTATATTTTCATGGTGTCGGCATTCTCCCGCACTGGAAACAAACTCCGCGCAAAATGTGCCTGTAGACACCCATTCCCTTGTTGTGGCACCTGGTGCAGTATCCGTGGATATTTTTGTTGTGCATCAGGGACGTTTCTCGGTACTCGGCTTCATTTGCCCTTTGCTCTTCCAAACGCTTCAAGTCACGGCGCGCTCGGAGGACATTGATCAAACGCATGATTCGGCGAGCCCTGTCCGAGCTTTTGTCACCAATGAAAGCGTAAGCCTGAACCAACTGCTTCAATCGAGACTTTCTTGGTTCGTCCATGACAAGATCCTCTTCTTGACTCAAAAAATATAACGCTTGCAGCATGCGTGCCTGCGAAATGGAGCCGAAGGCGCAATGTAGTGGGCGTCGCCGTGCCTCCACTGGTTAGAAAATGTCAGACCTTTCGGCAGGTACAGTTGCTTCCTACCATGCCACAGTCAGCACAAACATGGAGCGCAGGTTTCTCAATGCTACTTATACCCTTGATCTGTCGGAGAATTTTTCGGATCAGCTCAATTTCGTCCTGCTCCAGATCTAGCGACTCACGCTGGGTCCATAAATCAAACAAGTCGTTTTCCGATAAGGACCTGTAGTGAGATTCACGCTCCGACAGGTACATGGATCGGGAGTGCTGGAACTCAACCTCGTACTGCAGTGCTTTTTCCCTCAGCCGCGCTTCTTGTTCCTGTCGCTCAATTACCGGATTAATGTACTGACCATCACCACCTCGACATAAAAAACATATTCCATTCTGAACATGCTTGAAGTGCGGCAAGTACCCTGTCCCTCCACAACGAGGACAAGGCCTTCGACGACGATTATGTAATAGATACTCACCGCGGTAGATTAAGCCAACTACAAAACCCACTCCGAGGAACAATTCTATTAGCGCGTACAATCCCTATACCCCTAGTAGACTTGCAATAAAGATCTTTTCTAACGCTGAAATAAGCGGCGGCCCGACAGGGTCGTCCGGTGGAGGCCGCAGGCCGGAACGAACTTAATTGACTGGTTAACTGGCGCTACCACCATAGTAAGACCTTAGCACCCGATGACGATGCGTGAAGATGAAGCGGTAAACAGGTGCCAGAACATATGCCAGCATCGGCAACCTACACTGGAATTCGACAGTATCTGTGATCTGGGGCAACGCCTCATTTATCTTGATGTCTCGACGATGGTGCCACACCTTATTGGTTATAGAGCTCGACGACTCCGCAAAACCCCGTTGGCGATCAATGGAGTTAAAAAAGAACGTGTGCCGATCGATGGGTAAGATGCCGAAAAGGAGTATCCAGCTTGAGAAGAGCACCTTGCCCGTAGGCCATTCAAAGATCGGCTTACTTGACCATTCTGACGGTGCCGTCATTCGGATGAGAGGACTCAATTCCCTATTCACACCCTTCATGGTGAGAAGCCCATCGACATCTTCGGGACTGATTTTCAGATTGCTCGATACTTCAAATTTCACTGATGTCTTCCATGACAGTTAACAGCTAATTATACGAACGCGTTCGTATATCACCCATTCGTAAAACTCCATTCAAAAACGCTCAACAAGATATGAGTTTGTTGAATAAAAACACGCTCTTAACCACCACTTACCACGGCTACCGCCGGAGTTATACGCCCTTGTTTAAGCCACTCCTGCTCCTACCGTGGGCGTATAACTCCACCCATCCTTTTCCAACTTTTTAACCCTATCAGATAGTTACCGACATTTCTCACGCGGTTTCTGGAGTTTTGCGAACGCGTTCGTATAACTCCGGCACTCTGGGTCGTGGCACTACCCTCCCAGCCACATACCTGAGATACTCATCTATACCCACCAAACAGGATGTACCGGCCGTTTCCATCCGCCGGAGAGTGGGCAAAGTTGCTCCCTGGTTTACAGGCGGGGCAACGTGGAACAAAAACGACAGGAGGTCATTCCCATGAAACGCATTGCTGTCTGCTTTGATGGCACCTGGAACCGCCCGGAGGAAATTCTGGGTGAGGACTATCCCACCAACGTTCTGCAATTTGCCCGCGCCATCCGGCCTACCGACGGTAACGGGGTGGAGCAGGTGGTGTTTTACGACTGGGGCATTGGCTCCTACCACGATTCACTTCGGGCCGGTGCCACCGGGTACGGGCTGGAGAAGAACGTCATGGACGGCTATCGGTTTCTGGTGCACAACTACGAGCCGGGCGACGAAATTTTCCTGTTCGGGTTCAGTCGCGGTGCCTACACGGCCCGCAGCCTGTGCGGGATGATCAATAACTGCAGCATTGTGCGAAAGGAACATGGCAGCCGGATCGAGGAGGCCTTCAAGCTCTACAAAACCAAGAAGCACAAAGCCAATGGCGACCACTCCATGGCCTGGAAGGCGAAGTATTCGCTGGAGCAGCGCACGCCGATCCGGTTTGTCGGGGTGTGGGATACCGTGGGCGCACTGGGCCTGCCCTTCACGTTCTTCGGTCTGATCAAGGATCAGGACCTGTTCTACGATCGCAAGATCGGTAGCAACATTCGCGTCGCCCGCCACGCGCTCTCGCTGGACGAGCAGCGGGAGGATTTCGAGCCCACGCTCTGGGAGCCGCGAGACGGCACGGATCTGGAGCAGGTGTGGTTTGCTGGCGTGCACTCGGACGTCGGCGGTGGTTATGGGCCAGACAAGCAGGGTCGCACCCTGGCCGATATTCCCCTGCTGTGGCTGAAGGCGGAAGCTCAAAAGCAGTCCCTGGTGTTCAACGATTCCCTGCCCTCCGTAACCCACACCAACGCAAAACAGCACAACGAATACAAGGGCAAGTACAAGCTGCTGGGCAAGCTGGTGCGCACGATACCGCCACCTGACAATAACCGCACCTGGGTCCATCCGAGCGTGAAAGAACGCTACGCCAGTGGTTACCGCAGCGAGCCGATCGAACAATTCGAGAAGACCCACGGCCAATGGCCACCGCTCTGGCCGGGCTAAGCCCGCGCGCGTTCAGCCTGGTTTTTGATAGACTCCACCGCCCAAAGAGTAACCCTGTAATCGCAGGGCGGTTTTAACCAACAGGAGTGTGTCAGTTGTGATGAGCTGGATTTTTCTGGGCGTTGCCATCGTTGCGGAAGTGATTGCCACCACCGGCCTGAAAGCCAGTGAAGGCTTCACCAAACTCTGGCCCAGCCTGTTGGTGATTATCGGCTATACGATTGCCTTTTACTTCCTGTCGCTGACCCTGAAGGAAATTCCCGTAGGCGTGGCCTATGCCATCTGGGCGGGGATGGGCGTTGTGCTGGTAGCACTTATCGGCTGGCTGATTTACGGGCAGGCTCTGGATGCCGCCACTGTGATTGGTATGGCGCTGATCATCACCGGTGTTGCGGTGATCAATCTGTTTTCCAAGTCGGTCGCTCACTAGCCTGCCGGTAAATCAGGAGCCTTCCAATGCACCTTCCATTCTGGCTGACCACCGCCCTGCTCTTTCCGGTACTGCTCTACCAGGGCAAGCAGGCGCGCCGCACAACGCCCAGGTTGCCGGAAGCCGGCGGGTCTCCGTGCGGTCAATATGGTGAAGGCAATCCCGCCAGGCGAATCCTGGTGATTGGCGAATCCACCGCAGCCGGCGTGGGTGTTAGAACCCACGATCAGGGGCTGGCCAGCCAGTTGGCGAAGCAGATTCACGAGCGCACCGGCAAGTCCATTGCCTGGCATACCTTCGGCGTTAACGGTATTCGGCTTGGGGCGCTGCTGAGGGAGCTGGAAACCGCTGAATTGCCAGAGGCGGATGTGGTGCTGTTGAGCATGGGCGTGAACGACACCACTGGCTTCACACCCCGGTTTCGTTTCCGCCAGCAACTGCGGGAATTGCGTCAATTGCTGGCACCACAGTATTCAGTACCCATTCTGCTTTTGAGCGTGCCGCCGATGCATCTGTTCACGGCACTGCCTTCTCCGCTTCGGCACATAATGGGGTGGAGAGCCCGGCAGCTGGATAACCTCTATATCAGTCTGGCGCGTCAGTTTCCTGAAGACTTCCGTTACCTGAACTACCCGGTGGTTACCGATCCTGAGCTTCTGGCCAGGGATGGCTATCACCCCGGCCACAAGGGCTACCGCTATATTGCCGAGGCACTGGCAGACAGGGTCAGCCTCACCAATCAGGGAGGCTAACCCCTCCTTCCCGCCTCAGGGCGCCAGCTTGCGCTTCAGCGCCTTGGAAACCGACAGCGGCAGGCTGGGCAGTGAGCGCAGCATCCAGGGCAATATCCGGCGCTTCACCCCGCTCAGGGATTCCGGGATCACGGCTTCGATCAGGTGTGGGCCCGGCATTCTCTGGGCGTATTCCAGGGCCTTTGCCATTTCCTCGGCGGTGTGCACCCGCACGCCGTGAACGCCCATGCCGTTGGCCATTTCCGCGAAGTTGATCACCGGGCCGCGCAGGTCCAGCTGGGACTTGGCCTTCTCTCCGGCGTCTTCCGCTCCTACCCGCTCCAGCTCGATGTTGAGCACGGAGTAGGAAGCGTTGTTGAAGATAATGGAGGTTACATTCAGCTGCTCCCGGGCCATGGTCCACAGGGCCTGGATGGTGTACATGGCAGTACCATCGCCGATCAGGGCAATGACTGGCCGATCCGGACAGGCCACGGCGGCACCCACGGCATTGGGCAGGCCCTGGCCGATGGCGCCGCCAGTAAGGGTAAGCATGTCGTGCCGGGGCGCTCCGGCGGTCATCACCGAGAGCATCAGGCTGGAGGTAATGCCCTCGTCCACAATGATCGCGTTCTCCGGCATCAGCTCACCCACCGCTTTGCAGACTTTCTCAGCAGTGAGCTTGCCCCGGGGGCGGCCTGGGCGTTTCGCGGGCTGAAGCTTCGGCTGCGCCTGGCTGGCGCCAACGGCGTCATTGAGTTTGTTGAGGCTGGCGAGGATGTCCTGGTCCGGGGCGGCCAGGGTGTGTACCTGGCAGGTGTCCGGCACCAGATAGCTCTTCTTGCCGGGATAGGCGAAGAAGGAAACCGGCGCTTTTGAATCCACCAGGATCAGTTGCTCGATGTCGGTAAGCTGAACCGTGGCCAGCTCGGCCAGGTAGGCGATTCGCTCGATGTAAGGCAGCCCGGCACCCCGCTCCATGCGGGTGGGGAAGGTTTCCGCCAGCAGGGTGACGCCGCTGTGGGCAGCCAGTTTGGCAGCCGCCAGCATACTGGGTTCGCGCAGGGAATGGCCGCCCATCAGCAAGGCAGTTTTCTTGCCGGAGCGGATCGCCTTGGCAATGGCTTCCACCGTGGCATCGTCTGCCGGCTCCGGTTCTGGCGGTGCCATGGGCGCGCTGGGCACACCACCCTCACCCCAGGACACATCCGCAGGCAGTATTAATGTGGCGACTTGCCCCGGGGCCGTGCGGGCAGCGGCAATGGCTTCGGCGGCATCCTGGCACAGGGTTTCGGTACTCGTGGCAGTGCGCACAAACCCGGGCGAAACGTTACGGGCCACGGTCTCGATATCCGACTGCAGCTGGGCATCGTATTTCACGTGGTAGGTGGCGTGGTCGCCAACAATGTTCAGCACCGGCACCTTGCCCTTGCGGGCGTTGTGCAGGTTGGCCAGGCCGTTGCCCAGCCCGCAACCCAGGTGCAACAGGGTGGCGGCGGGCTTGTCGGCCATGCGGGCGTAGCCATCCGCAGCGCCGGTGGCAACACCCTCGAACAGGGCAAGCACCGCCCGCATTTTGGGCTCGTCGTCCAGGGCGGCCACAAAATGCATTTCACTGGTGCCGGGGTTGCTGAAGCAAACCTCAACGCCGGCATCCACCAGGGTTTTCATCAGGGCTTGAGCGCCGTTTGTCATTGTTGTTCTCCAAGCTTTCCGGGTTCAGGGTTTCGGTTGAATGATTTGCCCACGGGGTTCAGCCTCCGGCCACGATGGAGCGCACCGCTGCGCGGGCGGTCATGATGCAACCAGGCAGGAAGGTGCCTTCCAGGGATCGTTTGCCATTAGCACCACCGCCACCGAAGCCGGCTGCCTCGCCAACACAGTAGAGGCCGCCCACCGGCTGCCCATGGCCATTGAGAACGCGACTCTGCAGATCGGTCTGCAAGCCACCCAGGCTTTTGCGGGTGATCAGCTGCATGCGGATGGCGATGAAGGGGCCGGCGCCCGGTTTCTGCAGCGGGGCCGGCTTGCAGGTGCGCAGGCGGTCCGGCTTCCATTCCCTGGCATGCTGGATCATGCGGATCTGGGGATCGTCGTGAAGGCTGGTGCCTGCGGCGAAGTTGGCATCAAAGGCATCGGCGGTGGCCTTGAGTGTGGCCGGGTTGATGTCGTTGGAACAGGTGAGCGCGTTCATCTTGCCGGCCAGTTCCGTCAGGCTGTCCGCCACCAGGAAATCCCGGCTTTCGTGCTGCATTTGTCGTATCAGGGCGTGATTGCCCAGCAACAGTTCTTTCACGAACAGCGGGAACTGTTTATCGCGGATGCGGGCGTTGTGCTCGGCGCCGGAGATGGCAAATTCCTTGGCGGCAATGCGCCAGTTCAGCAGGTGCCACGTCCAGGGCTTTTCCTGTTCCGCCACCCTCTGGCATAGCCAGTGGGTGTCAAAGCCGGTTACCAGGGGCTCCGGGCCAATCCGCTCCCCCTGGTGGTTCAGCCACAGCGCGGATTTGCAGGGTATGGTGGACAGGCCGTGGCCGGGGAAATGGGGGTACGGATGCGGGAAGCCGGCGGCGTAATTCCACATTTCGCCGGCGTGGGTAATCTGCCCCCCGAGGGCATCGGCCACCCAGTGATGCATGCGGCCATCGGCATAGGGATGGGCGCCGTTCAGCATGCGGGTGGGTTGCGGGCGATCCACCGGCCAGTTGGCGCGGCACTCTTTGTGGCTGCCGTTGATGCCGCCGGTGGCAAGAACCACGGCCGACGCCGCGAAGCGGACTTCTTCACCGGTGGCTTCGTTAATGGCCAGAGCGCCGCTGACTTTGCCTGCTTGGTGGTCCAGTTCGGTGATGCGATGTTGGTGCAGCAGTGTGAGCTTGCCGCTGGTGTTTTCCCGATGCAGCGCCGTCATCAGGCAACGCACCAGTTCCCGGGCGGTGCCCCAGACCACATGGTAACGGGGCAAACGGTTGCCATCGCCGAAACGGCCACGCTCAACCCAGTTAACGGCCGGCAGGAATTTAATCCCTTCTTTGCTGAGCCAGTCGTAGACTTCGGAGCGTGAATGCTCCACATAGTAACGGGCCCATTGCAGGGGCAATTCATCCTCGGGTGCCAGCTCGCCGAAACTGAGCCAGTCTTCCAGGGCGATTTCCGGTGTGTCGGCAATCTTCATGCGTTTCTGCAGCGGCGTGCCCACCAGCATCATTCCGCCAAAGGCCCACAGCGCGAGGCCACCCATCCGCTCTTCCGTGTCCCGGTCCGCCAGGGTTACCGACTTACCAGCACGCAAGCCTTCAAGCGCGGCGACAATGCCTGCCAGCCCTCCGCCGACCACCAGAATATCCGAGGTAATTACCTTGGCCATATCGCATCCGACCCGATTGCAATGAGTTGTCAGGTTTAAAGATATACCGGTACCATAGCTTTAAAATTGACTTTAGAGGCCAACAAAATTGACTTTAGAGGCCACGGTTTCCATTGGCTGGGTCAACACCGTGATCGGTGCTGCCGAGAGGCTATCTGTTACGGCAGACCAGCTGTTGGCCGCCGCAGGTATTCCGCACTCCGCCTGCGAACTGGAACGCTGGCCGATCGACGACATTACCCGGCTCTGGCACGCCGCCGAGCGTTGCACTGGCGACCCGGGCTTCGGCCTGAAAGTGGGCGCGGAGTTCTCGCCGATGAGCATCAGTGGTGTCGGGTTCGCGCTGCAGTCCGCCGCCACCCTTCGGGAGGCCATTGTGATGGTTCAGCGCTTTCAGCGGCTGATCTCCGATGGCGGGCGCTTCCAGGTTGTCGCCGGCAATGCTGCCACCTGGCTGGTTTACCATCCCAGGCAGGGCCGACTGGCGTTCAGTCCCCACCAGATTGAGGCGGTGCTGGCATCGGTGGTGGGCTTCGGGAGCTGGGTTACGGGAACCCGGATGCAACCGGCCCGGGTGCAATTCAGTCAGCCCCGGCTCGGGCCGCTGGCCGGGTACCAGACCGTGTTCAACTGCCCGGTGGAGTTCGAGCAGGCATTCAGCGGCGTACAGATCGACAACTCCGTTCTGGACCAGCCCCTGCCCCAGGCGGACCCCCAGCTTGCCCAGGTGCACGAGCGCTACACCAATGCCCGCCTTGCCGCCCTCTCCATTAACAGTGCCTCAGTGCCGGAAATACGCCGATGGCTCACTGCTCGCATCGGGCCGGTGCTGCCCCGCCGTTCAGACGCCGCGGAAGCCCTGGGCATCAGCGAACGCAGCCTGGCCCGGCGGCTCCGGGAACAGGGCCAGACCTTCGATGGGCTTGTTGACGACGTTCGCCGCGAAAAGGCTCTGCAGGCGGTGGCCGATTCCAGCTCTTCCCTACCCGAAATCGCCGAGGCGCTGGGCTTTGCCGAGGTAAGCACGTTTTACCGCGCGTTCCGGCGCTGGACGGGCATGCCGCCGGTGCGGTGGCGCAAGCAGAAGCATCTTGGCTAACGAGAGCTTTACCTCTCAGGATGGGTTGCCGCCCAAGGGCAAATTCCTGTTGAGCAGCAGCGAACCAGCAAGTACCCTGCTGAACAGACACCACAGCCCGAGGCCTCATGAAGCCCGACTCCCATCAGCTCCCAGGCAATGCCATCGACGCACAGAGTTCGCAGTCGCCCGAGCGCGTCGCTGGGCTGATTCACCATGTGGCTCAGAAAGACCGCCAGGCTTTCGCCCTCCTCTACCAGGCAACGGCCCCGAAACTTCTGGGCACCGTGTTGCGTATCCTCAGAGACAGAGCATGGGCAGACGATGTTATTCAGGACACTTACCTCAAGATCTGGCAAAGGGCCGAACAGTTTCAGTACGGCAAATCGTCGCCCATCACCTGGCTGGTTTCGATCGCCCGTAACAGCGCAATTGATGAGCTGCGCAAACACCCTGCCGGTCGTACCACGAACAGCGATGAGCTGGACGAGATGCCGGGAAGACAGTCAACGGCCCAGGAACAGTTGGAAGACCAGCGGGCGGCAAATAAACTGAATCACTGCATCGACCAACTTGAGAAAGACCGACAGGACATGGTACGCCTGGCCTACCTCAACGGCTGGTCCCGGGAAGAACTGGCAAGCCAGTTCGAGCAGCCAGTAAATACCATAAAGACCTGGCTGCACCGCGCCCTGAAACAGATCAAAAGGTGCCTGGAATCATGACGGAACGCGACGACCTGGACATGCTGGTTGCAGAGTACGTTCTGGGCACTTTGCCGGCCCCGGAGCGGGAGTATGTTGAAACCCGACGCCGCGAGGATCCCAAGGTAGAAACTCTAATCCTGCAGTGGGAAGAGCGACTGGGCAGGCTGGCAGATGAAACCGAGCCCGTTCAGCCCTCGCCTGCGCTGTTTGCAAAAATCGAGAAGGCGCTGGACCGCATCGAATCGACGCCCCGGCAGCCTTCCGAAACCCTCAAAGTGGTTGCTTTGCGCAGCCAGCTGAACCGCTGGCGCTGGAGTACGGCAATTGCTTCGGCGGCTGCCCTGGTGTTGGTGGCCATTCTGGCGTTCCAGCCACAACCCACGCCACAAACTCAGTCTTTCGTGGCGGTGTTCCAGCATAATGATGAACAGCCTGCCTTCCTGCTTACGGTGGACCTGGAGGCGCAACGGCTCAATATCCGGCCGGTGACCGCTGAGCCAAGGCCCGGAAAATCCTATCAGTTGTGGATCAAGGCGGACGAGCTGGGACCAAACCCGCGTTCAGTGGGCGTTCTGGGCAACGATTTCAGGCTTGATGAGGGAGCATTGAGCGGTTACGAACCGGCCCTTCTCAAGGAAGCCACGTTTGGCATCAGTGTCGAGCCCGAGGGCGGCTCACCGACAGGTCAACCCACCGGGCCGGCGATTCATGGCTACCTCTACCCCACCGATGGGAACAATCCGTAGTCAGCATCACAAAAAATCACCGGTGCCTGAAACTTTGCGCATCCGCTCCCGTAGCTGCAGTTAACCCGCCCAACAACAACCCAACGGGCGGGAAATACTGAGACTAAGGAGAACGCAATGACCAAGCACGCAAAAACATCCGCACTTCTGGCCGCCCTGCTTTCCGGCGCATTCGCAACCGGCTCGGCACTGGCCGCTGAGCACAAAGCCGGAGTCTGGACCAATGATCAGTCCGTTGCCAACGGTGTAGTATCCGCCAGAAAGGTGGTTGCCGAACAGAATGGCTGGCTGGTGGTTCACCGCACCGACGAATCCATGAAGCCCGGCCCTGTCGTTGCCCATGCACCATTGCGCAAAGGCATGAACATGGATGTCGCGGCTATCCTGACCGAAGAGGTGCAATCCGGTGACATGCTGATGCTGATGGTTCACAGCGAAGACGGCGGCATGAAAACCGGAATTTTCGAGTACACCCTGGGTGCCAAGGAAGACGGCCCGATCAAGCGGGACGGAAAGCTGGTGATGTCGACCATTACCGCGAAATAATCGCTGCGGAATTGCCGGCTGCTAGGCTCACTGGCGAAAGCGGCCGGCAACACGAACCGCAAACAAACCTACCTGCCATCTCCCTTCACGCCCAACCTGTCCAGATACAGATGAAGCTCCGCCTCGCTCATATCCACGTATTCGAGCACCCGGCCATACAGCATGGCAGTCGGCACGTTGCGGCCTTCCAGCTCGCGCTGCGTTTGCTGCAGAACGTAAAGAATGATTCGCTCGGTACGCGTCAGGCCATCGCGCACATCGGGGATGACTTCAAGGAGGGCTTGATGATCGTCTGAAAATTCCATCATGTACTCGGAGTGGGGCCTCGTTCCAGTACATGGTAGCAGGCCGGCAGCGAAGCCCACAGAGGACAGCGCTGCCTTTTCGTGCCTTATCAGATCTGTTTGTAGACCACCTCGGACAGCCGGCTGCGGTTACCATCGGTATCCAGGGTGCGGATAGCGAAGTACCAGGTACCCTCAGTCAGCTCGTCTACCAGCAACTCATCCACCGAGGCATCACCAATGGCCAGGCTCTGGTCCAGGTTTTCAGCGCTGGTGCCGTAAACCACCTCGAAGCCTGCGATTTCGCCCATGGCCAGGCTCTCGCCATTCTCGCGGGTCAGCGGCGCGGTCCAGCTCAGCAGTGCTGTATTTGCCGGGACAGTTTCCTCGGGCGTAGTTTCAGTGACTGGCTCACTGGTTTCAGTGTCTGTCCCGGTATCTGCGACGGTTTCGTCAGTCGTGGTATCAGTGGTTGTATCACCGCCTGAGGTGACATCGCCTGACGTATCCGGCTCGGTTGTTCCGGCAACCTGCTCGTCTGTTGAACCAGTCGAGGTATCGGTAGAGGTATCCGTACTGGTATCCGTTGAGGTGTCGGTGGTGGTCTCGCCCGAGTCGGCAACACCGGTGTCAGTCTCTTCGTTTACATCGGCAATGGTCTTAAAGCGCTGCACGTTGCGGTACTCGACAACCACCAGTTTCTGGCTGATGACGCTCGAATCAACCGCATTCTGAAGCTCAGAAGACTGCAGGGCAGCGGCACTGATAAGGTCCGCCAGCGCCACATTGGTGCCATCACCCATCACGCTGATCTGGCCGGTGGCACTGACCTGTGAGGTAACATCCGCCAGCACATCAGAAATGGAATCCCACTGGGTGTTGTCGTTAACCAGAGCCAGAAAAGCCGCGTTGGCAATCGCCACCTGAATGGCGTCAGCGGATACACTGGTCATTTCATCCAGGCTGGTCAGGTCCGGCGGGGTCAGGCGAAGAGCGCCGGCCGGGAGCCCGAACCAGTTTTCGACCGTGGAATAGGCATTGGAAATGGCAACCGGTGAAAGGCCGTCGCCGCTACGCTCGGCCAGTGTTACGGCGAGGTGGGTCAGCGGAGTGAGGTTGACGGTTTCCATGCGCAGATCGCCGGCACCAAGGAGGCTGAAACTGCTATCCAGCGGCATGGGCTGACCAAATGCCACCGGCGCACTACCCGGCTGATCACACTGGGGCACCACATCGCAGATCATGCGGGTGCCGCCATCAGCCGTCAGTTCAACCAGGGCCCAGCCTTCGGCCTTACCGCGAAGCTGCCACTCGTAACTGCCGTCGTCTGCCGTCAACACCGGTTTTGCTGCCTGGCGCTGGGGGGCGTAATAGCCATCTTTGTCCGCAATCAGACGGTTGGCAACAACCAGCCCCTGCTGGATGACACCTTTCATCGCTGCGCCAGCAATCTGGACCGTTGGCTCGGCCGCGACCGAAGACTGTGTCGAGGCATTGTCGTCTTCACTGGAAATGTCCAGACCGCAGCCCGATAGCAAGACCGCCGCAGGAAACATCAGCAGTCCTTGCTTCGTTAGTTTTTTGCCGCAATATGACATCGTTTCACACCAATTATTTGACGAATTTGAGCAAATCTTACAGCGGCAGTTTTCGGTTATATGCGGCGCAGTTCCGGATTTACCGGGGCAAGTCCGTCAGGAATTTGGCGGTTACGGAGGGATACACGTTGTGATGGAAGGTTACAGCCTGATGCCCGAATCAGGATGCATAAGATATTGTTTTGTTGTGATTTTGTGTTCGACGCTCTTTTTCAGGCTTTGAGCTTATAAGGATCGGCGGACTCCCCGATTACAAATTTAAACGTTGACAGAACGAGAGCGATTTCACAGTTTTCCGGAGAATCAAACGCCCAACCTGTCGCGCAACGCGTAATACCAGGCGCCCATTGCCGTCAAAGGCACCCGGAAGGCCCTTCCACCCGGGAACGGGTAATGGGGCAGGCTGGCGAAGGCATCAAACCTTTCCGCCTGACCCTGAATTGCCAGTGCCAATGCCTTACCGGCTACATGGGTAAAGGTGACTCCGTGCCCGGAGCAGCCCTGCGAGTAGAACACGTTCTCGTGCAGGCGCCCCAGCTGAGGCAGGCGCGACAGGGTGAGAAGGAAATTACCGGTCCAGGCGTAGTCGATCTTCACGTTCGCCAGTTGTGGGAAGGTTTTTAGCATATTCGGACGAATCAGCCTTTCGATGTTAACCGGGTCGCGGGCACCGTAGACCACACCACCGCCGTAGATCAGGCGTTTGTCGCCAGACAACCGGAAGTAGTCCAGCAGGTAGTTGCAGTCTTCGACACAGTTGTCGCTGGGCAGCAGCTCTCTGGCGACGGCTTCGTCCAACAGCTCGGTGGCAATGATCTGCGAGCCGCATGGCATGGATTTGGCGCCGAGTTCCGGTATCAGACCGCCAAGATAGGCGTTGCCCGCCAGAACAACCGTTTGCGCCCTCACCTCACCCATCTCGGTTTTAACGGTTACGGTTTTACCGGGGACGATGCTCGTTACCCTGGAGTGCTCGTGAATCACGCCGCCGCGAGACTCCAGCGCAGCGGCCTCGCCCAGAGCCAGATTCAGGGGATGAATGTGGCCGCCGGTGTGATCGATGGCGCCGCCGACATACCGTTCTGTAACAACCCGGGCGCGGATAGCGTTTCGATCCAGCAATTCCAGCTGGTCATAACCGAATCGGCGCCACAGCGCCTGCTGGGATTCCAGGTGCTTGAGCTGCTTTGAATTGAGCGCGGCAAAGATACCGCCCTCTTTCAGGTCGCAGTGAATGCCGTAACTCTTCACCCGCTGGCGAATAATCTGGCTGCCCTCGAAGGCCATTTCAGCCAGCAACCCCAGATGCTCTTTTGAGGTCTGCCGCTCGATGCTGTCCAGGTCACGGCTGAAGCTGTTAACGATCTGCCCGCCATTGCGACCCGACGCACCCCAGCCAACGGTTGCGGCCTCCAGAACCACCACCCTGAACCCGGCCTCTGCCAGGAACAGTGCCGTGGACAGGCCGGTATAACCGGCACCTATGACACACACATCTGCCTCGCAGGACCCGCGCAGAGCCGGGCGCACAGGGGCCGCGTTGGCGGAAGCTGCGTAATACGAGGGAACCAGGGGATACTCGATCATTATATGACGCCAGACAGGGTGAAAGAGACGTTCAGAGGCCGGCGGCGATGCTGCGCGCCGCAGAAAGTCTATTCCAGCGCAGGGCGTTCGGAAAGACACGTTCTTATACCTATATCGAGGGCGGCGCCCGGGCATGAAAGTGCTGCTATGATTGCTCAACTCTACAGCCTGCGAGGCGCCCATGAACCAATCCGTCAGCTCTTCCACTCCCTCCAGCCAGGCCGAATGGCAAGCACTGGCCGACAACCTCACACTTGAGGGCCGCGCTTACCTGAACGGCGCCTATCAATGGGCCGTTGATGGTGGGACGTTTGCTTCAATCAGCCCGATCGACGGACGGGAACTGGCCGCCATTGCCAGCTGTGACCAGAGCGATGCGGACCAGGCTGTTCTGGCTGCGAGGACTGCTTTCGAGGCGGGCATCTGGAGCCAACTGGCGCCCGCCAAACGCAAGGCGGTGCTGCTGCGGTTCGCTGACCTTATCGAGGCCTACGGCGACGAGCTTGCCCTGCTGGAAACCCTGGACATGGGCAAACCCATCAGCCACGCCAGAACCGTGGACGTACCGGCCACGGCCCGGGCAATCCGCTGGACCGCCGAGGCCATCGACAAGGTTTACGGTGAGCTTGCGCCTACCCCCCACAACCAGATCGGCATGATTTCCCGGGAACCCATGGGTGTGGTGGCGGCCATCGTGCCCTGGAACTTTCCGATGATCATGGCGGCCTGGAAAATCGCCCCGGCCCTGGCCACAGGCAATTCGGTGATTCTTAAACCTTCCGAGAAATCGCCCCTGAGCGCTATTCGACTGGCTGCTCTGGCAGAGGAAGCGGGCGTCCCCGCGGGCGTTTTCAATGTGCTTCCGGGCTATGGCCACACCGTGGGCAAGGCCCTGGCCCTGCACATGGACGTGGATTGCCTGGTGTTTACCGGCTCCACGAATGTGGCCAAGCAGCTGATGGTTTACGCCGGCCAATCCAACATGAAACGGGTGTGGCTGGAAGCCGGTGGCAAGAGCCCCAACATTGTCTTCGCTGATGCGCCAGACCTGAAAAAGGCCGCTGCCGATGCAGCCAGTGCCATTGCCTTCAACCAGGGCGAGGTGTGCACCGCCGGCAGTCGCCTTCTGGTGGAGAACAGCATTCGTGCAGAATTCGTTGGGCTGATTCGCGAGGCCCTGAAAACGTGGCGCCCTGGCCACCCGCTGGACCCGGCCACCACTTGTGGCGCAATCGTCGACCAGGGACAGCTGGATCGTATTATCGACTACATTGGCATCGGCCAGTCTGAGGGCGCACGCCTGGTGGAGGGTGGCCAGCGGATCATGGAGGATACCGGCGGTCTGTTTGTTCAGCCCACGGTGTTTGATGGGGTAAACAACCAGATGCGTATTGCCTCTGAGGAAATCTTCGGGCCGGTGCTCTCGGTCATCGGATTCGATACCACCGAGGAGGCCATCAGCATTGCCAACGATTCCATCTATGGCCTGGCTGCGGCGGTATGGACCTCGAATATCAACACCGCTCACAAGGTAGCCAAGGCCCTGCGGGCTGGCAGCGTGTGGATCAACCACTATGACGGCGGCGACATGACAGCGCCTTTCGGTGGCTTCAAACAGTCCGGCAACGGCCGCGACAAGTCGGTCCATGCCTTCGACAAGTACACCGAGCTCAAGGCCACCTGGCTGGTTCTGGAATAAACAGGAAACGCCGCTTCACAAACGAGAACGGCGCCTTGAAGGCGCCGTTTTTGATAATCCCGCATCTACTAGACTGTGTGCAGGTACCAGAGATACTCAAGATCCGAGATGGTCATCTCGAACTCATTCAGCTCATGCTCCTTGCAGGCCACGAACACGTCCAGAAACTCCCGACCGAGATAGTCAGCCATGACTCTGGATTGGCCCAGCTCCCGCAAGGCATCCCGCAGGTTATTCACCAATGAGGCCTCGTGCTGTTCATGGGCATTACCCACGGTGACCGGCGGTGGTTCGATCCGGTTGGAGATACCGTAATGCATGCCCGCCAGCACGGCTGCCATCAGCAGGTACGGGTTGGCATCGGCGCCGGCCACACGGTGTTCAATTCGAAGAGCTTCAGGATCACCGCCCGGCAAACGCAGTGACGCAGTCCGATTATCCACGCCCCAGGTAGCCGCACTGGGCACATAGTACTCCGGGCTGAACCGTCGGTAGGAATTGATGTTCGGGCAGAACAACGCCATGGCATCGTTCATGGTGGCCACCAACCCGCCCACGGCCCAGCGCAGCATGTCGTTTGGCTGCTCGGCGTCGCCGGCGAATACGTTGCGGCCCTCACTATCCACCAGGCTCACGTGCAGGTGCATGCCACTGCCGGCCTGGTTGTGATACGGCTTGGCCATGAAGGTGGTGTCCATTTCATGGTCGTAGGCCATGTTCTTGATCAGGCGCTTGAGCAGGGTGGCGTGGTCGCAGGCTTGCACGGCGTCATCCACGTAATGCAGGTTGACTTCAAACTGGCCGGGCGCCGATTCGGCCACCAGCGCATCCGCCGGCAGCTCCTGCTCGTGGGCGGCATCCAGCACGTCCGCCAGGAATTCCGCGTACTCGTCCAGATCATCAATGGAGTAGGCCTGGGTGCCCGCCGGGCGTTTACCCGAAAGCGGCGATTTCGGCGGCTGCGGGCGACCGGAGAGGTTCTCCTGGTCGATCAGGTAAAACTCCAGCTCAAAGGCAGCCACCGGGGTCAGCCCCAATTCCTCAAACCGCTTAATAATGTTCTGCAATACCACCCGCGGGTCGGCGAAAAACGGTGTCTCACGGTCCAGCTCATACATGGTCAGCAGCAGTTGCGCGGTGGGCCGCTTCTGCCAGGGCTCCATGGTGAGGGTGTTCTCAATAGGCAGGCAGACGCGATCTGCCTCGCCGATGTCGAGCCCCAGACCGGTTTCCTCCACCGTGGTGCCCTGGATGTTCAGGGCAAAGATGGAAGCCGGCATGGCCACGCCACGCTCAAATACTTTTGCCAGCGCAGACGGATCCACCCGCTTGCCGCGAACAATGCCATTGATATCCGGGATGAGCAGATCAACAAACTGCAGTTCGGGGTGTGCCAGAAGGAACGAGTCGGCACTCGTAGAACCAGAAGCCATAGGGAACGCCTTCCACAACGCAAACAGGCCTGGTGCCGAGGAGCCGGCGCAGGAGTTTCAACACTCCTTTATCCCGGTTTCCGGGGTGTTTGGCAAGATAGGGACATACCACAAATCCCGGAGTTAAATTTTTATAGCGCAACCCGGAATCTCATGATACATATCGCGAGAATTCGGCGGATTCCCAACCGCCGTTTCCAGGACAAGCCTTAAAGGAGTCAAAAGGCGGCGACGGGTTCCGTCCGGGACAACAGCCAACTGCGGCCACCCTCAGCAGACCTGCACAACACTGCGTGCGTCCTGCACGTTTTGTATTAATCCCTTTTGAGTGAGGGACATCATCCAATGTTGAAGTTGTGTAAGCCACAGGCGCTGGCCGCCTCTGTTGCGTTGTCTCTGTGTGCCTCCTCCGCTTTTGCAGCCGAGGAAGTGCGCGTCTACAACTGGTCCGACTACATCGCCGAGGACACCCTGGCGAAGTTCACGGAAGAAACCGGCATCAAGGTGATCTACGACGTTTACGACAGTAACGAGATCCTTGAAGCTGCCCTTCTTTCCGGTCGTTCCGGCTATGATCTTGTTGTGCCCTCCAACCACTACGTGGCCAAGCAGATCTCTGCCAACGCGTTCGTGGCTCTGGACCACAGTAAACTGCCAAACATGAGCAACCTGAACCCGGATCTGATGGACGATCTGGAAAAGGTTGACCCGGGTAGCCAGTTTGCCCTGCCCTACCTCTGGGGTACCAACGGTTATGGCTATAACGAAGGCCGCATTCAGGAAATCCTGGGCGACAGCGCCCCTACCGATTCCTGGGCCCTGGTATTCGATCCGGAAGTCACCGGCAAGCTCGCCGCCGGCGGCTGCGGTATTGCCATGCTGGATTCCGGCGAAGAGATGGTGCGTGCGGCCATGGCCTACATCGGCCTGGACCCGAACAGCAACAACGCCGACGACATCAAGAAAGGCGGTGAGGTGATCAAGGCCATTCGTCCGAACATCACCTACTTCCATTCGTCCCGCTACATTGGCGACCTGGCCAACGGTGACCTGTGCGTGGCTGCCGGTTACTCCGGCGACATCCTGCAGGCCGCCGCACGCGCCGAGGAAGCCGAAAATGGCAACTTGATCCGCTACACCATTCCCAAAGAAGGCGCGGCGCTGTGGTTCGACATGATGACCATTCCGGCCGGTGCGCCGAACGTGGAGAACGCCCACAAGCTGATGAACTTCCTGATGCGCCCGGAAATCATCGCCGATGTGACTAACTACGTGTGGTACGCCAACCCGAACAAGCCGGCCAACGAGTTTGTTGATCCGGAGATTCTGAGCGATACCAGCATCTACCCCACAGACGAAGTGATGAAGAAGCTGTACATCATGGAAGGCCGGCCTCAGGACGCCCAGCGTCTGATGACCCGCACTTGGACCAACGTGAAGTCTGGTCGTTAAGCGGTGGAAAACGGCAACAACACCTCCGCGCAAGCGGAGGTGTTACTCAGCATTCGGGGCATTTCCAAAAGCTTTGATGGCACGCTGGCCGTAGACAACGTCAATCTGGACATCCACAAGGGCGAGATCTTTGCCCTTCTGGGTGGCTCGGGTTCCGGCAAGTCCACGCTGCTGCGCATGCTCGCAGGTTTTGAAACGCCCAACGCCGGCACCATCATGCTCGACGGCCAGGACGTTACGGCTCTGCCCCCGTTCCTGCGCCCGACTAACATGATGTTCCAGTCCTATGCCCTGTTCCCCCACATGACGGTGGAGCAGAACATTGCCATGGGTCTGAAACAGGACAAGCTGCCGAAAAGCGAAATTCGCGACCGTGTGGCGGCCATGCTGAAGCTGGTCAAGATGGAACCCTATGCCCGGCGCAAACCCCAGCAGCTTTCCGGTGGACAGCAACAACGGGTTGCCCTGGCCCGCTCACTGGCCAAACGTCCCAAGCTGCTGTTGCTGGACGAGCCCATGGGTGCCCTGGACAAGAAGCTGCGTACCGAAATGCAGCTGGAACTGGTGGAAATTCTGGAAAATGTTGGCGCCACCTGCCTGATGGTGACCCACGACCAGGAAGAAGCCATGACCATGGCCAGCCGTATTGCGATCATGGCCCAGGGCCGGATTGCCCAGATCGGCTCGCCCATCGATATCTACGAGAGCCCGAACAGCCGCATGACGGCAGAGTTCATCGGCTCGGTGAACATTTTCGAGGCGCACATCCGCGAAGACGAGGCCGACAGCATCACGCTGACCAGCACCCTGCTGGATGCGCCGGTGTTCATCGACCGTGGCGTAACCACGCCAGCGGAAACCACCGAAACCCTGATCGCCCTGCGTCCGGAGAAGATCTATCTGACCGCCGACAAACCGGACGGCGAGCACAACTGGAGCTGCGGTACGGTGGACAACATTGCCTACCTGGGCGACATCACGTCCTACTACGTGAAGCTGGCCAGCGGCAAACGGGTGCAGGCGACCATGGCGAACGTCGAACGTCGTGGTGAGCGGCCAACCTGGGGCGACAGGGTATTCGTATCCTGGGAAGCCTCCAGCCCCATCCTGCTCTGGAACTGAGCCGATGAGACGCAAACTTTTACCCGCCCCTCTGACCGAGCGGGTGCGTGCAGTCCTTTTCAATCGGCGGGTGGTGTTCGGTATCCCGTTCCTGTGGCTGCTGCTGTTCTTCCTCCTGCCGTTTGCGCTGGTGCTGAAGATCAGCCTGACCTCGGCGGTGATGGCCATTCCCCCTTACGAGCCCGTATTCCGGTGGGTGGACAACACCTTCTCGGTGGTGGTGAATATCGGGAACTACCTGTTCCTGCTGTCCGACAGCCTGTATTTCGCGGCCTACTGGGGATCGGTGAAAACCGCCTTCCTGGCCACCGTCGTGTGCCTGCTGATTGGCTACCCGATGGCGTACGCCATGGCGAGGGCGCCCAAGCACTGGCAACTGGTGTTGCTGTTGATGGTGATGCTGCCCTCCTGGACCTCGTTCCTGATCCGGGTCTATGCCTGGATGGGCATCCTCGGCAATCAGGGGCTGCTGAACAGTTTCCTGATGTGGCTGGGTTTGATTGACCAGCCCCTCAAGATGCTGAACACCAACTTCGCAGTGGTGCTGGGCATCGTCTACGCCTACCTGCCGTTCATGGTGCTGCCCATCTACACCAATCTGGTGAAGCTGGATGTGCGCCTGCTGGAAGCAGCCTCAGACCTCGGTTGCCGAAGCCTGACCACCTTCTGGGCCATCACCCTGCCGCTCTCAAAGGCCGGCATCCTCGCCGGCTCGATGCTGGTGTTTATTCCCGCGGTGGGCGAGTTCGTGATTCCGGAGCTGCTCGGCGGGCCGGACACGCTGATGATCGGCAAGGTGTTGTGGGAGGAGTTCTTCAACAACCGCGACTGGCCGGTGGCGTCTGCCCTCGCGATCGTGATGCTGTTGTTACTGCTGGTGCCGATTGTGCTGTTCCATCGGTTCCAGGCCCGGGAGATGGAAAAGCATGGTTAAGTCACGCTCGTTCAGTTTCTCAAAGGTCATGCTGATTCTGGGCCTGCTGTTCCTGTACCTGCCGATGTTCGTGCTGATCGTGTATTCGTTCAATGCGTCCCGGCTGGTATCGGTTTGGGCCGGATTTTCCACCCATTGGTACGGCGAGCTGTTCCGGGATGAGCAGATTCTGTCGGCGGTTTGGATGAGCCTGCGGATTGCCTTCTACTCCGCCAGCATGGCGGTGTGCCTGGGCACGCTGTGTGCGTTTGTGATTACCCGGTTCAAGAAGATGCGCGGGCGCACGCTGCTGTCCAGCATGATTACCGCGCCGCTGGTTATGCCCGAGGTCATAACCGGCCTGTCACTGTTGCTGCTGTTCGTGCAGATGGCCCAGACCATTGGCTGGCCGGTTGACCGCGGCATGGCAACCATCTGGATTGCCCACACCACCTTCTGCAGTGCCTATGTGGCGGTGGTGGTATCGGCGCGGTTGCAGGAAGTGGATCGCTCCATAGAGGAGGCGGCCATGGACCTGGGTTGTACGCCCCTGAAGACCTTCTTCGTGATCACCCTGCCGGTGATTGCTCCGGCGCTGGTGTCCGGCTGGCTGCTGGCATTCACACTGTCCCTGGACGACCTGGTGATTGCCAGCTTCGTGTCCGGGCCAGGGGCGACCACGCTGCCGATGGTGGTGTTTTCATCCGTGCGGATGGGGGTTTCGCCGAAGATCAACGCGCTGGCCACCCTGATCATTCTGGCAGTCTCGCTGATTGCGTTCATTGCCTGGTACCTGATGCGTCGGGCGGAACGGAAGCGGTTGCAGACTCCGGACGCCTAGCCCACCGCTTTAGAGCGCATCGGGAAAGGCGGAGACAAGGTAATCCACCAGCGCCCGGACTTTGGGCGTCACGAACTTGCGGGTGGGATAGACGGCGTAAACGCCAAGTTCGGTGGAGCGATAGTCAGGCATCAGCTCCACCAGCCGCCCGGCTTCCAGGTCTTTGTGTACCAGAAAACCGGGCTGCAGCACGATGCCCTGCCCGGCCACGGCAGCGGCGCAGCAGGTTTCACCGTTGTTGGCATACATCCATGGCCGGACCCGCACACTGGTCTTGCCGTCCGGGCCCTCAAAGGGCCAGTCATTGCCCGTGGTGAAGTTGCTGTAGCCGATGACCCTGTGGCTCGCCAGATCATCCGGTTTGACGGGGAAGCCATGGGTGGCAACGTAATCCGGCGAGGCGCAGGCTATTAACCGGGTGGAGGTAATCCTTCGGCTGACCAGTGTAGAGCTTTGCAGGGTGGCAATCCGAATGGCCAGATCAAAGCCTTCCTCGACGATGTCCACCAGCCGGTCCGAGAGGTCGATCGACAACTCCACGTCCGGATAGCGGGCGTGAAATTTTCCCCACAAAGGTGCCAGGTGGCTGATTCCGAAACTGACCGGCGCATTCACCCTTAATGTGCCCCTTGCGACATCATTACGGGCGGTAATTTCTGCTTCGGCCTCCTCAACCCCGGCCAATAATTCCCGGCACCGGACATAGAACACCTCGCCCTCCCCCGTGAGAGACAGGCGGCGGGTGGTCCGCTGCAACAACCGAACCCCGAGACGGCTTTCCAGTTCGCTGACATAGCGCGAGACAGCGGCCTTGGACATTCCCAGATTCTCTGATGCAGCGACGAAGCTGCCGGCCTCAACCACGTTGCAGAACGTCTGCATCTCCAACAGTCGATCCATTGTCTCAAATTCCGGAACAGTTAATTCAATAAAGCCATGTTTATCCCGTTTATTGATATTTGTAAAGTTCTCCCACGGTCAAAACACACCCAAGGAGATTCATCATGAACAACGCATTCCTGAACAAACTGATCAGCACTGACGCAGGCTGGGGCGCATTGGCCCTCCGGATTCCCGTCGGTATCATTTTCGCCGCTCACGGCGCCCAGAAACTGTTTGGCTGGTTCGGCGGCTACGGCCTGGAAGGCACGGGGCAATGGATGGATTCCATCGGGCTGAGCCCGGGCTACCTGATGGCCCTGTTGGCCGGTGGCGCGGAATTCTTCGGCGGCCTGGCACTGATCATCGGCCTGCTGGTTCGCCCTGCCAGCGCGGTACTTGCATTTGCCATGCTGGTCGCCATTTTCAGCGTTCATATCGGCAACGGCCTGTTCATGAGTAACAATGGCTACGAGTTTGGCCTGGCCTTGCTGGCCGTGTCGGTGTCCCTGGTATTCAGCGGCGCAGGCCGCGCGTCCATTGATCGCGCGATTGCAGCCCGATAACCACCGCAACCCGGAGGAGCAATCATGAGTCTGTTTGTTTCCCACGGCGCTCCCACCTTCGCACTGGAGCCGGGCCTCGCTGGCCCGGCCCTGACGGAGCTGGGCAAACGCCTTACCAGGCCCGAAGCTGTGCTGGTGGTGTCACCCCACTGGATGACGCCGGAAGTCCGGGTGGGCGTTTCCGGAACGCCCGAGACCATTCATGATTTTCGCGGCTTCCCATCCGAACTGTATGAACTTGAATATCCGGCATCCGGGCATCCGGAACTGGCCCATACCACCCTCGCCTTGCTTGAGGCAGGAGGCTGGAAGGCACGAGCTGACGAAAAGCGGGGCCTGGATCACGGGGCCTGGGTTCCCCTGATGCACCTTTTCCCCGATCACTCGGTTCCGGTGTTTCAGGTTTCAATGCCTGCCAATCTTGACCCTGCCTCGGCCTGGCAGCTGGGCCAGACCCTGCAGCCACTCGAGCATGAGGGTGTGCTTGTTGTCGGGTCGGGGAGCCTTACCCACAACCTGTATGAGGTTCGCTGGGGGGACGAGAACGCCTCTGGCTATGCTCGGGAGTTCACGGATTGGGTTCGCGCAAAGGTCACGGCAGGCGACCACCAACAATTGATTGCGACGCTGGAGAAAGCGCCCCATGCACAACGTGCGCACCCCACCACAGAGCACTTCCTGCCTCTGTTGGTGGCGGCCGGTGCGGCCGGGGAACAGCAACCCGGCGTGCTGATTGATGGCGGGATCGAACACGGCGTTCTGGCCATGGATGCCTTTGTTTTCAGGCATCCGGCCTGAAGCCGTGACAATCATCCAACCCCGGGCAATGCAAAAGGGCCACCCCCAGAGGTGGCCCTTTTGGTTGTCAGGGAAAAAAGTGCGTCAGCCCAGATTCTTTTTCACGAACTTCTGGATCTCGCCCACGATACCGCTTCGGAAAGCCAGAACCGTGATCACGAAGATGCCTCCAAGAATCGGATCTACCCAATCCCGTAAGGGACCCTGGGAAAGGTTGTACTCGATATTCACCACGAAGGTTGCACCCACCACCGGGCCCAGAAGGGTGCCCATACCGCCGACCAGGGTCATCAGGATGACCTCGCCCGACATATGCCAGTGCGCATCGTTCAGGGAAGCGAGCTGGAACACGACGGATTTCATGGAACCTGCAAGACCGGCCAGCGCTGCGGAAATCACGAATGCCAGCACCTTGTAACGATCCACGTTATAGCCAAGCGATACAGCGCGGGGCTCGTTCTGTTTGATGGCCTTCAATACCTGACCGTACGGACTACTGACAATGCGCTGTACCAGCAGATAGCAGGCGATAAACACCGCTAGCACGAAATAGTACATGTTAAGGTTATCCTCGAGATTGATGAATCCCAGCAGCTCACCCCGGGGGATACCGTGCATACCATCTTCGCCGCCCGTGAACTCGGACTGGACGAAGAAGAAGAAAACCAGCTGCGCCAGGGCCAGGGTAACCATGGCGAAATAGATGCCCTGCCGACGAATCGACAACAAGGCAAAGCCAGTGCCCAGAACCGTGGCCGCCAGGGTGCCGGCGATGATCCCCATCTCCGTGGTAAGCCCGGAGTAATTGCTGAGCAGGTAACCGGTGGTATAGCCACCCGTGGCCAGGAAGGCCGCATGACCGAATGACAGCAGGCCGGTGAACCCGAACAGGAGGTTGAAGGCAACCGCAAACAGCGCGAAGCACAGGATTTTCATCAGGAAGACCGGGTAAATCACAAACGGCGCAGCGAGCAGGATAAGCAGCAGCACGCCGTTGAGCATCATTTTCTTGCGATCCTGGTTGGCCTGTTCCTGAACGATAGACTTGTGAATATCGGCGGAATTGACTGGCTGATTCATGTTTATGCCTCCTTACCGAACAAGCCACTGGGACGGAACATCAGAACCAGAACCATGACCAGGAAGATGACCGCCGAGGAAGCCGGCGGGTAGAAGGTTTTGGTGAGGCCTTCAATAACACCCATGAGAATACCGGTGATGATAGCGCCGCCAATGGAACCCATACCCCCGATAACCACAACCGCAAAGACCGTAATCAGGGTGGCAGACCCCATGACAGGGGTCACCGAGTAAATCGGCGCGGCCAGGACGCCGGCAAACGCTGCCAGCGCCACACCAAAGCCGTAAGTCAGGCTGATCAGGAGGGGCACGTTGATACCAAAACCCTGCATAAGCTGGGAATCCTCGGTACCGGCCCGCAGGTAGGCACCCAGCTTGGTTTTTTCAATCACAAACCAGGTTCCGAAGCACACGACCAGTGCCGCAACGATAACCCAGGCCCGGTAATACGGCATGAACATAAAGCCGAGATTCACACCGCCTTTGAACATGTCGGGCATGGTGTAGCGAAGGCCCGACACACCAAACCAGTTCACGAGCACGCCGGTGATGATCAGCGCCACACCGAAAGTCAGGAGCAGGCTGTAAATATGATCTTGCCCCGCGATGCGGCGCAGCAGGAAATACTCTATGACGACGCCGAAAGCGCCGACCAGCAGGGGGGCCAGCAGGAGCGCGACCCAGTAATTAACGCCCAGATAGTCAAACATCAGGACGGTGGTCATGGCGCCAAGCATGTACATGGCACCATGGGCGAAGTTGATGATCTTCAGCAAACCGAAGATGACCGCGAGCCCAAGGCTCAGAAGGGCGTAAAAGGCGCCATTGATGATTCCGATCAGGAGCTGGCCGGAGAGCACAGCTACAGGGACGCCGAAAATCATGGACATTGGGCTAACTCCAGAAGCAGCACAGGGGTTGGTTGTTGTTCTTACTCAATTCTCTGAGTTGCGGGCTCACCCTGCCCTGTTGCCGGGTGAGCCCTGATGCCGGTCTTAGTTGTTAACCAGCTTGCACTTGCTCTCGGAGAGCGGACGGTAAGATTCTTCCGCCGGAATAGTCCTCAGGATCTTGTACAGATCCCACTCATTCGTGGACTCAGCCGGGGTTTTCACTTCCGCCAGGTACATATCGTGCACCATGCGGCCGTCAACACGGATCTTGCCGTTCTTGGCAAACATGTCGTTGATGGGCGTATCCATCATCTGTTTGCGCACTGTCTGGGCATCATCAGACCCGGTCGCCTTGACTGCGTTCAGGTACTGCATGGTGCTGGAGTAGATACCGGCGTGAACCATGGTCGGACGAACACCGGTCTCTTCCATGAAGCGATCAGACCATTCACGGGTCTCGTCGTTCATGTCCCAGTACCAGCCGGTGGTCAACTGGATGCCCTGAGCGGTTTCCGCACCCAGTGCGTGCACGTCAGTCAGGAACAGCAGCAGAGCCGCGAGCGTCTGGCCAGACTGGGTGACACCGAACTCACTGGCTGTTGTGATGGCGTTGGTGGTGTCAGCACCGGCGTTTGCCAGGCCGATTACATCAGCGCCGGACGCCTGGGCCTGCAGGATGAAGGAGGAGAAATCCTGGGTCGGGAACGGATGGCGCACGGTGCCGATCACTTCACCGCCGTTAGCCTCAACAACGCGGGTAACGTCGCCTTCCAGAGCGTGGCCGAACGCGTAATCCGCAGTCAGCATGTACCAGGTTTTGCCGCCCTCTTTAACCACCGCACTGGCGGTACCGTTGGCCAGCGGATAAGTGTCGTAAACGTAGTGGATGTGGTTCGGGGTGCAGTGCTCGTTGGTGATACTGGAAGCGGCTGAACCGGAGATGATACCCAGGCGATCGTTCTCTTCCAGAATCTTGCTCACGGCAATGGAAACGGAAGAAGCCACCATACCGGCCACCAGATCAACATCCTCGTTCTCAACCCAGCGACGAACGGTGCTGGAGGAAGTATCGGGGCTGTTACGGTCATCAGCACTGACCACTTCGATCTTGGCGCCATTTACCTGACCACCAAAATCAGCGATCGCCATTTCCAGGGCCTTCAGCCCGTTGGGACCTGCCAGGTCACGGTAGGTGCCGGACATATCTGCCAGGTAACCGATCTTGACCGTGTCGTTGGAAATAGCCGCTTGGGCTCCGCTTGCCATCATGGCTGATGCAACGGCTGATGTCAGAAGCTTTTTCATCATTGTCATTGTTGTATCTCCGCTACTGTCTTGCGTTGGTTCGGGTTGTTGTTGCTTTTCTTGCTCTCGTCCTATCCGGGATCAGACCCCCAAATAGCGATCCAGCACCGACTGCTTGGAACTCAGTTCGTTGGCGCTGATTTCTTCCACAATCTGACCGTGCTCAACAACGTAATGACGGTCGGCTAACGGTGCTGCGAAGTGGAAATTCTGCTCAACCAGGACAATGGTCAGCCCCTTGTTTTTCAGGGCAATCAGGACCTCACCCAGCTTTTCTACAATAACCGGGGCCAAACCCTCGGTGATTTCGTCCAGCAGCAGCATGTTGGCGCCAGTGCGCAGAATGCGCGCCATAGCCAGCATCTGCTGCTCGCCACCGGACAGCTTGGTGCCCTGGCTGAAACGTCGTTCATACAGGTTAGGGAACATGTTGTAGATTTCTTCCAGGCTCATGCCGCCACTGCGCACAACTGGCGGCAGCGTCAGGTTCTCCTGGACACTGAGCGAGGAAAAAATGCCCCGATGTTCGGGGCAATACCCGACACCCAACCTGGCAATGTGGTGAGGCGCACAAGACATCGTTTCCTCACCGTTAATCATGATTGAGCCGGTGCGCCGGCCAACCATATTCATAATGGCTTTGAGGGTTGTACTCCGACCTGCACCATTGCGGCCCAGCAGGGTCACCAGCTCACCACGGTGCACCACCATATCGATACCATGGAGGATGTGGGATTCGCCGTAAAAGGCGTGCAATCCCGAGAGTCGGAGCTGCTCGTATTCGCGATCTGATTTACTGGTCATTGCGCCGCCTCCGACTGCTCGCTGTCAGCGGTAGTACCCCGCTCTCCACTACCATCACTACCCATGTATACCTCGCGCACCCTTGGATCTGCAGAGACCGAGGCGTAATCACCCTCGGTCAGAACAGCCCCCTGAGCCAGCACGGTGATGCGATCGCACAATTTGCTGACCACGCTGAGGTTGTGCTCAACCATCAGAACGGTTCGTCCCGCTGCCGCCTTGCGTACGAGCTCTACCACACGATCCACGTCTTCCGAACCCATGCCCTGGGTTGGCTCGTCAAGCAACAGGATTTCCGGCTCCATGGCCAGCGTGGTTGCCAATTCCAGTGCACGCTTGCGCCCGTAGGCCAACTCAACGGTGGTGGTATTGGCAAACTCTGCAAGGCCAACGGCATCCAGAAGCTCCATGCAGCGCTGATTCAGCTTGTGCAGGGAATTGCCGGATTTCCAGAAACTGAAGGAGGTGCCCTCGAACGTCTGCAAGGCTACGCGGATGTTCTCCAGCGCTGTCATGTGAGGGAATACGGCAGAGATCTGAAACGAGCGGACAATGCCCTGGCGGGCGATGGCGGCGGACTTCATGGTGGTGATGTCCTGATCCTTGAACAGGATCTGACCACGAGTCGGGATCAGGAATTTGGTGAGCAGATTGAAGACCGTGGTCTTGCCAGCACCGTTAGGGCCGATCAGGGCGTGAATATGGCCTTTCTGGACCTTCAGGTTCACGTCGTCGACCGCAACAAAGCCCTTGAATTCTTTGACAAGGTTACGGGTCTCCAGAACGTACTGTTCACTCATGAGCCAATCTACCTTTGTTATTGTTGTGCGTTTTATCTGTTTACCAGATTAGATTGACGTATACGTAAACGTCAACACTTAATTGCAGTTTTTAAGTACACTCTCGCTACGCAAAAAGTCGTATAGAAGGTCTACTACCTGGTCCTGCTTTTCCAGGTGCGGAGAATGCCCGGCATCCTCCAGAATCACGCCGTGGGCGCTCTCCCCGATGCCAGCAACGATGTCTGCAACCTGTTCAGGCACGCCGTATTCATCGTTCTCCCCTTGAATGATCATAGCCGGACATTCGATCGCTGCCAGCCAGCGACGGAAATCCATGGCTGACTGAAAGCCCTCATCGCGCCAGACTGTCTGCCAGGCATTGAAAAGGTCGTCGGTCCGGTCGCCATGATAACGTGCCAAACGCTCCCGGATATCGGTCTCCCGATAACGAACAGCCATCTCCTCTATGCCGGCAAGGGTAAGGTGATCCGCATAGATATGCGCAGCCATGGTTATCAGAGCCTTCACGCGTTCACCCATGGTACCGGCCGTCACGAGGGCAATGGATCCACCATCACTGTGCCCTACCAGCACAATATCCTGAATTGCGAGCTTGTCCAGCAACCTGGGCAACCACCGATGACCGGCAACTTCCAGGTAATCATAGGGGCGAGGGAGCTCTTCGTCAGACGAGTGGCCATAACCCTGACGATTGTAGATCAGTGCGTCGCAGCCGGTGGCTTTGGCCAGTTTTTCCGGAAACTTCCGCCACAGGGCAATGCTACCGAGGGACTCATGCAGAAAAACCAGCACCGGCCCTTTCGGCTCCTTATGCTGGATTCGTCTGACCTCCAGCTCCACACCGTCGCCCACCGGCACCATCGTGTCTCGAATCTGCATGGCGCTACCTGTTTGGAGGAATTGAATAGGTCATGGTGGAGTGTGCAACCGGCTCTTCGGCGACTTCGGAGTAAACGAACACTTCGCCCACACCCATGGTTCGGCCGACTTTCAGCATGGTAGCCCGAGCCCAGATGGGCTGATGGGCCACTGGCTTGCGGAGAAAGTTGATGTTCAGGTTGGTGGTTACCGCCAGGGGAACCAGGCCAATCTTGCTCAACAGCGCCGCATAAAGGGTGACGTCCGCCAGTCCCATCATGGCCGGCCCGGAGACAGTTCCCCCGGGCCTGAGGTGCTCCTCATCCACTTCCAGCTTCATCTCTGCCCAGCCATCCCCGAGCTTCTGCAGGGTGCCGTAGGCGGCCCCCTGCGGAAACTCCTCGTCGAGGAAGGCCTGCAGCTCTTCAAACGTAATGATCATGCGCCGATTTCTTCCTTGGCCTGATTACGCAGAACGAACCGCTGTATTTTGCCACTGGGCGTCTTGGGCAGTTCATCAACAAACTCGATTTCCCGGGGGAAGGCGTGGGTGGAGAGTCTGCGACGCACCAGTTCCTGAAGCTCATCTTTCAGGGCCTGTTCATCTCCGACGGCATAATCGCCCTTGATCACCACATAGGCCTTGATAATGGAGCCGCGCTTCTCATCGGGCTTGCCGACAACACCTGACTCCGCCACAGCGGCGTGCTCCAGCAAGGTGCTTTCCACGTCGGCGGGGCCCACGCGGTAGCCGGCGGTGGTGATGATGTCATCGTCCCGGCCGCTGAAGGAGAAGTTGCCGTTGCCGTGATTGATAACCATGTCGCCGGTGAGGTAGTAACCGTTCACAAACGGATCTTTCTCACCCCAGGTGTAACCGTCGAAATGGAAGAGCGGGGAGGCCTTCACGTCGACAGCCAGCTGCCCGACTTCGCCCTCGCCCACAACTTCGTTCTTCTCATTCAGGGCAACCACCTTGTGGCCCGGGGACGCATAGCCCATGGAACCTTCGCGGACCGGATGCGCAAGACCGTGGAAGTTGCAACAGGTCATGCCGGTTTCGGTCTGGCCGTAGTGGTCTTTCACGGGGCAGAAGTGGCGATTGCGAATCCAGTTCACCACTTCCGGGTTCAGAGGTTCACCGGCACTGCTGGCAACCCGCAGGCCCAGGTTTTCGCCTTCCGGCAGAACGTGATCGTTGGCCTTGAGCAGGCGGTAAGCCGTAGGCGCCGCTGCCAGGTTGGTGATCTTGTATTTGCGGATCATGTCGTAGGTGGATTCCGGCGTGAAACCGCCCGGGTTGAAATGGGTCGCGTGGCCCATCAGCAGGGGCCCTACCACCGCGTAGTAAAGACCGTAGGCCCAGCCAGGATCGGCCACGTTCCAGAACTTGTCGCCGTCCTGCAGATCAATGGCATACTTCATGTAGACGTAGAACGCCAGCAGTGCTTTGGCGGGAACCGCGACGCCCTTGGATTTACCGACGGTTCCGGAGGTGAACATCTGAAGGAACGGATCATCGCCCTTGATCATGACTGGCTCAAACTCGCTGGACTGGGCGGCCAGAGTTTGTTCGAAATCGGGAATGTCCGCACCAATCTCACTGGCGTTGACGCCAACAACTGGCGGGCACACCTTGACGTCGTTCAGCTTGGGGTAGTTTTCAGGGTTGGTCACTACCAGCTTGGTACAGGCTCGTTCAAAACGGTATTCGATGGCCCCGGAACCGAAGGCAGTGAACAGTGGCTGATACACGGCGCCGGCACGCAGGGTTCCGGCGATAACGATCAGCAGCTCAGGCGTGCGCGGCAGGAGTGCAGCCACCCGGTCGCCCTTCCCGATGCCTTTGGATTTCAGATAATTGGCAAAACGCGCGGAGGCCTCTTTCAGTTCGGCGAAAGTCAGGGTGCCGTCACCGCCATCCTCGGTTTCGTAGTAAAGGGCAACGCGACTGGGATCATCCGCCCACTTGTCGCAGATTTCGTGACATACGTTGAGCCCGCTATCCAGACGTCCATCCAGGATGTCCGCTTCCAGAGCAGCAGGATCGAAGTTGTTGTAAACGTCGGTATATTCCGGAAGGCTCATTCTCAACTCCTGTTGTTTTTATCATTGAAAGCACGGGTCAAGGTTTAGCACAGGCTTCACTTTACGTAAAGGTAAACTTTAGACCAAAAAGGAAGAAATCTGCGTGGTTTTATGAGGTGGAAAACCGGGCGCAGCGGGCATGCCGCGCCCGGGAAAGAGCTCCCGAACGGACCTCAGGATTGAGGGGGAAATTTTTCGGAATGGCGGCTAGACAGGATATGGTGGAGGGATCCGCACTCAACCATTGGGTCGTCACAGTTCACCACAATGTCGGAGCGGGCAATGACATAACCCTTGCCGGTGATGCTGTTCTTGATTACCTGGTATTCACCCTCTTCTTCAACGGCGGTAAATTCACCGATAAAACCGGTCTCTCTCAGGGAAACGGTTTCGAGCTTGTCGCCCGGCTTAATGTTGCCTTCGTAGTTCATCAAAGCCAGGCGGGCGGAGGTGCCAGTGCCGGTGGTGCTCCGGCAAATCACACCGGGATGCACATAGGTTGCAGACCGGGAGCGATAATAGCCTTCGGCCACATGCTCTACGGGCCCCATGAAGTGAAGGAACGGCAGTGGCCCCACGTCCCCAAGGGTGTAATGAGAAAAGCCCCGTTCGGCCTGAATGGCCTCAACAATGGCATGGGCGGTTTCCGACAGCTTGCGCTCTTCGTCCAGGGTCAGATCAAAGCCCAGACTGGACGCATCCACCAGCGCATAAAAGCCACCGCTGTAGGCCACGCTGTAGGTAATCTCACCCAACGAGGGCACGTCGATGCTGGCCTTGTAGGTGTGAATATAACTGGGCAACCCTTCACAGGTGATGGCTTCCACCACGCCGTCCTGTACGGTCGCCTCGATCTGAACCAGGCCAGCAGGAGATTCCAGGAGAAAGTTCTGATTGCCTTCCTGTTTCGGCACGATACCTGATTCCAACACTGCGGTGGCCGTGCAGATGGTGTTGGAGCCGGAGTAAATCGGGTAACCCATGACTTCCATGATGATGTAACCGGCGGCCGCTCGGGGATCCGTTGGCGGCACCAGCAAATCCACGGACATTTCGGGCACGCCATATGGCTCTTCCAACAAAAGCCGACGCAGGCCATCGGCATCATCGCGCAGGTATTCCATCTGCGCACGAACCGTATCGCCGGGCAATTGATCAATGCCACCGGTCACGATCCGGCTGACATCACCGCCGGCATGGGTATCCATCAACTGAATGGTTAGCTCGGGTTTCATCAGGCTCTCTCCAGTGACCAGGGTTGGCCGTGTTCTTCCCATTGTGAGTCGGGAACGATCACGATCTTGCCGAGATAATTGCTACCCCGGTTCACAAAGTATTCTTCTGCCCGATGCAGATCAGAGAGCCTGAAGGCACCGTGCAGAACCGGTTTCAGTTGCCCTCCCCGGATCCAGGCCATCAACTGTTCGGCCTCCTCCCGGGTGCCGTGGGATACCCCGAAGATCTGTACCTGGTAGAGGTAGATCCGGGTCCACAGGATTTCGCTGATATTGCCGCCGCTGGCGCCAGCAATACTGAGTCGCGGATAGGTGCTGCGGGCGTTCATATCAAAGATCATGGTGTCGATGAACACATCGGTCATCTCACCGCCGACCAGATCCATCACCGCATCAATGGGTTTGCCGCCAGTTTCCGCTTTCACCCGATCCACGAAGCTATCCATGTCCGAGCGATCCAGTACCGCCTCGGCACCCAGTTCCAGCAGCGCTGCCGCCTTGTCCTGTTTACTGAGGGCATAGGGAATAGCCCCCATGATCCGGCAAAGCTGGATCAGCGCGGTGCCAACGCCACCGCTGGCCCCCGTAACCAGAACCCGCTCCCCGGCCTTGATGTTGGCCGAGGTAAGCATGTGCATGGCAGTCTGATAGGAACACATGCCCATGGACGCCACTTCGGCATCTGAGAGTTCGGCATTGGGTATGTGATGAAACTGGTCCGACGGGAGCGCTACATATTCCGCATAGCCGCCGTCGGCGCCGTGACCAAAGTAATCGGGCGTGAGGTTGATGTCCCGCCGATCATTGGCGTAGATGTTGAAATCCAGCAGGCCCCGTTCACCGATTCGGGACTCATCCACCCCTTCGCCAACGGCCGCGACACGCCCGGCGATATCCGCCCCCTGAATCCGGGGAAACGTCAGCGTGGGCTTACCGCCCATCTGAAAGGATGTCATTTCGCCTTTTTTGGTGGGATAAAGCCCTTCCCGCGCCTTGCGATCGGTGTTGTTCTTCGCCGTGGCTGTGACCCGGACAAGCACCTCTCCCGGCCCGGGAGCAGGAACAGACACGTCCTGATACTCCAGTTTATCGACATCACCGTGACCGGTAAGAACCATGGCTTTCATGGTGTTCGGGATCATGGGCTGACGATCCTCCCTGTTTGCTGAATTTCGGGTATTCAGAGAGGATAGGTGAGTTTACCGGGCGTGTCAGTGCGTGTTGCGGGTATCCATTACCAGACTACCTCGCAATCACTTTATAGACTGGTCGCAGCTTGGGAATCTGCTTGAGAACCACCTGAATCACGGTCATCAAAGGCACTGCCAGAAGCACACCCACCGGCCCCCAGAGCCAGCCCCAGAAGAAGATCGAGACGAAGATGATCACCGGATTGATCGCCATCCGAAAACCATGAATCCACGGTTCGATAAAGAACCCGACCAGCGTGGTCAGGCCGAGGAACCCCAGCGGCGCAATGGCCATCATCCAGAATTCATCAAGGCTGATGGCAGAGACAATCGTCAACATGGAGATAGAGAGAATAACGCCCAGATAGGGAATAAACCGGGCAAGCCCGGCGACCAACCCCCACACAGCTGGATCCGGCAGCCCGACGGCCCAGCAGATCAGGCCCGTTGTGGTGCCGACGGCCAGATTACTCAGGCCGAGAACGCCCAGGTACTGGGCAATCTGATGCTGGGAATCGTGAGTAATCCGAAGTACGGTTTTTCGCTGATCAATCGGGAGCTGACGGACAAAGTTCTTGATCAGACGATCTCCACTGACCAACAGGAAATAGGTCAATGCCAGTGCCAATGCCAGGCCGGCAATGCCGTTTCGAGCCTTGGTCATCAACTGGCTGCGCCAGGAGTCCGTTTGCAGAACCACCGCCGTTGGCTGTTGCTGTTCTGACTCTGAGAGCTCCTCCACCGACTTTTCAACTTGCTCTGCAGATTCGGTAACCCGGGCGATCTGGCGACTGATTTCACTTTCACCGACCAGCAAGCGCGAGATGCCCTGCGGGACCTCTTCCGCCCACTTCAGCGCCGGAGTCGCCACGGCCAAAGTTATGCCGACGATTCCGGCCAGTACCAACAGGACCAGAACCAGGGAACTGATCATCCGGGGAATCCGCCACTTAACGTAAGCCTTCTTGACCAGAGGCGAGAGTAGCAGGCTTGTCATCACCGCGAGAATGATGGGCAGGACGATCTGGTGAGCGACGTACAGGGTGTACAGGATGCCCAGGCCGAATAGCCCGTAGATCGGCGTGGCAAGATCTGATGAAATCAGCGGGCGCTTGTTCTCGCCAACCGGTTCCCTATCTGTGGATTGGTCGTCCATGGTGAAGCCTGTATACCGTGGAAAAAGGCTGGCCTGGTAAATCCAGGCCAGCGTTAAAGACGGTCAGTCTACATTCACCATTGACCGGGCGCACCCAAGAGAGAGTTACGTGAGGTTCACATGAGTCGTATTTCAGCGCGATTAGCTCGCCATCTTTGGCAAAAAGGAGGTATCCACCCAGTACCGCTTGGGGTTCGTGGGGTTGATGTAAACGGGAATTGACTCGCTCTGGATATGGTCGGAGGGATCGAACCAGAGGTTGCCACTCCTGAAGACATGGACATCGGAAGTGACTGGATTTTGCCACTGGCAGACGATCTGATAGGGGCTCTTGCCGTTCATGACGATCATCTGGTTCTTTTCGACACCCTGAAACATACCCTGAACCCGTTGCCCGGTTTTGCGAAGTTTGGCAGCCCCACTGTTCCTGACAGCCGGCACAACAAACATACCGGCTCCAACCGTAAAGAAAACGCCGCCCAAACCACCGACGATCAGGGTTACTCCCCACAGCGAAAAGAAACCGTCGATTCTTGCAGACTCAGCATTGCCGGGCATGAACAACACACGAACCGTCTCTCCGCGACTATAACTCGGAGGGTTGCTCCCGCTGGATGAGAGGAACTCTGTGAGCCTGCCTTTTTCGTCTTCAAAACGGACGAGAGGATAGTAGGCATTGGAATCGCTGGATCGTGATCGAATCAGGTCGGTTACAACACCCCGCTTGGCTGTTGCGGTTTCAAGAAAGGTTGAAGTGCTCTGGAAAGAGAAAAAGGCGCCGACAAGCATGCCGACACCCACGAGTGCAAAAATCACCCGCAGCGTATTGAAGGTTTTCATATCAGTTCCTTTGAAGTTTGCTTCCTTATTTCGAAAACACCCTGTTTTCGAGCGTCGAAATTATACTTGATTCAACAGGGCTTGGAAGTCATGAGATAAGACGCGGTTCCGCCAATGGGCACAAACTGTCTCTCTGGTAATTCTGTTGCTTCAAGCAAGTTGATAGAATGCTGCTAACACATGGAGTGTTAACCCCATTGCACGGAGCAAGCATGCGTTACCTCGTTTTTTCTTTACTTGTTGTCACCTCTGCCCTTTCCGGATGCAGCCTCTATTACGAATCCCAGGCAAAAGACATGGTTCAGCGCCAGATGGACGCCATGGTTTTTGTCGAAGGTGGGGAGTTTATGATGGGGAATCCTGGGGGATGGGACGGAAGCAAAGACAGCTGGCCGCCGCATAAAGTAGTGCTGGACGATTTCTATATTCAAAAGTATGAGGTTACTCAGGGGGACTTTGAGCTGTTTATGGCGGTGACGGGGTATGAACACTCGAACAGTTCCTATGAAAGCCTTAAAGATCATTCTCCAGATCGCTTTCAATCAAGCTTCCCGGCAGTAGTTTCATGGAAAGATGCGTCGAATTTTTGCGAATGGCTTGGATCTCAGACTGGTAGAGCCGTTGAACTTCCGACAGAGGCACAGTGGGAATATGCAGCCCGAAGCGGTGGCAAACCGTTTCGCTATGCTACTGAGAACGGAGACGCGAAAGAAGGTGTAACAATGGCAGCACGCCCATCACAGTACAGACGACAGAAAAAATCACTTCCGCAGCCGCCAGGGAGCTACCCTCCAAACCTGCTTGGCCTGTACGACATGTCAGGGAATGCTGCGGAATGGGTGAGAGATTATTATCACGCCGATTATTATGAGCGTTCCCCCGTAAATAACCCTAAAGGACCCGAGAGCCCAATGATAGAAAGCTGGAGCAACGAGCCCTTCAGGGTTCTTCGAGGTGGTGACTTCAAAGATTTTTCTGGAAACACAACAGTTACAAGGCGCAAAGCTATACAACGAGTAACCAATGAAACCACCGGTTTTCGTTGTTCCCTCGCCGATAATTAAACTATCGAATCAAGCCAATTCTCTGCTCTTTGCGCTTGAGACGATTGGAACAATCGTCGCGGGAACAATTTGTAATAGTTGCTCATTAAGTCTTGAAGCGATCCCTTTCCTGATTCATTCCCGATTCTTTTTAGGACTTCGATAAACTCTCGATGACTATGAATGGTTTCAAAGATCTCGATCATAGCTTGATTAGCGATTCTTTGATGGGGATCGTCGCCGCCCAATACGGGCCTGCTATCTTGATTCAACACCGTCAGTAACTGTGCTTTAGCAGAGGGCGTCAGTACCTCCAGACGATTATTTTTGAGCACACCCTCAGCAATCTTTCGAACCTCTCCATCTGCTTGATAAAGCGACCGCCAGATTTCCGATAAGGTATCTGTCCCCTTGGCAACTATCGACGCAAAAGCTTCCTCACTGAAGGCAAACATGCTCAATAGGCGAGATAAACTTTCGAAAGCTTCCTCCGAAATCCAGTCCAAAAAACGAAAATCACTCACTTCTAAGGACCACCTAACGAACTTAACTAACTCCCAAATTTGTTCGCCATTCAGTTCTGCAGCAATACCGCCGCCCCCGCCAGGCCCTAAGACCAGCCTCCCCTTTACTGTCATGTACAACTGGCGATCCGCCAAGAACACTTTAAAGTCAAACCCCGCACCGATCCCAGTTGATATCGCGAATTCGGGTTTAACCTCTAACAAGGATCGATAACTTTGGTCGACGTCACGCTGGCTTGGGCTCAATTCAGTGACTGGAATCTCCATTTCCTGATACGCAGCCTTCCACTTGACCCCAAAGCTGGCCTCATTGCTCAAGGTCGCTCCAGCAAAAGCTTCACCATTGGTCTCTCCAGAGATACTAACGTCCCCAGGTGCGCTCGATAACTTCGCGTTTGCTGCGAGAGACAGACAGGCACCCGCGAACCCCTGAATCCGATATTCCGCGTCTGCCCTGAAGTATCCACAATGGAGCTTTATCGAATTTCCCTGATGATTTTCGTACTCGAGGAGCACCTTTGCTCCGGTCTCATCCGGCAGCCTGGCGGCAAAGGTCGCCTCACCCTGCAGGAGACTGTACGCTCCTTGCATTTGGGTACCAATATAGGCATGGCCCTTCTCGGGCTCGTAGTTGGCTTCCAGGCTGCACTGCGCGGCAAACCGGAACATCTGGGCTTCGGCACTTGCGGCGAAACGACCATCTTCGGTTGAAGCTTCTTTTTTAAGTAATTCAATTTCCAACTGGTTAAAGAAGTTGTCCTCTTTGCTCTTCCACTCTGCAAACTTCACCTTGAGCGACCGGTCGTTCTTAAGGCCGTTTTTCGCCTCGTCCCAGGCTCGTTCAAAGTCGGAAGCACTCATCACTGCACGAACATCCGAAGTCTTGAGCGCCTTCCAGTTACCGCGCAATTGATTCAGAACCTCCTGGCGGGCGTAGCGATAACCCGCGCCACCGGTATGCTTAAGTTCAACCAGTGGGCGAGACTTCATCGAGCCGGTGTTCGGCTTGGCGAGAACATCGACGGCCGAAGGCGGACTGGTTTCCACCAAACGCCTAAGGGTTTTCTCTATATCTACGATAAGATCCCGTCGTTCCTGCTGTTCGTTACGGTGCTTTTCGACTTCTTCATGGTGGATTACGTTCCAAAGCCGGACGACCCAGGACACTCTCGCTGCATATTCGTTGACGTAATCCATGTAGGGAATCAGCTCATCATCGAGCTCGTTCAGTCGCTTCTTTTTGTCTACCAAAGACTGAAGATCAGCCTCAGCAATGAAATCCGGCCAACGCGTGTATTTCTTCAGCTCCTGGGTTTCATGTTTGAGCCTTTGCACTTGATGGCTATCTGCGTCCTGATCGTTCTGAACCATCCGATACTGAAGCTCAGCCTCCAAAGCCGCCCTGAGGAACCTGAGCCTCTCGTCCATTTCATCCAGATCTTGCTTACTGGCTTCAGTTATTAGCTCGTGGGCCTCAACCTTTGCCTTCACTCCAGGCAGTGTCGCTTCCAGTTCGGCACAAAGCGTTGTGAAAACTCTTACTGAGAGCAGATCTTTCCTTTCAGTTAGGTTGGCTTGGCTCGCGGGCAACAGAATCTGGCTTCGGATCTGGTTGATCTCATATTCAATCCGTTTTTCTCTACGGCGCTGATGCTCGAGTCGTTGTCGCTCTCGTTTCCAGCGGGCCTCGTAGTCATTGAGCAGCTCCTTTGCTGTAGAACTTTGCTCAGTTTCGGGGAGTGCCCCCAACTTTCGAAGGCTGCCCCAAGCCTTTTCGCGCGCAGCAGGTATATCCTCTTCAGGCCCCGCCTCGGCCCTTTTCAACTCAGCCAAAGGCTTGTTGAGAGTCTCAATCTCCCTATACAGATCCTGCAGCTGAGTGCGGCTAAGCGCATAAACCGTGTCCTCCTCACCAGTGACATGAACAAGCGCTTCGCACTCGATCGAGCACTGAGAGCACTCGAGATCATCTTTTGTATCATCGTTAGCCGACTGCGCTGCCGGAAGTACACCCCGATCAGCGGAGTTTTCAGGGACAGTTAGATTCCAGCCAGCCTCTATGTGGTTCACATCCTTGATAATCGGGTTCTCACTTTTGATCGCATCTAACGAGACTTGATATTTCGAAGCAATAGCTGAGAGTGTCTCTCCTGACTGAACTTCATGCTGTGGCATCCTTGCCCTCCAATATGCTCTCCATCGCATTCAAACGGTCCGCCGGCGTCATCTCCGACCTTCTAATCACTTCCTGAACATCTGCCCTAGCAATCGGATCAGAGCCAATGCGGATGCAAAGTCTTAACCAACGCTCTTGTAAAGAAACAGTTTCAAAACCAAGTTTCGAGGCTCTCTGAAGCTGCTCCAAAACCCAGACTCTTCGGTCTCCGGTTTCAGGCAAATAATCCCGATAGACTTGCTCATAGACCATTGCACGATCAGCCGATCTGAAGGCCGGCAACTCGGAGAGTTCAGCCTGAACCAACGAAGGTTGTTCAGGGAGCTCTTCCTTTATGGCGTTGTCAGGCGACCGGTATCCATGCCAACCAGACCCGTTATGCCAGTAGATCGTCACACCGGAACTAATGATCTGTTTTTCTCGCCCTGCAAAAGCCGCCAGCAATGGACGAAAAGATCTTGGATCGTAAAATCGAAAAAGGCGCTCATCTGACTTTCCAAGGGCTAGCAACCATCCCTGAGCCCAATTGAAGACACATGTCGAGCTTTCCGGCGAGTCAATGACGATTCCCAGCGGCATAAAGCTCAATTTCTCTTTAAGCTTTTTATGAAATTGGGTGTCTCCATTGAACGCTAGGAGTATGGGTCCCTGATTCCATGAGGCCTGCCATCGGGTATTCTCCAGAAGGCTCCACCACTGAACCGAGCCGTGCTGATCAGCTTCGTAAAGAAACCTGAGGAAGCGATCGTCGACCGCAAGGTCAATGATGGCAAAGTCCGCGCTGGAGGGTTCCTGGGCCAGCAAGTCCAGACTATCAAGCGTGCTGATGTAGTTTGCAGCGTCCATTCTCGTCAAACTCACAATCGGAAACGACTGGCGCTCCCTGGTTGGCTGATTCCTTCAGCAGTGTTGAGTGATCTGCCAGAACCTGCGGAGCACTCTTTCCTGTATCACGTTGGTCGGTTTCCTCTAGCTGCGCAGCGCCCGAACTTCCGTCTTGGCCAACAATGCCGGCAGGCAGCGCAGGGGCTTTATCTGCCACCCCACTTCCACTCCCTGGCCCACCACCGGAATTCATTCGGACTGAGGGTCCGGACACCGTCACGCCACTGGGATCCAGCTTCAGAAAGCTGCCTCCAGCCTTGAGCGTGAGTTCGGCGCCTGCCTCAATTACCACTTTCATGCCCGCCTTGTGGTGGATCTCGGTGCCGGCTTCAACGAGCTGGTTTTTGCCCTGCTTGCTGTGAAGACTGCCACCGACCGATAGGCTGTAATCGCTTCCGACCGATTCACGCTGTTCGCCATCGACCGTGCGGTGCTCATTGCCTTTCACGTGAGTGAAATCGTGGTTTTCGACCGTACGGTGACTGTCGTTCCGAATCACCTCCGTGCGGTTATTCTCGGTGAGCAGGTCCAGGTCTTTCTGGGCGTGAACGTAGATCTGTTCCTGGCCCGCCTCATCCTCAAACCGCAGTTCGTTGCTGCCCTCGCCTTTGTGGGTTTTGGTTTTAAGGGTGGTGCGGGTTTTGTGTTCCGGCAGCCCGTAGGGTGGCGTGTTGGAGATGTGATGGGTTCGCCCGGTGATGATGGGCTGGTCCGGGTCGCCATCCAGGAAGGAGACAATCACTTCGTGGCCGATTCGTGGCAAGGCCATGAAGCCATACTGCCCGCCGGCCCAGCCCTGACTGACTCGGAGCCAGGCGCTGCTGTGCTCATCATTCTTTGAATATCGATCCCAGGGAAAGCGCACTTTCACCCGACCATATTCGTCGCAGTGGATCTCCTCGCCTTCCGGGCCGGTAACAATCGCGATTTGCGGGCCGTCCATAAGAGGACGGTGGGCCCTCTGCGGTATCCAGGTCAGATCGGCCGGTATTGCATTGAACTGGTTGTGGTAAGTGGTGGGTTCGCTGCCTCCCTCTTCTTCCAACGCCTGGGGCTGAGAACCAGTATGAGTAACTTCGGTTAGCAGCCATTCCCGGTTCAAGCCGGCGCTGTCATGTTCTTTCAGTTCAACCTTGGCGCCGACGCTGAAGTCCGGGCGATTGCTCTCACCGGATGCGGTACTGGCATCATTACGCAGAGACTGAAGTCTGGCTTCGGTAAACGGCTGGCCACTGACATCGGCCTTGAAGCGGCCGGGGTAATCGTAGTGCTGGTAGTCTTCCCGGTGCTTCAGGTCGCCGGAAGCATGCTGATGCATCAGACTATAGGCGGGATTCTTAAAGGTATAATCCTTCATGGCCACAGAGGCCACCCGCACCCGCTCTTCATATCGAAATCGGTACACGACCGGGCGCCTGCTGCTGCCGCCGGCTTTGGCGTTATATTCTGCCGGCTCAAGCTTCGGTGCATCGCCATGATGGTCGGCGATTATAAGCGCCGGCTGTGTTTCTGCGTCCACGCTCCCGTGTTCATACCTGTAATGCCAACCCTCTTCAGCCGCAAGGCGTTCGAGGAAGGCCAGGTCGCTTTCTCGATGCTGAACACAATACTCCCGCTGCTCTGGAGTGCGTTTCAGATCGAAAACCGAGTCGATAATGCCGCGCTCTTCCAGCAAAGTTCGCGCGATGACCTCGGTACTTTGGGTCTGAAAGATCCGGCTATTGTGCATCAGGCCCAGGCGCCAGAGCGGCGGCTGGATGATTAGTTCATAGCGGGTTCGCCGATGACCGGCATCGCCCCGAACGAATTCGTTGACCACACCGGTGAAGCGCCTGAGCGGCTCGCCATCCTGCCAGACCACAAGATCCACCGGTTGCTCAAGAATTTCCGCGGCCTGAATTGACGGATCGGTGCTGGCCAGCTCAAGCCGACCGTAAAAAACCTCGGACAGGCGTTCGGTCAGGGTAAAGCCAACAAGTGAAAAAATATCAGAGGGGAGACCGCCAACACGGACGGTGAACTGCAATCCATTTGCCTGGGGCATGTCTTCAATCCTTTGAAGTCATCAATCCGGATGATTCTGCTACAGAAACTGCACTATCCCTGGCAGCTCTTCCATCGTAGCGGGTGAAACATTAACAGCGTATTCGCGGTTATTCAACGAAAAGACCAAACGTTACTTACTCGCCTCCTGAAGCGAACGATACCATTCGGCGTAAGGCGTGTTCTCGATCTTGCATTGGGTGTAGTCCGGTTCGCCATCAGACCACCAAACCGGCCCGCGCTCACCCAGGGCGCGCTTGGCCTGATCCACCTGTTGCCGAGCCTCACGCTCCTGACTCTCATCGCGGGACGCTCTCGCATCGCGCACCTTCCGGCGAGCAGACATCAGGCGCTTGACCTGGTCCCGATACACCTGCTCCGGAAGATCGGGATTCGAACAACGCCACAGGCGCCCCTTTACCACAAGGTAGCGCCCGTCCGGCGTTTTGATCGTGTCCTTACCCAATCTTTATTCAGGCTTGTAAAGCCGCTGGATGCTGGAGAAATCCAGGCTGCCATTACCCTGCCCGGCGTGCAGCTGGAACAGGTTACGGGCCAGAGAGCCCATGGGAATAGAGGCCTGGTTCTTCACAGCGTTGTCGAAGGCCAAACCCAGATCCTTGGTCATCAGGTTCACCAGGAAACCGCCTTCGTAGTTACGGGACGCGGGTACACCTTCCATCACTCCCGGCCAGGGGTTATAGACGTTCAACGCCCAGTTGCCACCGGAGCTCTGCTTCATGATTTCCGACAGCACCGCCGGATCCAGACCGTTCTTCACGCCGAGCGCCAACGCCTCGCTGGTGCCAGACATGAGAATGGCCAACAGCATGTTGTTGCAGATCTTGGCCACCTGGCCGGAACCGTGATCACCGGCGTGGAAAATGTTCTTGCCCATGGCATCGAGAATCGGCTTGGCCTTGTTGAAGGCCTCTTCCGAACCGCCACAAATGAACGTCAGGGTACCGGCCTTGGCACCGCCAACGCCGCCAGAGACTGGCGCATCGAGGAATGGAATGTCCTTGGCACGTGCCACTTCGGCAACGCCCCGGGCTGTTTCCGGTGCGATGGTGGAAGAATCGATGACCAGGGTGCCGGCCGGCAGTTTTGCCAGCAGACCATCGTCCCCCAGGTATACCGCTTCCACATGCTGGCCGGCCGGCAGCATGGTGATGACGCACTCTGCGCCGTTGGCTGCTTCGTGGGCGGTGTCTGCCGTTTTCGCGCCCTCGGACACCAGGGCGGCAACAGCGTCTTTGGACAGATCGAATACGGTGACCTCGTGGCCCGCTTTCACGAGGTTGCTGGCCATGGGGCCGCCCATATTACCGAGGCCGATGAAGGTAATTTTTGCCATGCCTTTTCTCCTTGTTCTTGTAATAGATCAGCTAAAAAAGTCGTCGATCCACGCACTATCCATTTCCGCAAGAGACGCATAGCGCCAGCGGGGCTGCTGATCCTTGTCGATCAGAAGCGCGCGGATACCTTCGGCGAATTCGCCCTTGGTGAGGCACTTGGTGGAAAGTACCAGTTCCTTGTCGAGCACCTCTTTCAGGCTGTTGTGTTTGCAACCGTGCAGGTGCCGCCAGACCAGAGCCAGAGATGTGGGTGACGCACTCGCCAGGGAGCGGGTTGCTTTTGCCACCCATCCGTCGCCTCCGGACAGTTCTTTCAACTGGCTAACCGTTGCTTCCAGGGAGTCCGCATCGGTTACCCGGTTGATCTCATCGAAATGCGTACGAACCGGTGATTCCGGCATGGCGTCGGCACTCTCACGCTCGAATTGACGGAGCACGCTGCCAACCACGGCATGGGGATCGTCGCCCTGCCAGTCACGCTTGCAGAGTTCAGCAACAACATCGGCCTTCAGATCATGCCGGATGAAGCGATCCGCCAGCCCCGTGAAAACTGCATCGGCACCGTTGAGACGGGCGCCGGTCAGCCCCAGAAACAGGCCTGTGCGGCCGGGGGTCCGGTTAAGGAACCAGCCGGCGGCGACATCGGGGTATAGGCCGATAGTGATCTCGGGCATGGCGAGTTTCGAGCCTTCGGTTACCACCCGGTGGGAAGCGCCCTCCATAATGCCCATGCCGCCACCCATCACGATGCCATGTCCCCAGCATACGATCGGTTTCTGGAAAGTATGGATCAGGTAATCCAGCTCATATTCCTCATTGAAGAACGCCTCGCCCTCGCTCGCACCCTGCGGCTCAGTCATGCTGCGATACAGCGCGACGATGTCTCCACCGGCGCAGAACGCCTTGTCGCCTTCAGATTCCAACCAGACAGCCTGGATTGCAGGATCTTCCGCCCAGCGCTTCAGTTGCGGCGTCAGTAACCGGATCATCTCCAGAGACAGCGAGTTCAGCGCCTTCGGCGTATTCAATCGGGCCACGGCGATCAGCGTGCCGTCGCCCGTTTTCCATTCTTCAAAGACAATGGGTTGATCACTCATAACAGGTCCTTGAGCCAGCCTTTTCCAGCCGGCTTCAGCGGTTTTTCCATTCCGGTTTGCGCTTGTCGAGAAATGCGTTTACGCCTTCTTTCTGGTCTTCGGTGGAGAACAGCTCGACAAACAGTTCCCGCTCCATGCGCCAGCCGTCGTCGTGGCTGCGGCCATCACGGGCGCTCATTACCAGGGTCTTGCACCGGGCGGTAGACGACGGGCTCTGCTGGCACGCCATTTCCGCCAGCTCCAGCGCCTTATCAAGGCTCTGTCCGCTCGGCACCACTTCCTCAACCAGGCCGATCCGCAGTGCGGTATCAGCTTTTACCCGCTCACCGCACAGAATCATCCGCTTGGCCCAGCCCTCACCTACCAACCAGGGCAGGTTCTGGGTACCACCGGCGCAGGGTAGCAAGCCAACGCCGGCCTCGGGCAGCGCCATCTGGGCGTGCTCTTCGGCAATGCGGATGTCGCAAGCCATGGCGCATTCCAGGCCACCACCCATGGCATAGCCATTCACGGCGGCGATGGAGACACCCCGGAAACGACCAAGCGTGGAAAAGGCCTCGCCAAACAGTTGGGCCATCTCATTGGCCCGTGCCTTGTCGCCATCGGCGAAGGTTTTCAGATCGGCGCCGGCGGAATAGAACTTCTCGCCTTGCCCGGTCATCACCAGGGCAAAGATGTCCCGGTCTTCGTTCAGTTCATTGACGATTTTCGTCAGGGCAATCAGGGAATCCTTTGTCCAGGTGTTAGCCGGTGGATTATTGATAGTCAGTACCGCGATGTGTCCGCGTTTTTCGAGCTGAATCAGGTCACTCATTTCTTATTCCTCATCCTGAAAATGGGGCCAGACGAAATCGTCATCTGGCCCCATTTCTATGCTTATTGAATTGCCTCAGCCACGCCGTCATCGAGTAGGCGACGGGCAACAATCAGACGCATGATTTCGTTGGTGCCTTCCAGAATCTGGTGCACGCGCAGGTCGCGCAGGTAACGCTCAAGCGGATATTCGCGAATGTAGCCATAGCCGCCGTGAAGCTGCAGCGCTTCGTTGACCACCTCGAAACAGGCATCGGTGGCGAAACGCTTGGCCATGGCACAGTGCAGTGTCGCTTCCGGATCGGCGTTGTCGAGCTTGAACGCGCCAAGGCGAACCATCTGCCGCGCGGCAACCAGATTGGTGGCCATGTCGGCCAGCTTGAACTGCAAGGCCTGAAAAGCAGCCAGCGGTTTGCCGAACTGTTCGCGCTCATGCATGTAGTTTCGGGCGCGGAGAAGAGCCGCCTGACCACCGCCTAGGGAGCAGGTAGCAATGTTCAGCCGGCCGCCATCGAGGCCTTTCATGGCGATGGCAAACCCATCACCTTCGTCACCCACCCGGTTGCTGGCCGGAATGCGGACATTCTCGAGGCTGATCATCCGGGTCGGTTGACTGTGCCAGCCCATTTTCTCTTCGTTCTTGCCGTAGGAAACGCCATCGGCATCTGCAGGAATCACGAAGGTGGAAATGCCTTTATAACCGGAATCCGGCGCTCCGGTCCGGGCCATCAGCACCAGAATATCGGTGGCACCGGCGCCGGAAATAAATACCTTGCTGCCGGTGATCACATAGCTGTCGCCATCCCGCACGGCCTTGGTGCGAAGGCTGGCCGCGTCTGAACCGGCACCCGGCTCGGTCAGGCAGTAGGAGGCGAGCCATTCGCCACTGGCCAGCTTAGGCACGATTTCCTGCTTGAGATCATCAGACGCAAAGCTGGCGACCATCCAGGTAGCCATATTGTGGATGGTGATAAACGCAGCGGTTGAAGGACACGCAGCGGCGAGTTCCTCCACGATAACCGACGTATCCAGACGGGAAAGGCCCATGCCGCCGAGTGCTTCGGGCGTGTACATACCCATGAAACCCATCTCTCCGGCTTCCTTCATCACATCGACCGGAAAGATATGCTCGTCATCCCACTTCGCCGCATGGGGTGCCATGGATTTTTCAGCGAACGCCCGAGCCGCTTCGCGAAACGCCAGCTGATCTTCGGTGAGGTTAAAGTCCATCGTTACGCTCCAGATAGAGAAGGCTTGGCATTGGGCAGGGAAAACAAGGGGCCGGAAACAGGTTCCGGCCCAAATACCCCACCTTCAACGCAATTAACGCAACTGGATAGAGAAGTTAGCTTCGGTGCTGGTTGCTTCACTGGAGAACCAGCGGGAGGTAACCGTCTTGGTCTCAGTGTAGAAGCGAACCGCCTGCTTGCCGTAGGCATGCTGGTCACCGTAGAAGGAACCTTTCCAGCCGGTGAACGAGAAGAACGGCAGGGGCACCGGAATGGGGATATTCACGCCCACCTGTCCTACATCGATTTCATGCTGGAAGCGACGTGCGGCACCGCCGGAGCTGGTAAAGATGGACACACCGTTGCCGTACGGGCTCTTGTTGACCAGTTCGATGGCATCACCGAGGGTGTCGGTTTCGACGCAGGACAGCACGGGGCCGAAGATCTCTTCGTTGTAGATGTCCATGTCGGTGGTTACACCGGAGAACAGCGTCGGACCAACCCAGTTGCCGTCCGGCAAACCATCTACTGTGCAACCACGGCCGTCCAGCAGGAGCTTGGCGCCCTGGGCTTCGCCAGTCGCAATAAGAGATTCAATGCGGTCCTTCGCCTTGGCGGAGATGATCGGGCCATAGCTGGCACCGGAGTCGTTCCACGCGCCGGGACGCACTTTAGCCATGGCTTCTTTCAGCTCGGGGATCCACTGCTGGGCTTCGCCCACGAAAACGGCGACGGAAATTGCCATGCAGCGCTGGCCGGCAGCACCTACTGAAGCACCAACCAGGGCATTGATCACCTGCTGCTTGTCAGCGTCCGGCAGGATCACCATATGGTTCTTGGCGCCGGCAAAGCTCTGTACACGCTTCATGTTGCGGGTGCCGGTTTCGTAAATGTAACGGCCGACTGGCACAGAACCTACAAAAGAGACGGCCTTGATGGCGGGATCAGTCAGCAGTACGTCAACCTGCTCCTTGCCACCGTGAACCACCTGCAAAACGCCCTTGGGCGCACCGGCTTCTTCAAACAGCTCTGCCAGGCGCATAGGCGTCAGCGGATCCTGTTCGGACGGTTTCAGGATAAAGGTGTTGCCGCAGGCAATGGCCATCGGGAACATCCACAGCGGAATCATGGCCGGGAAGTTGAACGGGGTGATACCCGCGCAGACGCCCAGCGGCTGGATCCAGGAATGGGTATCCACCTCGCGAGCCACGTTTTCAACGGTTTCGCCCATCATCATGGAAGCGACGTTGGCAGCGTGCTCGACCACTTCAATGCCGCGCCAGACATCACCTTTGGCGTCATCAAAGGTCTTGCCGGTTTCCTGTGCCAGGATTTCGGCGATCTCATCATGATGCTCTTTCAGCAGAGCCTGGTAACGGAGCATAACCCGGGCGCGCTCAGAGACAGGCACTTCCTTCCAGGTCTTGAACATTTCGCCGGCGCTTTCGATGGCCTTGCGCATTTCCGCATCGGTGGTGCAAGGCGCCTTGGCAATCACTTCGTTGGTGGCGGGGTTGGTAACGTCGATCCATTCACTGGTTTGGCTATCGACGAACTCACCTGCGAGATACAGCGGTACATTTTTCATGTTGATGTCCCTGTTTGTTGTTGTGCGGGAAGCCGGCCAGAACCAAAGGGTTGCGGCCACGTTTAACCAAAGGCTAGCACGGGATCGACCAAGGGGCGATTGACTAAATTTCGCCCGTAATGGACTATCTTTCGATTAAGCCTAAAAACAAAAGACCTGAAATGACCCAAACCTCACAGTGGCCGGTGCCCAAAGACAGCATTCGCTACGTCGTGCCTGAACCAATCATCCGACTGCTGGCGAGCCATCCGCTCACCCGGGATCTTTACCCGCTGGCGTTCGGCCACTATCGGCGCGCCGTAGGCCATCACATGCACCGGGAGCACCATCACGACAATCTTTTGATCTACTGTACCGAGGGCCGGGCGTTCCTGAACGTCGGCGGTGAGCCCTACACGGTGGAGGCTGGCGACCTGCTGCTTTTGCCGGCCGGCGCCAACCACCGCTATACCGCCGATCCGGACAATCCATGGACCATTCACTGGGTGCACTACACCGGACCATTGGCTGAGGATTTCCGACACTATATGGGTTTTGACGGCCCGACCCGCATTCGCCACATGGGCCGCCAACCCCGGCTTCTGGTTGACTTCAATGGTCTGCTGTCGGTGCGGCAGACCGGTTTCCGGGTCCGCGGCCTTATCCACGCGGCCAACCGGCTACGGCAACTGTTAGCGGCGGTTCCGATCAACGCCGACGAGACCGGGCATGAACGGCAGGCCGAGCTGGAAACCATCCACAACTATATGCGGGAGCACCTGGATGAGCGTATCAGCCTGGAGCAATTGGCTGACCTTGCCGGCCTGTCCCCCGCCCATTTCGCCACCCGCTATCGGGAGCAGACCGGAACCTCCCCGATCCAGCACTTCCTGCACCTCAAGGTAGAGCGGGCGTGCCAGATGCTGGATAACAGCAGCCTGAGTTTTGCCGACATCAGCCGACGGCTGGGCTACGACGACGCCTACTATTTTTCGCGGCTTTTCAAAAAGGTAATGGGCCAGTCGCCCCGGGACTACCGGCATACTGCGCGGCACTGAACGGTCAGTCCGGGCCAGATTGAAACCTGCCGCTTTCTACGACTTTTGTTGTAGGAGCCAAGGGTTTAGGCTTGGTGTATCGAACGACAAAAAGAGTGAGCTGATGGCCATGTACACCATAGAAATTGATGAAACCTTCGATGTACCGCGACGAAGGGTCTTTGCCCTGTTCGCCGACCACCACCGTTTTGGAAAACTGCTGGGTGCGCCCGTAAAACGCATCAAGGACAGCGACCAGGCCGATCCCAATGGCATTGGTTCCGTCCGTAAGATCGGCATCGGGCCGGTGGGGCTGGAAGAAACCGTGACCAACTTCGAGCCGGATTCACTGATCGAGTACACCATCACCAGCATGAGTCCGATCCGCAATCACCTTGGCCGTATCCGGTTCGAGGACACGCCTGAAGGTCATACCCGGGTGAACTACACCATCACCTTTGAAGACATCGTGCCGTTTACCGGCAAGGTGGTCAGCAGCGCCCTGGAACAGGGCATTCGCCGCGGGATCAAACGGGTGCCCCGGCTGGCCTGATGGTCGGCAACAACAAATCGTTACTTGAGGAATATCAGAGAATTGACCTGAGGCAATAGTTGGCTTTTGTCAATTTTGTAATCTCCGCGCAGCTTGCAATATCCGGCCATTCCGGCCGGACCACACTGTATTCAGCGGGAGACCGAAATGGCAGCCGAGCCGATTGTCCTGTTCGATAATGGACACCACAAATGCCTGATGTTCGATTCCCTGGTGACCGGCGAGGGCGTCCAGTCCAACCAGTTCCTGATTGTCGACGGAAAACACGAAGCGCTCATCGATCCGGGCGGTGACCTTACCTACACT